>DATENE010000001.1:0-5006 GCA_035275205.1 Nitrospiraceae bacterium
CATGTCCTCCAGATCAACCTGTACAAAAAAAAGGACTATGCCCAGATAGAGGCAACCTGGCCGATGATGCGAGAGCACGTCTATCTCATCGCAGATACTCTAACGAGGTCGTTGGTGAGACAGTTTCCGAGCAAGTTCTTATGACTGGTGAGTGATGCCGTCGCATCCATCGATTCCACGGGAAGCATTGACAGCAGTCGGAGTTGACCCAATCGCCGCCCTAGAACCCCGGTCAGGCCACAATGTAGTGTGTGGCGGATGATAGGGGCGTCTCTTCTCATATGGTTCCATCTTGTCGCGGCGGTCAGTTGGATCGGGGGGACGATCTTCTTGTCCCTTGTACTTGTGCCGGTACTCAGGCGTGAACCGTTTGCGTCACAGAAGTCGGTGCTCTTTTTGGCCACGGCCCATCGATTCCGGATGATGGTCTGGACCGCGATCGTCGTGCTCTTGTTCACGGGGCCGCTGTTGCTGCATCTGCGGGGAATTCCGATCGCCAACCCGTCGGAATGGCCCATGATCCTAGCCGTCAAGCTGGGGCTCGTGACGTTCCTTCTTCTTATGACCCTGACCCACGATCTCATCATCGGGCCTCGCGTTGGGCGGATCGTACAGCTCCCCATGGAGAGCCGAACCAGCTTCGATCACGCTCTGGTTCTGTGGTCTCGCTGGATCGCTCGCTTCACATTACTCCTTGCCTTAGCCGTCCTTTTTGTCGCGATCATGCTTGTGCGGAGTTAGCTGGATGGTGAAGAAGCCATTCGCCGTTTCGGGCAAGGCCAAGGGGTGTTCATCTTGCTGGGGGCAGTCGAAGGCGAAGATCTCTGCCGAGAGGGACACGAAAGTCACAGATCGGCAGGCAACCTTGATTGGGGTGAGGGGACCATCATGAAAGGGTCTGAGCTATTGCTGCGGTGTCTGGAAAATGAAGGAGTGCAGTGGATCTTCGGCGTACCAGGAGAGGAGACACTTGACGTCTTGAACTCGCTCGTAGATTCGCAGATCCGATTCATTGCCGCACGACACGAGCAAGGGGCGGCCTTCATGGCCGATGTCCATGGGCGGCTGACGGGAAAGGCCGGGGTCTGTTTCTCCACTCTGGGACCCGGTGCAACCAATTTGCTTACCGGCGTGGCAGACGCGTATCTGGATCGCGCCCCGCTGGTTGCGATCACGGGACAAGCCTCGCTGGATCGGAAGCACAAAGAGTCGCATCAGTTCATCGATGTCCTATCCATGTTCAAGCCGGTCACGAAGTGGAATGCCGAGATCTTTCACCCCCGGACCATGGCCGAGACGGTGCGCAAAGCCTTCAAGGTTGCACAGACTGAAAAGCCCGGTTCGACTCATCTGGAGCTGCCGGAGGACGTCGCGTCGGAAACGGTGAGTGATCGTGAGATGGATGGGCCGTTACGCGTGCAGGCGCCGGTCTTGCCGGAGCCGCTGACGCGCCAAGTGAACCGGGCCGTCGAGGTCTTGGCTCAGGCGCGTCGGCCGATCCTCTTGGTCGGCAACGGGGTGATCCGGGGACAAGCGCATGAAGCAGTCCGGCGGTTTGCCCGACAGGCGAACATGCCGGTGGTCCACACGTTCATGAGCAAGGGTGTTGTTCCGGACAGCGATCCATTGTCCCTCTATGCGATCGGATTGCAGATGCGGGATTATCCGGCCATGGTGATGGAACAGAGCGATGCTGTTGTAGCGGTGGGCTATGATTTTGTGGAGTACGCTCCGTCTTTATGGAATCCGAACCGCGACAAGCATATCGTGCATGTGGATGTGTCGCCGTCCGAAGTGGATGCGCACTATATTATGGATGTCGGCGTATTGGGAGATATCGCGTTATCGCTCGATCAGATCGGAGAGCATATGGCCTCGTTCGAACTCGCATGGGCGAAAGAGAGCCGCCGGCTGGTACAGACCGCCTATGAGGAGGAGTGGGCGCAACCGCCTGAATGGCCCCTGCGCCCTCAGCACATTATTCGCGATTTGCGACAGGCGCTGGCACCGGACGATCTGGTCATCTGTGATGTGGGAGCGCATAAGTTATGGATGGCCCGGATGTTTCCCTGCGAGGCGCCGAACACCTGCATCATTTCGAATGGATTCGCGGCGATGGGTATGGCGTTGCCCGGGGCTATTGCGGCCAGGCTCCTGTTCCCTACGCGGCGCGTCGTCGCTGTGACTGGAGACGGTGGATTTCTGATGAACGTCCAGGAACTGGAGACCGCCGTGCGGTTGCAGCTTCCACTTGTCGTGCTGATCTGGCGAGACAACGGCTACGGGGTCATCCGATGGAAACAGCAGATGAAGTTCGGGCGGACCTCCGGTGTTGAATTCGGTAACCCCGATTTCGTCGCCATGGCGCAAAGTTTTGGCGCGGTTGGCTACCGCGTCGAGGAACCGTCGGAATTGGGGCCAGTGCTGAACGCTGCGCTCTCGTGCGGAAAGCCGACCGTGATCGATTGCCCGGTGGACTACAGCGAGAATCTTCGTCTTTCGGAACGTCTCAAGGCGCTCGGAACCACATGAAACGCGCGAGACTGGCGGGACGAGCGAGACGCGAGGGTTCGAGGTCCTAAGTTCGAGGTTTTCAGAACTTCGAATCGTCAACTTCGGGTCGCGCCGTTCTCGCATGTCGCGCGCTTCACGCGCCACGGCCTGTGGCGCTGGCGGACTTTTTACGCACTCTGCTATGATGGCCGCTCGACGGATGATGTACAGATATGAGGCTGTACTCGAAGGGTTTCGGAGAATCGAATAACCAAGGAGGATGCATGAGTCGGATACTTGTGGGAACGGCGATCGTGGTCTCGGCATTCGTACCGCTTGCCGGCTGCTCGTCCTATTACACGGGCAAGCTCGAAAAACCCCTGCACGCGAAGGCGATCATCGCCGGCCCCGGCATTACGGGAGAGGCGCATCTCTACGAGAAGTATGAAGGGCGGGTCAAGATCAAGTTGACGCTCACCGGCACGCCGGACAGCAAGTTGAAGCCGGGACGCCATGGGATCCACATTCACGAGGTCGGCAACTGCGAGCCCTTCGCGGCGGCCAAAGGTCACTATGATGGGAATGTGGATGCGGCGATCAATCCGGAGGCAAACGTCACATCCGGATTAGGGAACCATCCCTACCATCTCGGCGATCTTCAGAACCTGTCCGTGAACGACGATCGGAGAGGGTCGCTGTATACGATCACAAGTCGGGTAACCCTGTCCGAGGGGCTGAACACCCTCTTCGATCAGGATGGGAGCGCCTTCATTATCCATGAGTTTGACGACAAGTATCTGCCGGACCCGACGACAAAGGATGCGCCAGGTGGGCCCCGCATTGCGTGCGGCGTGATTCTGAAAGAGTAAACGCTTGTCCTAACCCGCATTATTCATCACGCTTCATGGCGCAAGCCTGTCAATAGGCCGGGCCATGGACGCGGGGCTAGAGAGGGAAGAGCCTCGCTTTTAACTGGAAATCTTCGCCCCTTCCCTGCCGTTCCAATTCGTATTTTGAGGAGAAACAATGAACGCATCGATTATTGCCGCTGTGCTTGCCGCGACACTGATTAGCTCTCAGTCTGTTTGGGCACATACTGATGAACAACTGGATACGATGGCTTCGCCGCATGGCGGGCAAGTCCGCGCGGCAGGTCCATATCATCTGGAACTCGTGGCCAAGGATGGAGAGCTGGTACTGCATGTCACCGATCACATAGGTCAAGCGATTAATACCGATGGTGGAGAGGGTAAGGCGAATATTCAACAGGGTAAGGCCGGAAGTAAAATCACAATCAAGCTGGAGCCGTCAGAACATCATACGTTGAAAGGTATCGGCGAATTTCTGGTCAACCCGGAAACAGTAATCGTGGCCTTTATCAAATTGCCGGAAAAGGATGCGTATGCGGCCCGATTTACTCCGTTGAAGCCGAAGGCTGTCGGGGAGAAAAAGAAAGTTCGTGGCGATCACGACCATGACCTTGACGATCATCATCATCAGCATCATCATCATTGAAGTGTAGGACGCTGTCGTTGCCGGATCGCGCGACAGCATGAGGCCATACAGGGCAAAGTGGGGAGCAGATTCCGGACAGCGACCGGGAGAAACAGACACGGTTGGATATACTCGGTTCCCACAATAGGAAAGAAGAGCGAGCACTTTATCCTGCCATCGACCAGGTGGCCAGCCCGGAAGATCGCGAAACCGTCTCTCAAAGTATGAAGATCATTTCGGAGGAGCGATACAAGCTCTGTTGCGGACAGCACTGACGGGATCGATTGGAGGGATGATGTCACGACTGACTCGATGAGCAAGATTTTCAGAGGGCTCTCTCTTGGCGGTTCTTTTCTTGTGACAAGACGTCTTACGAGGCTGGTGAGGAGGGCGTGCGTTCGAGCATCGCCTCCTCGGCCAGACTCAAGTATTCCACGACGTCGCGATCCTCGACTTGCGTGAAGTCCACGAAGAAATTTCCTACGGCCTCGAACGGGTCCGGCGTCATGAGCACCACCAACTCGTCCACATGTGCTCGAACTTCACGGATTGTCGACGGGGGTCCGACCGGAATCACTCCCACCAGACGGTGAGGCTGCATACTGCGAATGGCAAGTGCCGAGGTCATGAACGTCGAGCCTGTGGCGAGGCCGTCGTCAACCAAGAGCACAGTGCGATCCGTGAGATGCAGGAGCTGCCGGCCTTGCCGGTACAGGTCTTTGCGTCTGGCGATCTCTGTCTCTTGGAGATGAATTAATCGGTCCAGCTCCGATCGGGATAAGCTAAAGGAACTGACCGCTTCTTGATTCAAATAGCACGATCCCGTTTCGGCCACCGCTCCAATCGCATACTCGGGATTGCCGGGCGCACCGATCTTACGCGAAATAAACACGTCGAGCGGGAGATGGAGGGCGTGGCTGAGTTGATAGCCCACGACCACTCCGCCTCTGGGAAGGGCCAAAATGAGACCCCGAGGATCGTTACGATACTGCAACAGCTCAGCTGCAAGCTGACGGCCC
>DATENE010000002.1:0-15362 GCA_035275205.1 Nitrospiraceae bacterium
TGTTCTTCAGCTCCAGGGTCTCGCCCTTGGCGTCGACGGTGATCTTCTGCGAGAGGTCGCCGGTGGCGACGGCGGTGGTGACCGCGGCGATGTTGCGGACCTGGTTGGTGAGGTTGCTCGCCATGAAGTTGACGTTATCGGTGAGATCCTTCCAGGTGCCGCCCACGCCGCCCACTTGGGCCTGGCCTCCAAGCTTGCCGTCGGTGCCGACCTCGCGGGCCACGCGCGTGACCTCGGAAGCAAAGGCGTTGAGCTGATCCACCATCGTATTGATGGTGTTCTTCAACTCGAGGATTTCGCCCTTGACCTCGACGGTGATCTTCGAGGAGAGATCGCCTTTGGCGATGGCGGTGGCCACGTCGGCGATGTTGCGGACCTGGCCGGTGAGGTTGTTGGCCATGGAATTGACGTTATCGGTGAGATCCTTCCAGGTGCCGGCTACCCCTGGTACCTGCGCTTGGCCGCCGAGCTTGCCCTCGGTGCCGACCTCGCGCGCCACACGCGTCACCTCCGACGCGAAGGAGCGGAGCTGCTCGACCATCGTGTTGATGGTTTCCTTCAGCTCAAGAATCTCGCCTTTCACATCGACAGTGATCTTGCGCGAAAGATCGCCGCGCGCCACCGCAGTAGTCACCGTCGCGATGTTACGCACCTGCGCGGTGAGATTGGTTGCCATAGCATTGACCGAGTCGGTGAGATCCTTCCAGGTGCCGGCCACACCGGGCACCACCGCCTGGCCACCGAGACGCCCGTCGGTGCCGACCTCGCGCGCCACGCGCGTCACCTCCGACGCGAAGGAGCGGAGCTGATCCACCATCGTGTTAATGGCCTCTTTGAGCTGCAAAATCTCGCCGCGGACATCGACGGTAATCTTCTTGGACAAATCGCCATTCGCCACCGCGATGGTCACGTCGGCGATGTTGCGCACCTGGGCGGTCAAGTTGCCGGCCATCTGGTTGACCGAGTCGGTGAGTTCCTTCCACACACCGGACACACCCTTGACCCGCGCCTGGCCGCCGAGCTTGCCCTCGGTGCCGACTTCGCGCGCCACACGGGTGACTTCCGAAGTGAAGACCGAAAGCTGATCGATCATGGTATTCACAAGCTTCGCCGAGCGAAGGAATTCACCCTTCAGCAAGCGCCCGTCTACCTCCAGATCCATCGACCGATCGAGGTCGCCCTTGGCCACTGCGCCGATGGTTCGCGCGATTTCTGTCGTGGGCCGCACCAGATCGTCGATGAGTGTATTGATGGAATCTACCTCCGTTGCCCACGCGCCGACCGCCCCCGGCAGCGACATGCGTTCCCTCAGCCGTCCCTCCTTGCCCACTGTCGCGCTCAGCCGTGTGACCTCCTTCAGAATGTGTTCCTTTTGCGCGATCGTCTGATTGAACGCCTCCGCAATCTGCGCATCCATCCCTGCCCACCCCGCAGGCAACCGCACCGAGAAATCGCCATCGCGAAACGCGACAATTGTCGCGAGGATCAGCCGCGAATGAGCCTCGGAGGAATCCTTTGGCGAAATGTGTCTCGCATTCTGTCTGCCAAGCTTACCGTTGCTCAGCATGGCTTTGGACGGCTGCTTCTTGGGTGAAGGGAGAGTCGTTGTTTCGTTCATATCGTTCCTCGTTTCAGGAGGAGATTGAATAATATGTCTGCTGACTAAGCATGGGCGGAAACATCGCACCCGTGATCAATCCAGCGCGTCCGAACGCGACGAAAGTAAGAAAGACGGTGGTGATTAAGGAAGAGACAGGACATAGACCGGAGAGGGGAGACATATCCGATTACCTCGGCGATCTCGATGGCGGACAAGAGGACGAGGGTAAAGGTACTGCGAAGGTTAGCCAGGGTCGGCTGTAACCGATACATCTCGTTCATGTTCACAGAAGGATAATAGGCCTCTCCCACGACCATCCCTTCTCTGATTGGGCAAATGAACGCCTCGATGTGCCTGTCACATGTCCGCATGAGATCCAGGTGACAGGATCGGCGGCCAACATTCTAAAGGGGCAGTGCGCGATGAGTATATGTGCCGAATAGCCGTCCTCCCCCTAGGATAATCCCTAGTCGAACGAAGTTTATGATAAATACTTGAATCTATATCTCGACATCTTTCCCTTGAAATCGCCGTCCCTCGTCGCTGTAAAACCTTGGAATATCAGACAGTTCATAGTGGGTCTGGCTCAGCTCTTGAAATTGCCGGCGGTGTTTGCACCAGACACACTGTAGCAGGCTCAACAATCGAGCCTCAAGGGGAGTACCAGGAAAGAGCATGGGCGATCACTGAAAGAGTCACTCTCTATTCCTGGCTATTGATCAATGAGATGTGGCTCCGCCCCTGAAAGCAGGGGACCTCATTGGCGCCCTTGATTTGTCGGGACTTGAAATGAGCCAACGGGAATATCAAGTTCAGCTGTGAGTGTAGAATCTTCCACTGAGATGACATTTCCGCTCGTCCCCTTGGTCCCTCTGTTAGGATTTTTCAACTTTCTCTGATTCAAAGTCTTCGCTTGTGCGGTCTCCGATCCTCGCTGCCGGGCATACAACTTCCATCGACCCATCTTCTTACAGGCCTGCAAGCGCCAGGGTGATTGACTGCTCAAACTAGGGAGGTAGCCAGGGCGACAGCTCGGCACGCGATAGTAGAGTGCGCATGTGTACTGGAGCGTGAACATTTCATCACCATTAACGAAATTATCGGGAGGAGGCTTCCATGAATACGATGCTTTCCAAGACAGTGGAGGCGCCCACAAAGCTGTGTGCTCAGCCGAGCTGCAAACGTTGCAGCGGGTGCCTGGAACGTGAAATGTGTATTGATCTTGAGAGCGACACCGGGCGGTGCATCTTTTGGGCGCTCCGTTGTCTTCAATGCGGCGACATAGTGGATGAGACGATTCTGCGCAACCGTGCGCGATTGCATTCCGAGGCCACCTTGACGGCCACGGCATGATCGGATGATTCGCAGATTGAGATTCCAGAATGAGGCAGAATCACATTAAAGGAAACAACGCCTTTCCGGTGAGGAACCGGAGAGCCCAAGTGACCGTGTGCGACCATCGCAGGAACTTCAGGTCATATGGAACGATAGCGTTCAGATTGTTATCTAGGAAGCACGACGGCTCTGATCATTCTTCGGGGCATTGTCCGTTTCATCTCAGGAGCGCGGAGGCGATTGGAACGCACCACGGAGTCCTCGATATGGCCACAGTTGATACATCGTGTTGCTAGGCACATGCGACCTGCCCGATCTTTCAGCTCACTGAAGCATTCATATACCAACAGCCCTCTGCAGCGGTGACACAGCATACATCCTCTTTTGGTTTGTTTATCGCTCATATCTGAGGTTCACCTGGTCGCAGCTCAGGCGGCAGGCTGCCTTTTCATCAGGAATCGTGTCCGGATTTTCTGCCACGTCTTGGCGCAAAGAGGGCATAGGTGCGGCCCCAGGGCTTTCGAGGCATAACACATCTCCAGATTTGACGAGCCACATTTGCAGCACAAGACTGTATGTATGATTCTCATGGGAACGTTGTTCCTCCCATCACCCTCCTGATTGGCAGGAAGGGACCGAGGGCGTTGCACAGACTGTATCGTTCGAACTCAAAGTTGCACGATCTCGACCAGCCACATGACAAGAGCGAGAGTGACGGGAAACCCAAATAACCATAGAATCATCGGCATGGCGACCTCCTCGTAGCGGATGTTTTTTGCTCGGCCTGCGTCTGAGCCGTAGGGTCGCATGGGTCGATCCGCTCCACCACTAGGATTGTCCCGAGTTTTTGGCGATTCAGGAAGGACCGCTCTCGGCTATAGCGGCTTGCCTATGAGTTCGGGCGTAGGAAGCAGATTGTCGCGGGAACTTGTCGTGACAGCGATGACCGGGGCTTGCTCGTCTTGTTGATATTCTTTCCGGTAGATCGTACTTGTTTCGATGACGCCGGCGAGAATAATCGGACCAAGAAACAGGCCGAGGATGCCGAAATAGATCAGACCACCGAACGACGCAAGGAACAGGGGGAGCAGAGGAAGTCGGGCCCTCACTCCGATCAGGATCGGGAGCAGCAAGTTATCCATCAAGCCGACCAAGCCTGCGCCGATTGCAATCAGGATCACCCCATTGGCCACTGCGCCGCTGAGTAAAAAGTAGAGAGCAATCGGCGCCCAGATAATTGCTGTGCCGCCGACGGGTAGCATGGCGAGGACTCCTGACAGGGTCCCAAGAAATAGCGCGAATGGTATGCCCAACGCATAGTACGCGACGCCGACCGTTGCCCCCTGCGTCAGTGCAATCAGGAGCGTGCCTCTTACGACGGCCTTGAACGTGTTGCTGAGACGCTCGAAGATCTTTGTCTTATGCGATTCATCGAGTGGAATGGCCCGATAGACACTCTGGTAGATCTGAGGACCGTCTCGGAACACGAAAAAAAGCGTGAAGAGCATGACCGAAAAGTCCGTCACGAGAACGAATGCGTTCTTGGCAAAATCGACACCCTGCGAGAAAAGAAAGGAACTGAAAGCTTTACCGCCTTCTAGAAGAGCCGTCTCGATCTCTCCGCTGCCGGCTACGATCACGCGTCCCATCAGTTCCTGGCTCAACGCTCCCACCGCGGGTAGCCTGCCGAGCACTGTACCGAGATCTTTGAGATGTCCTGCATGGAGCCACTCTGCAGCCTGTGCATACGCCTCCACGCCTTGTTGGCTCACCAGAAGTATGCCGTACCCGGCAGGGAGTACCGCCGCGATGAGTACTCCCGCGGTCATGATTCCAGCCGCCACATTCTTGCGATGCCCGCACGTTGCTAACAGTTTGGCATAGACAGGATAGGTCAAAACGGCAAGGATCACTGCCCAGAGGATGGGCGAGAGGAACGGACGGAGAATGAGTCCTAACTCCCAGAGCAATAGGGCAAATAGAAGCAGAAACGTGATGGTAAATAACTGTCGCCTGGTCATGGGTTCAACGCTATCCAGGAAAACTGAGGAGAGATCTACGGCATGTTCGTATGACGTCGTCGGCTAGGTCTCTCTATCCAGTTAGCAGACAAGAGGTCTCGCGCGTCCCTGCTCGACCATCCACGTCACTTCGCCTTTCAGGGTTCGGACGGTTCGGAAGAGCATGCTAAAACAGTCCTTCCGACACACTGGCCCGGCGCCAAAACCATTCCGCCCCACGCAGCAGAATTCCACCAGTGTATTAGGCTCGGATCGTCTTATGTCCTGCGCCTGTGCTGTTCCTTTTGCCCCGCCGGAGAAGATATCCCAGTCCCACTCCGACGAGCATCGCCTGTAGAGGATATCTGTAAACCAGGTGTTGAGCATTCTCCAGCGCGGCTTTGAACCTTTTACTCGGTACATGTCGAATGGCTTCCGCAACCCGTCCTAAACCCAAGACCAGCGGATTGGCTCCCTGTTGAAGTTCTTCTCGTCGACTTGGAGTGCCAGACGAGAGTCGATGTCCCCGGGCCGATTTCTTGCCGGTAAGGGAGTCAGGCTGGCTCCGTGCGTTCTTCGATCGACGAACAGATCCGCCTGTCGATGGCTCGACGGGCATTCTTCTCACGGACTGATCTTGAGCTTTAGCCATAGCCATATCTCCTCTTCGCGCGCATTCCCTTATTAATTGGCGCTGCCCTATGCTCAATTCGAGAATTTTCGCTTCATCAGATGAGTGTAAGAGTCACATCAGGGATTGCTCGTCGACATGGTTTGAATTTGTAGATTGTTGTATACATTGGTTACACCGGACACTTGACGCGTCAGTTCAGTCGCGCGAGTTTTTTCCTCCGCAGTAAGGACCACACCACTGAGTGTCACTATCCCCCGATCGGTATCCGCATCAATGCGAGAAAAATTCGACAGTTTATCCCCGGTTAACTTCCCTTGAACTCGGCTGTTGATAGCCGCATCGTCCATTGTTTCGCCGGCTGTTTTTCCTGTCATAGATTGGCACGCGGTCAGACTTAAGCAGCCTACGCAAAGTACAGTGACTAGGATTGTGCGATACATAATAGACCCTCCTTTTACTAACGTATTGAATGGATGCCTTGTACAACTGCGACAATTACCCAGCACTCGATCATTGTCACGAGGCCATTTCGTCCGTTGTTTCGCTGACTGTGGCTCGCCCCGTCTCGGCAAACCCTTTTGCTTGTCGTGCAGTCTCACGCAACGATTCTTTCCCCTTCTCGACGAATTCCTGACCGCGCTGCGTCGCTTGATTCCATGCTTCGCTCCCATGATCGATTGCATCATCAAGTTCATCATTGGCACGTGTCGCATAGTCGCGAAGGATTCCGCGCATCTGTGATCCAGCCTTGGGGGCGAAGAGCAAGGCGATACCCGCACCAACTAGCGCTCCGGTAATGAATGCCGAAAATCTTCCTGACTCATGTCTGTCAAACGAGTCCATCTTATCTACCTCCGCACGGTGGGCGTGTTATGCGGTCAACGGTTTTCAATTGTTTTTGCCAGTCCTATGCGAATCATCCGACATAGATCGCACTTCTGCCCCTCGGTGGAACCCTAGATTTCTCACGGCGCTACTGCCCGCAGGTAATCTGCATGGATTCAATATCGTTGGACATGTCCAGTTTGGACAAATCGGGAATGCGCTGCCCAGGAGCGAAGGCCACCTGCGTACCTTTGAAATCCTTATCCGTGTACGCCAGCACCATCGCGCTGGATCCGACAATGATGCTTTGGATATCGTTATTCCAATCCCTGCCATTGAGATTCTTCAGAGACGCATACTCCTTCGGGCCGTCAACTTTGACATGCGGGTCATTGGCATCGTACGTGCTGTCTTCGAACACTTCGATCCAACAGTTCTTATCGACCATCTTCATTTCCACGTCCGCGGCCTGGACAGACAGTGCTCCGATGGCAATCAATCCACATGTGATGAGCAATTTGAACCACATAGTTGCCTCCTTGAAATAAAGTGACAGGTAACTTGGCTCGACTAAGCCGTTGGTTGGCTACGGCTCGCCGGCATCATTTCATGCTGCTCAACATAGCCAGCATGTGTTCCGCCGTCCGACGGTCAGGAGCGAACAAGCGCTGATAATTATTCTGAGTGCGTGCTCTGAACTCGTCTTGGGCTCCGGCGGGAACTTTCAACAACACGCCCAAAGACGTAAGATATTCTCCATTCCCCCGCGCAATGTCTTGTTCCAGATTCTCAAATGCGATAGCGGCAAACAGTTGCGCCTTTTTGTCGTCCTTAATGCTGCCGTCGGCATTCATCCATTCTTGCGGGCTTGTACTCGATGTGAAATTGGCAAACGTGTCGACCGTGGCTTTGGTTGTGTTACAGGCCGAAAGCACGAACCCTGTGCTTGCGAGAACCAATACACCGACTAACCTCCTCAACGTGATGATGCGCATGAAATCCTCCCTCTGGTTGAGCACGATTCTATAATTTCATCGGTACTTCCTTGTGTCTTCATTCTTGCTTGCTCGCCATGCTATGGGTTTATCGTAGGTATGGAAGACAGAGGACTGGCTTGTTCCCTAGTTCATGACAAAGGCCACCCGAGTTCGACTCGGTACCCGGACTATTTAGGGAGGTAAGGGTTCTCGATAAAATTGGTCGCGTGTTAGCTGTTCGAAGAAAACTGCGTGTGAAGATGAAAGAGGAATACTGCCGTAGCGGGTCGGAGGTGGCGTGCTGGCACAGAGGTGGCAAAGCTGGCTGAACGCGAGATTGTTTCTGGTTGAGGGACCAGTAAACATTCGGCGTGCGGGTCTTTATTGGCTTGGGCTTCTTCTCGCAAGCGATAGGTTGGAGATCGGCGCCCCCCTTGAACGGTACCACCTTGTGAAGGGATCGAACGTTGAAGGTGTTCTGACCTATCGCGCGGAATCTCGCGCATGATGAAGAATCGCTATTGCCATCTTGAATCTAGCATTCCGAGCTACGTCGATCGTTGCATCGCCTCGCTCAGGACTAGGGTTCCCCACAGGTTGTGGGGGTCGGCGATGTGGTAACATCTCGACGCTGGATCACTGCCAGTCTGATGGTTTGGAGGTCTTGGGTGCAACAATAGGAGTCGACTCGGGAGAGGATATGTATCAACCTCGAGTGTTCATTGCTGACGATCATTCCTTAGTGTTAGAAGGGTTTCGACAGTTACTCACCGACGAGACGGTGATTGTCGGGACTGCCCATAGCGGGGCGGAGCTATTGGAAAAGGTTCAAAGGGCGGCCCCGGATATTGTGCTGCTGGACGTCTCGCTGCCCGACGTGAACGGGTTTGATCTTATCCAATTGCTCAAAGGGAAACTCCCCCGTGTAAAGGTTATTCTCGTGACGATGCTCAGCGAACCCTTCTATGTCAGCGAAGGATTCAAAAAGGGGGCGAACGGGTATGTCCTCAAACAATCCGCTTCAGCAGAGTTAATGACCGCCATCCGTACCGTGATGTGCGACCGCCGGTACGTTTCTTCCGAGGTCGCGGCTGATGTTCGAGAATCGATCGAGCATCCGTGGATCCGTCCCGAAGGATACAACATTGAATTGACGCCACGGCAACAAGAGGTCTTGCGGATGTTTGCCAATGGTCTTTCGGCGAAGACGATTGCCACGAAGATGGGCATCTCCGTGAAAACGGTCGAGTTTCACAAAGCAGGGCTCGTAAAAAAACTGGGCTTGAAGACCACGTCCGATCTCACCAGGTTTGCATTGGCACAAGGGCTGACCAAGCTCTAACGCTCCATCCGAATCCCGATCATTGCGGTTTTGGCGAAAGAAATTCAGTTAATTTTGGGCTTGAGGCGTCTCAGGTGGGGCAATAAGCCCAAGGGTGATGGCTTGTTTCGTCAGTTCGGCCGTTGTGTGTACGCCTAATTCCTTCGATATTCTGGCCTTGTGAAACTCGATAGTTTTCACAGTCACATTGATCGCGGAAGCGATTTCCTTATTCGACTTGCCTTCTGCCACCAGTTGCAAGACCTCTCTCTGCCGTAGACTGAGCGTGACGGTCGGGGTGGGTTTCGGTTGCCCGTGAGGATCCAGTGACGATTCCATTGCCCGATTGACCAGGCCCTGCGCGACTGCCGGAGAAATGTATGTGCCACCGTTCAGAACTTCCTTCGCAGCAAACAATAGTTCATCGGCAAGGGAAGTTTTTAACACGTAGCCCCCGACTCCGACGCAAAATGCTTCGTTCACAAAGGACTCCTCCGAATGCATCGTCAAAATGATGATTTTGACGTCAGGGCAGGACTTTTTCACATGGCGGCAGGCATCCAGTCCATTTAATAGAGGTAGAGAAATATCAACCAAAGCAAGCGCCGGGCGAAACTTTTCGACCGCGTCGATGAAGCCACGTCCATCCGTGGGTGTCGCGACCACATTGTATTCCTTCTCCAAGATCTTGACGACACCTTCGGCAACAAGGCGATGGTCCTCGGCCACGATAACTTGAGGTTTCATCATGCTCGACTCCTTTTCCCAACACAGTGTCTGAATTGGGATTTTACGCCGTGAAACCGGTGATTGTATGTGCATCGAGCAAATCCAGAGCGTTACAATACAAGTATGTCGGTGCTTCTGTCACCACTGACACAGGGAGCACGAATCAGGCACTCTCAATATTGTTTGTATGACTCACGGCACGCAAATATGTGAATCAGTGAGATCGGTGGTCCATATTTACCCGTCGAGCTGCGTCACGATGCGCCCATCATTGTGTACTGATGGGGAGCAGCGCCACTATTACTACCGTGCACAACCCTACGCCGGATCGATAGGCAAGAGCCTATGCTTCCGCTTCCACCGAAGATAGGCCATCTGTATGACCTGGAAATGGTTTTCAATGAAAAGTAATTCCATATCGGTTAAGGACCTGTCCTGATCCATCAGGCTACGCAAGGCCACGACACTACTCCCAAATTCTCTCAGAGTAGCGGCCACTTCATTTTGACCCTTCACGTCAGCCGTCTCACGAGCCGTCTGAGAGGGCATGATTTCACCAGCCATAGTTGCTCCTGGTTAAATGACCAGAGATCGGGTAGATCTCTATCGCATGGAACATCAATACAATGCAGAGCCTAGCCGGTTCTCATTCTATCCATGAACTGTACAAAACATTTTGGGCAGTATGTATGAGTGAGAAGGTAATCGGCCGGCATCGCACCATGTGTTTTTTGGTACCCCCGTCGTGTAACCCAACGCTCATGGTCATGGGAATGTGCGGTCTCGTCTCGAACGAGCCCACACATACAACAGACGGGGAGCAGCGACGGCTTTCTTCTCGAAGTGGACGGCGCCGCATGAATTATTTGAGCGGACATGGTTTCACCAGCCATTCTCCACCTCCATCTTCACCAAGCCAATCCAAGAACAGCAACACCTAACTCGTTAACGCTCTTCATCCTGCTTTCGCGCAGCCGTTTATGGTACTGGGAAACTCCCTAGTTCTCCGAGTTGCAGAAAGCAGTTGTTAGGATCGGGTGATGAGGCTAGAGTCCTCTGCTACCGCGCTTCAGCGCCTCACTGTTCGCCTTGCGTGTGCGGTCTACACTATCTGTTTGAGTTTGAAGACGAGACAAGAAGCATTGAAGTCTTTGATAACGTTTGGTGTGTAGAGGGAAGAAGATCGGGCTGCCCGACTTTGGTCCAGTCTCCGGTCCAGATTGGAGAGCGAATCTCCGTTACCTCAATAATTATGTCTCCAATCATGGATCGATAGACCGATGTCGCATTAGCAGCCAGTTGTTAGGTTTTGCTGGGGGAGGCCAACGCCTTGTTGATCTCCCGGATGAGGCTCCGTTCGATTTCCGCGACTTCTTCTGCGCTCACGCTGAGGATGCGTCCACCCTGGGCGAGTTTTTCGAAGTCGGCCTTGACGTTGAGGCGAGTGACGTTCGAGGGGAGCGCATGAAGCGACAGCACGTATTGATTCCGTGAGCCGGGGACTTCAAGCGAGGTAGGGGGAGAGACTTTCCGCTCTGTCACGTAGACCGCTTTCTGATCGGTCTTCATACTCACTTTGATGTGGTATCCATGGCGGCTGAGGGCGTCCTCCACAATCTTGGCGACGCTGCTCAAGGGGCGGGGGAGGTCTTCCGTCTGGGCCCCTTTCTCTTCGACTTGGATACTCTGCGCCGCTTGCGCCGCTGCGGTTTTTTGGACGTCGGCGCTCAATTTTTTTGCCTGAGCTGTTTGTATCGCCAAATTATCGGCGGCAGATTTCGCATCGGCCTTGGCGCTTTCGGCCGATTTCGTCGCATCCCGCAGTTCCTGGTTCAGCAGGTCGATCTGTTGGTGCATGACCTTGTTCCCGTCCTGCAGCGAGGTGACGACCGACTCCTGCTTGGCAACCTGCTTGCGGAGCGCCTCGTTTTCCGCTTTGAACGGCGAGTCGTCGGGTTTGCAACTACTGGCCGAGAAGCAGAGCGCGATGGCTCCGCTCCACAATAGCCACTGGTTCAATCGAGTCGTGTTCTGCACGTCATATCCCTCCATAAACGATTTTTCGGATTATCCACGCTTCGCGCCGACTTGTCCACGCCGGATTCCATGAATTGACCGTCATTCATCACAGAAGCTATGCTCGACTCATGAAGACTCGGCTGATCGTGACAATCATCGTGGTGCTGCTCATGGATATTCCTCTCAATCTGCCTGGAGCAGTGTCGGAATCAGGTCAGAAGACCGATGCCATTTCTGTTGAAGACTATGCCTTGTACGACCAGGTGGTCACGAGAAAATTTCTCACGTCAGCAACTCAGCTGGTTGTGATTGAGCGAACGACGCAGTTCCGCCTCTCTCCGGATCAAGAGGGACCGACGACGATCGGCGCCTTTCAAGAGCTGGGGTTTTTCGATGGCGAGCTACCGGCGGACCTGATTCGGGAACTCACTGCGATCAACCGTCAACCGAGCCGGCTCGAAGGACGCTTTCACTTTGGTGTCAGCTATCGGTTTACCACGGGGGACAGGCTCGAAGAGCCTGAGGTCTTCCTCTCACAGTATGGCTGGGGATTGACGCCTTTCTTCTTGGCACCTGTGCCCGTCAGAGGAGCAGGGGGGCAGGCACCGTCGCAGACGTCGGAGCCAGTTCCCTGGTCTTTCGCGAGACTGGTTCACGCGCCGTCGGTGCTGGATCGACTGGCTTTCTCTCGCGTCGCGCGAAGTCTCCGCAACGATCATGCGTTGCTGTATGTCGAAGCCTTACGCCCCGACGGCACCGGAGCGGGACTTCTCGTGTGGTTCCGTCGTCAAGGACGAAGCTGGACATTGTTTGACACGGAAGTCGCGTGGACCATTCAGGTTCAGACAGAACCAGATGAAGGGCCGCTGCTTGCGCCCTGATGGGCTTGGCCTGTAGCATGCGTGCATCATGTCCGTCATGATTCGAAAAACCTTTTCCGTCCCGCCTCTTGGTTGCAATTGTTCGATCATCGGCGATCCAGTGACGAAGCAGGCGATCGTGGTCGATCCCGGTGGAGCGTACGAGCGAATTCTTCACGAGGTACACCAACTTGGATTGACGGTCACGCATATTCTCCATACCCATGCCCACTTCGACCATTTTCTTGCCTCCGGTGAAATCAAGAAGGCGACGGGAGCGACGATTGGCCTCCATCAGAATGATCTCGATCTCTGGAAAAATCTCGAATTGCAGTGCCGGGTGTTCGGCGTCGCCTACGCGCCCGTTCCGATGCCCGACTACTGGCTTAAGGACGAGGAAAAGTTGCTGGTCGGCCAGGTCTCAGCTGTCGCGCTGCATACGCCAGGCCACACCCCCGGGTCCATGAGTTTTCATTTTCCGGCCGACAATGTGGTCTTGGCCGGCGACACACTCTTTCGCGGTAGCATTGGACGCACTGATCTTTGGGGCGGAGACTTCGAAGCCATTGAGCAATCCATTCGAGAGCGGCTGTACACCTTAGAGGATGCCACGATCGTCGTGACGGGGCATGGACCGGAGACCGAAATTGGAGTGGAAAAGGAGACCAATCAAATTGTCCGCATCTGACCGGCAGGGGAGGTGACTATGACGGCATGCAAGCAGTTCGTCCTCTCTCTCTGTATTCTCGGCACGCTCGCGCTTCCGGTTCCGCAACCAGCGGAATCCGCACCGGCGAATTCGGAACAGGTCACGATCTCCGATGTACAGGTTCGCATCACCGATCACGGCACCGTGGTGCTCTTGCTGGCCGAAGGCAAGGCCATCCCGATTTTCGTCGATTTGACGGTCGCGCTGTCGATTCAAGGCGCGTTGAACGGGGAGAAACTCCCTCGCCCCCTCTCTCA
This sequence comes from Nitrospiraceae bacterium, assembly GCA_035275205.1. GTDB lineage: Bacteria > Nitrospirota > Nitrospiria > Nitrospirales > Nitrospiraceae > Palsa-1315. The sequence goes on from DATENE010000002.1 coordinate 13,267, forward strand.
CGATTTGATGCATACGATCTTGGATGCCTATGGCGTGAAAGTGTTGCGAACCGTCATCACGCTCAAAGGCGGTACCTATTACGGTGCGCTGACCGTTGCGATGCAGGATCAGGTCAAGACGTTTGATAGCCGGTCGTCCGATTCGATTGCGCTCGCCGTGCATTTCAAGGCGCCGATTGTCGTGGGTCGGGATCTACTGGAGTCAGCGGGGCGCGCAGTGGAAAAGTCGAAGGCGGAAGCTTTGTAAGGCCTACTCTTTTTCCATTCTAGCTCGGAGCCGTTCAAGGCGCTTTTCGGTGGACTGTTTAATGAAGGCCATGTTTTCTCCGAGATGTTGCTCGGCGTTGATTTTCCCTTCCTCGCGCCGCTTCAACTGGTCCAATCCGAACTGCGCGATCACGTGGCCGTCCTCCTGGTTCAACGATTTCCAGATCGACGCACAGGTGGCTTGTTTGGCGACGGGGTACTTGTCGCAGGGTGGATCGGCGGCCCATGCGGTGCTCCAGCTGGCTCCCAGTAGGATGAATGCCAACGCCAGTGCAGCCATTGTGCGTCTACCTCCGATATGAATGGAAACGTTCGCTTGGCTCACGATAGCACAACCCAACTTGTCTTGCAGACGATCGATGCGTACGAACGGTCAGCGAAGGAGTGCGTCGCTCGTTGGAGTAAGCGACGACATCGCCGGCCACCGTTGCTAGCAGAATGGCTTGCCTGCCTGCCTGCCGATGCGAGGCTGTTGGATCTCGGCTGTGGGGGAGGCAAGGATGCGGGCGATCTTGGTCAGCGTGGGTATCGCGTTGTGGGCTTGGATCGGACGAGTGCGTTGCTTTCAGCGGGGCGGCGTCGCTATCGTTCATTGCCGCTGGTCCGCGCCGACCTCCGCCAGCTTCCCTTTCACGCGATATCGTTCGACGGGCTTTGGGCTGCCGCTTCACTGATACATCTTCCGAAACCGGTCGCACGTCGTATCCTGACCGATCTGAGCAGGCTTGTCCGTCCAGGCGGACTGTTCGCTGCCACGCTGACCTATGGGGTGAGGAGCCGTATTGTCACTGATGGGTGGGTTCCCGGGCGCTATTTCGCACGCTGGAAAAAGGACGAACTCGCTCGCGCAGTTCGTCGGGCTGGATGGAATATTCTTGAACTAAGAATAATAACCAACCAGGAGCGCAAAGGGCGATGGTTGAATCTACTCGCGCAGAAACAGAGCTGAGTAGGGGGGAGCTTCGACGGTTCGCACGTGTGGAGCAAGCCAGGTCTGTCTGGTTTGTTTAGTTGACCGAGTTGGTCTGGTTTAGCCAAACAAACAAGACAGACCAACTAACGATTTTCTTCTGCTGGCTGACTTTTTCAGCACCCGGCTAAATCTTCATTGCCTCGGTTACGTCATGTAGCGTCGCTTTGGCGACCTCGCTGGCCCGTCGGCTGCCTTCTGTCACGATGTCGTCCAGGTGCGCGGGGTCCTTACTCAGACGCGCGCGCGCGTCCCACATCGGCGTCATGCGTTCGACGATTCGATCGGCGACGAGCTTCTTGCAATCGATACAACCGATGGCGGCTGTCCGGCATTCGGTATTAATCTGCTCCTGAATCATCGGCAATGAAAAGATTCTGTGAAAATCGTACACGGGACAAAGGTCCGGATTTCCGGGGTCGTGGCGTCGGACACGTGCAGGGTCGGTGACCATCGTCTTGAGCTTCTGTCGCACGACCGGTTCGGCGTCGGACAGGTTGATCGTGTTGCCGTAGCTCTTGCTCATCTTCCGGCCGTCTGTACCGAGCACTTTCGGAAACTTCGTGAGCTGCTCCATCGGTTCAGGGAACACCGGCTTGTACAGGCTATTGAACCGACGGGCCAGCTCCCTGGTCAGTTCCAGGTGCGGCAGCTGATCTTTTCCTACCGGCACGAAATCCGGCTTGTAGATGAGGATATCCGCCGCTTGAAGAACCGGATAGCCGAGAAATCCGTAGGTGCTGAGATCGCGCTCTTTTATCTCCTCCTGTTTTTCCTTGTAGGTCGGATTCCGCTCCAGCCAGGCAACAGGAATGATCATGGAGAGCAACAGATGCAGGACGGCATGCTCCGGAATACG
>DATENE010000003.1:0-3615 GCA_035275205.1 Nitrospiraceae bacterium
CTGGCCGGGGGTGGTCAAGGAAAATTGATCGCCAAACAGATGGACTGGGAGGCCATTCCAAACAGTGACGGTCGGATTCGGCATCCCGGAGATGTCCGCCCCGTTGTAGGAAATGGTCAAATGACCAATCTGAAAGGTCTGCGATCCAGTATCATGGTTTTTTACCAACCCTTTCAGCTCGTACTCCGGTGCTCCCGCTTTGCGGTCTATGAGTGTGGCGATCAGAACTCCATCGCCGGATATGAAGCCACTGACTTCAACTACATCCACGTTGGGCACCAAACTGGTCAGGTCTCCTCCTGGGACACTGTCGTCGATTACAGTCTTGTCAGTGACGAGGATCGTTTGACCCATCACTGTCAATGTTCTTCCGGATGCCTCAATCGCCTGCACCGGTCCTTCCACCGTATCCGAGTATGAGATGCGATCTGCTGTTCGTTTGAGAATGGCCTTCGTGACATTGTCTTTGAGGAGCGTGGCCTCTACGAGGACGACCATGCCCTTTTTCAGCTCATTCTGGGTGACGCCAGATTGCCCATCGACTATAAACACCGTGGAATTCGTCTCGTATTCCACACCGGAGACGAATACACTCCCGAAGTCTGTGATCGGGCCCGAAGACACACTGGAAACCCTGCCAGTGCCACCGATGCCGCCACCTTCCTGAGCGGTTGGAGTGCAGGAAATCGCGGTCAGCAGCAGGATTAAAGAGAGCGTGCCAGCAATCACACTATTCTGTTTCATTTGGGCTTTCTTCCATAAGGAGGGCGGAACGGTTCTTCGAAATGATACACACCTATTCCCAGGCGCACTCGGCCTGTTCCTTTTGCGGCTGGATTTACGTCGCGGTCACGATGCGCCAGCCAGCGATCCAATGCTTCTAACACCTCTTGGCCTCTGGCTGCGGCAATCGAGTGGAACTCTTTCGCCGATTGCTCCGACACATTGTCGTACATGACCTTGCGCTGGAAGCGAGAATTCCGTGGCTGGGTATAGAGGTTGTGCTCGATCGTGGCAATAAGGTCTGCTGTGTCCATTCCCAGGATGGCCAGTTTTTGCACGGGGCCCTTCTCCGGCACGTAGGCTCGTGAAAGAAGGCAGATACGACCGTCCTTTAATTGCTTGATGGCACCCACTCGCAAGAGTTCGTCGAGCATGGCCCGGGCCGGCATATCTCCGCTGTAGCGTCGAACAAGCTCCGAAAAAGAAGCCCCAGTGTCGCTCATCAGGAGCGGGGCAGGCCGGCCTCTCCTGTCGGCAAAATCGGAGTCCTTAATCCAACCGGCAAGGACAGACGCGGCTCGGTTGTACTGGTCCGTGTCCGCGGCCATATCCGGTTGCTCAGTATCGAGGAGTCGCTGAACTTCTTTTCGAGTCAACCCAGTCAGGATGGCCACGCGAGAAGTCGTGGCGAGCTTTCCGTCTATTCCGAACTCTTCGTGCGCCACGTCGGCGTACACCCGTTTGACGAGTTCGGAAAACGCTTTCGCGGAGAGCCCATTCCGCAAGCAAATGCGTATCAGGGGACGCAGCAGCGTGAGGAGCGTTGTACGGAGCGCTTCAGTTTGTGTGTGAGCCATGTATTTGGGACGCAATTCCCATGAATGCTAACATGGGAGCGGGTGCTTTGTCAGATGTAATCTCCACGAGGTATGGTCTATGTCTCTTTTGTTCCTGTCCCGTTGTGTCCTCTGCGTCACCTTGACCATGCCGATCGGACCAACCGCATGATGAATACCGGTGAGAATAGGGCAATTTCGACGCGGTCTCTTGTATAGCGACATGGAATCAAGAGCATCCGCAATCTCAGAGGAGTTAACCAAGGCGCACCTGGATGGGACGGCACGGCCATGCGGGGCAGATATTCCTGACGCAGAAGGGAGACAACGCGCTCACGCGGGAAAAATTAATTTGGGAATTTATTCCCATATATGTTATTATTGAGATTGAGGGGGGGTGAGTTGTCAAGTTGTGTCCCGTAACACATCGACACGCACTGAAGTGTTTTGCGTAACGCCCCTTGAGCTGCTGCGTTCCTCGAACTCGTCAAACGAATGTGTGCACGAATAACTGTTTCAGTCTGTACCCATGTATCTTCCTGGAAGGTTGTATGGCCGGCACTAACATTCTTTCTTTCCGCACAATAGCGGGGATAACCCAAAAACAACTTGCTGATCTGGTTAAAACGAGCGAGCAGCAAATCCATCTCATCGAGACAGGGGAGCAGTCCGTTCCCTTTGGCCTCGCTGTAAAGATCTGTTCTGCACTCAATGAGCCAATGGAATCGGTCTTCCCCTGCACCAAAAAACTTTTATTGGGGACAGCCGTGGATATGGATCCGATTGAATGGACATTTGGCTATCGATTGCGCGGAGGTTCGACGGGTTCTCTGCCTATCAGCGGTACAGAAAAGGATCGTCTCTTTGGAGCAGTGCAACAACTTGAGATAGATTCGTTCGTTGTATTTGATTCCAAAAAGTCAACAATTGTCTTGAACATGAAGCATCTAATCTTTTGCCACTTTCTTTCCAATCCCTCGAAGAGAATACATCCTGGACGAGCACGACTTAACGAGGTCAAGGTGTGCCTGGCGGACAGCAGCGAGCCATTCCTCTTCGAAGTAAACGCAGATGAACATAACCCGGACGACCTGGAAGAGCTCGGACAGTTTGAAGATATGGTTTTTACGGCGGAGCACGCATCAGGTGAAGCGAATGCGATGTTCTACTTCAAAGACATTGAGGGTAAAGAGGTTTTCTTTCGTGCCAGCGAAGTAGCCATGATCCAGATACCGCTGTGGGTCCTCGAAGCTGATCTTTTTGAAATAGCATATGACCAAGTGGACGTATCCTCGCTGAAGGGTATCGCATGAAGGAGACAATATTGCATTCCTTCTGAGCTGCAATCTCATAGCTGTGGATATTCGCCCTCTCCGCGCATGAAGACGCGGAGGGCTCGGTGGCATATCCGCCTCGACACCCATTCGCCAGAGTTTCAAATGCTTGATCGTCTCGAAAAAATAATTTCATCCCATCGGGGCCTCACTTCGTGGCTTTTGGGCATTACATTCCTCCTTGCTGTCCTCATTATGGAGAGTACACATGAAGGAAGCCTACTTTCGACCTTCTTGTTCGTCATTGGATTGGTTCTGGTAGGGGCTGCTACGGTCGGCCGACTTTGGTGCTCACTCTATATTAGTGGCTATAAGGGCTCTAGCCTGGTCACAACGGGGCCGTATTCGCTCACTCGCAATCCGCTCTACTTTTTTTCCTCCCTCGGATTCATCGGAGTCGGCCTCGCCACGGAGACGGTAACCTTAGGGCTTGCTTTAGCGTTGGTCTTCTTGCTCGTGTATCTACCCGTGATCAGGAGCGAAGAAGAGCAATTGAGGTCAAAGTTTGGCGCCCTCTTTGATGCGTATTGCGCATGCACACCAAGGTTTCTCCCCAATTTGTCCAAATTCACTGAGCCGACAAGCTACGTTGTGAATCCGAAGATGTATCGTAGCTCGTTAGGTGAGGTCATTTGGTTCATGGGGTTCATCGGAATCATCAAGATCGTCCAGGTGCTCCACCAGCATCAAATCTTCAACCCTCTTGTATGGCTCCCATAAAA
>DATENE010000004.1:0-3207 GCA_035275205.1 Nitrospiraceae bacterium
CGCCCACCATCACGAACGATGGGACGGATCGGGCTATCCGTATGGCATCAGAGGACGATTCATCCCCCTTGGATCCAGGATCCTCTCGATCGCCGATGCCTTCGACGCGATCCGCATCCCCGAAGTCTCGAGCCGAGTCACTCGAAACAAGATCGCACTCAGAATTATCCAAGTTGCGGCCGGCACCCAATTTGACCCGGAGTTAGTCGATGCATTGTGGCTATTCCAGGAATCGATCCCGGAATCAGATTTGATCGAACCAACGACGAGAAACTGTTTTGATTCACAATAGACGTACGGGAGGTTTCACCATGTTTCATTTTTACCGTCGCCACACGGTCCTCACTCATGTCGTAGGTATGTCATCTTGGATTTTCATCGCTCTTCTCCTGGGTGGATGTGGATCCGGGACCAGTAGTGCTCCACCGCCTTCAGTCGCAGCTACAGGAACACCAGGAGCCCAAGCCGACGTGGGAGAACGGCTGTTTGTCGAAACCCGCTTTTCCCAATTCTTTAAGACACATCTCCCTCCGAGTGGGAATGTGAATGATCCCCTCCCTGCCGGCGATCCAGTCGTAGCCAAGGTCTTCCTCCCTGGTGGTAATCCAGCCGGGGTCGCTAGCCCATTTGCTGGAATGTCCATGAATTGTCGATCCTGCCACTTCGTTGACGAATTTGTGGGAGTTCCGGGTGGCGGCATGCGCACCTACACTGACTTCGCCGTCCGCAGTCCAATTCCATCTCGCCCGGATGGAAAGGTCACCGCGCCGCGCAACTCTCCTCCGCTGGTGAATGCCTCACTCGCTAGACCAGGCGGAACGTTATTTCACTTTGACGGGGAATTTTCGACGCTGGAGGATCTAATCGTCGGGACATTCACCGGTCGGAATTTCGGCTGGCTGCCGGGGCAAAAAGCGGAAGCCATCACCCATATTGTACGGGTCATGCGCGAGGATGATGGCATGGGAGCCATCGCCCAGCAATTCGATGGACTTTCCTATAGCGCCCTCTTCACCGGAGCCAACCCCAACATTCCTGATGAACTTCGTCTGCCTCCGGAATTTCGTGTGAACATCCAATCAGCTAGCGACCAGGAAGTCTTCGATGCGGTTGTGAAAGTCGTCGCCGCCTATGTCAACGGCTTGCAGTTTTCGCAAGCCGACGACGCCAACAATCTCATCCGCTCGCCCTTCGACGTGTTTTTGAGTCGCAACGGCCTCCCGCAACAGCCGAACAGTGGAGAAACTCCGCTCGATTACAGCCGCCGCCTCCTAACGCTCGTAAACGGATTGGCCAGTCCTCAGTTCGTGACGCGTAACCCCAATAACCCAAGCCTAAATGGCAAATTCCAATTCCACGACTCTCAGCCCTTCGTGTTCGGCGCTCAAGAACTGGCAGGGCTCAAGATATTCCTTACGGAACCAGCCATCCCGCCAACCGCCTCACCGGCAGAAGAGATCGCTGGCAAAGTCGGCAATTGTCTTGCCTGCCACGCAGCACCGAATTTCACGGACTTCAAGTTGCACAATACAGGCATCGCGCAACGAGAATTTGACGACCCTGCGTTAGGCCATGCGGCTGGAGCGTTTGCGGCGCTCGTCATCCCGAATCTGGCCACAAGAACAGCCAACGACCTGCCCGCAACGGAGGACCATCCCGGCGCAAGCGAACGGTTCCGATCCATCCCCACGGCAGGTACTACACTGACTGATTTGGGGGTCTGGAACATCTTTTTGAATCCTGACATGCCTAATCCGCAGGCGAAGATCAAAGCCATCCTGTGTGAAGAGCATCCTCCCGGAGCTTGTCCTGCCGACAGTGTTCTACTGGATGAAGCGATCGCGAGATTTAAAACCCCTGGTCTTCGTGATTTGGGCCACTCAGCCCCCTATATGCACAATGGCCAGTTCGTCTCATTGGACAATGCCGTCGGCTTCTATCTCGGTTCATCGAGCGCCATGCGGGGGGGAACACTTCGTAACGGCGCAAAGGCGTTGCAAGGTATTGCCCTGCTTCCGGCAGACATTTCACCGCTTGTGGCGTTCCTTAAGTCGCTGAACGAGGACTACCAATAGGGCGGTCAACAACAAGAGCAGTAGCGCTCTGCCGGTGCCCGATGGACCAGCAACGGAGTGAGAGGGGTGGTGCCCTCCTACTCCGCGGGCGGGGGCCTTTTCTTCCTCCAGAGGCTTCCCGCCCCTCTTCTTGTATTGTGCTGCCTGTCTTGATCTAAACGTCGATCAGGACAGGCTAGGCCAAAGGACATCAAGTCCAGAGCCCATGGTTGCTTCGCAGCCATGGGCTTTTGTTTTGATTAAACGGAGAGACATTCGTGGAATCACAGAGCCAGAGTCGACCAGATGATCGAGACGTGCGCTGTCTATGTGGCCAACTGATCGCGCGTTGGATTCACAATGGACTGGAAATCAGATGCAACCGCTGCAGACGTATCGTGTATATCCCCTTCAAGTCGATGGAGGGCATACCGCCTCGCACGCTTTGATCGAAACCATGTTGAATCCAGCAGCGTACTGTGCGGCCGGGAATGGCTGAAGATGGAAATCCTTGAACCAAGGTGGATATCCACCTATCTTCACGCATGTGCGGGTGGTGCAATCACCGACTTTGGCGCAGTGGGAGATGACCATGCGAAACAACTCCACATCCTCATACTCAAATCCAAGATCTGCAGTGAGTAGATCCGCTAGGGATCGTCCGCTGTTCATCTGGTCGAGATGATCCACGTCAGGCATTCCATCCAGATAGACAATGTGATCGATTAGGGCTGAAGAATGGTTCACATTTTCAGAGGCGAGATGGCTCAAATGCTCATAAAGGTGCTCATAACCCTACTGCGTATACATGGCTGCATGGAGCAGGTATTGATGCACCGTCGTCAATTCGATTTCACGATCCGATTCAAGAATTCCACGACCCTGCTTTGGGCTTCATGATAGTGCTCAGCTTTCTTTCTTGATCTGCTCCGCAAGGTAATTCTCGACTCCGACCTGTTTGATCGTTTCCATCTGCGTCTCGATCCAATCGATATGCTCGTCCACATCTTTAGCCATATCCTCAAGCATGTGCCGCGTGGTGAAATCGGTCACCTTCGTGCAATGCACGACGCCATCGTTGAGTACAGCGAGCATTTCTTGTTCTGCTTTCAGATCGAGTTTGAGCTGCTCAGGAACAGTCTCCCCTACCTGC
>DATENE010000005.1:0-7259 GCA_035275205.1 Nitrospiraceae bacterium
GTCGGCTGAAGGTACTGCCCAATGGTCATAATATCACAGCCGACGGAGCGGAGGTCGCGCATGACTTCGCGGGCTTCGTCCATGGTTTCTCCCATTCCGAGGATCAACCCTGATTTGGTGCGCATGCCAAAATGCTTCGCCTTGTCGAGTAACTCGATCGATCGTTGATATTTGCCTTGCGGTCTAATCGCCGGAAAGAGCCGCCGGACGGTTTCGATGTTGTGATTCAGAATGTCCGGCTTCTCCGCACAGACCATGGCGAGGGCGGTTTCGTTTCCTTCGAAATCCGGAATTAAGACTTCGATCGTGCAGTACGGACTGAGCTGTCTGATCTGCCGGATCGTTTCGGCAAAGATCGCGGCGCCACCATCGTCCAGTTCGTCTCGGTTCACCGATGTGATCACGGCATGTTTAAGACCCAATACCCGGATCGCCTCTGCGACTCGACGTGGTTCTGCATGATCGATCGTCAACGGCCGGCCTGTCTCGACTGAACAGTAGTGACAACGTCTGGTGCAGACGTCGCCCAGAATGAGGAACGTCGCGGTGCGCGCGTTCCAACATTCCCATCGGTTCGGGCAGCGGGCTTCCTCACAAATGGTATGCAGCTTGAGCTGGTCCATCGTCTGCTTGATGTCGAGGTAGTCAGGGCTGGTTTTCGCTTCGACTTTGAACCAGGACGGAAGGCGTCTGGAAGAGCTGAGGGCTGAAGGCGGTATATTGGTAGCCTTGGATGAATCAGAGGGCGAAGATCGGAGCTGGTCGACCGGGATAAAGCTCATGGAGTCTCCTTGGGCGGGAGTAGCTCCGAGGGATGTTCAAGTATACGTTTAAATTCTTTCAGGAAAGCAGCTCCCTGCACACCATCCAAGGCTCGGTGGTCGCAGGATAACGTCACTTTCATGCGCCGGCCCGCCTTGACCGTGCCATCTTTGACGATAGGCACATCGCGGGCGGCGCCTACGGCGATGGACGCGGCCTGCGGGGGGATGAGGACCGCAATGAAGTTTTCCACGTCGAACATTCCCAAGTTCGAGATCGAAAACGTGGCGTCGGTGTACTCCTGCGGCTGCAAGCGTTTCTCCCTGGCCCGGTCGATCAGCGTCCGCGATTCGGCCGAGATATCGTTCAACGACTTCGCGCCGCAATTGCGAATGACCGGTGTGATCAAGCCGTCATCGAGGCCGACGGCAATGCCGATATCGATACTCGCATGCCGCCTGATAGCTTGGCCGGTGAACGACACATTGATGTTCGGATGGCGGGTGAGCGCGATCGCTGCGGCTTTGATCAGCAAGTCTGTGACGGAGGGGTGTGTTGTTCGGTTCTTTTTTAACTGATCACGAAATCGCTCTGCCTGCTCCATATCGATCTCGCTCGTCAGATAAAAGTGCGGCACCGGCGCTTTGCTCTGTGTTGTCGATCGCGCGATGGCCTTCCGCATCTGGCTCAGTGGTTGATCTGTTCCAGCCGGCAGCGTCGGCGTTGGCGGCGCCTGGGTTTTCACGACATCCTCTTCCACGATTCGCCCGCCTGGACCTGTCCCAGTGATGGTGGAGAGATCGATGCCCCGGTCGGCAGCAAGCGCTTTCGCGCGAGGTGAGGCAATGACACGAGTGTCCTGTGGACTGGCTGGTAAGACAGGGGTCGGACCGGCAGCAGGAGGCAAACTTGCTTTCGTTCCACTAGCGACCGACGGCGCCGCCGTGATCTTGTCGGTCAATGCCGAGGTGATGTCTTCATCCGCCCCACCGATGACGCCGATCAACGTTCCGGACATCACGGTGGCCCCCTCTTGCACCAGGATCTTGCGCAGAATACCGGAGGCAAAGGCTTCAAGATCCATGATGGCCTTGTCGGTTTCGATTTCAGCGAGCGCCTCCCCTGCTTGTACGGAATCCCCTTCGCGCTTCTTCCAGGCAAGAAGGACGCCTTCTTCCATCGTATCTGTCAATTTTGGCATCACAATGCGACTAGCCATGTGTATCCTCACGTTGCCGCAAGAAAGAGCGAAATAATCGTTTCAGCCACCCACCCTCTTGCTCCGTATCGCGCGCCGGATCCGGATACTCGATCCAGGGTTCCTGAGATCCCAAGTAGGCGCCTTGACGGACGCTCAGTTGGCTACGAAGTTGCGAATAGCCCTGTCCTTGGAGCGTGCGAATTAATTCCTCCAGCGCCGCTCCCGGTGTGGCTTGTGCGGCGGTGACCACGCGTGTCGTTTCATATCGCAGAATAGCTTGATAGCCTCCCTCGACTGGCTCATACACGACTGATCTACTAAACCCCCGTTCGCGTGCATCGAAGCCGGCCAATTGATGTTTCTCTTGCACCTGGTCCGACATAGCATACTCCGAATGGAACGCTGTGTGAGCCGGGCAAACGAGGTGGAAATCTCATCTGTCCACGTCGTGCCTTTCTCGCATATCCCGCGCGTCACGTGTTTCCTTATGTCAGATAGCCCGAAACACGCCCAACAGATCGCTCAATGCAATGGTCTTGTTCTTCAGGATGGCTCGCTGCGCCTGCATCGGCTCCATCGCCGAGGCTCGCTCATGGCCGCCTTTCAAGATCGCGGCCCCGAGGGCGAGTACGTCCTTGCATTCCTTCTCGACCTTGCTCTTGACCACTGGATTCACAGATAGAATGTCGGCCATCGCCGCGCGCGTCGTAAAGAGATGCGCGTGCAGTTCCTCGTCCGGGTATGCCTTCCTGGCTGCCTCATCGAGGCAGCGATCGAGGTACTGCGCGAGGAACACATAGAGCCGAACGAGCGTCTCCGTGATTTCAATGTGATCGTGAGTTGGGGTTTGTGATGACATGGGTGATCGTGCCTCCTTGCTTACTGTGTGCCGCACACGGCTTTGACGGCTGTGATGACACGCGGCTTGTCCGGGATGGCGGCGTCTTCCAATGGGCGACTATAGGGCATCGGCACATCTTCGCCGGTCACGCGCTGGATGGGAGCGTCCAGGTAATCGAACGCCGCTGCATACACGCTCTCGGCAATCTGCGCGCCCAACCCGCAGAACCGCCAACCTTCTTCGACAATCACGAGACGTCCGGTCTTTTTGACCGAGGCCACGATTGTTGAGAGGTCCAGGGGTTTGAGGGTGCGGGGATCGATGACCTCGACCTCGATGCCTTCTTGACTCAACTGGTCGGCTGCCTCCAGCGCCAGTAGGAGCATCTTCGAATAGGCGACGATCGTCACATCCTGTCCGGTACGTTTCACATCGGCGACACCGATGGGGATGGTATACTCACCGTCTTCCACTTCCCCTTTCGTTCCGTACAGTAATTGCGCTTCGATAAAGATGACAGGATTGTTGTCCCGGATCGCGCTCTTCAGCAAGCCCTTCGCATCGTGCGGCGTAGCCGGCGCGATCACTTTCAAGCCCGGCACATGACAGAACCAGGCCTCCAGACTTTGCGAATGCTGTGCGCCTAACTGGTGAGCGGCGCTGCCAGGTCCGCGAATCACTATCGGCACCGACAGCTGCCCCCCCGACATATAACGGATTTTTGCTGCGTTGTTGACGATTTGATCCAATGCCACAATGCCGAAATTCATGGTCATGAGTTCGACGATGGGATGTAGCCCTGCCATGGCGGCGCCGATGGCTAGGCCGGTGAAGCCGGCTTCCGTAATCGGAGTATCCACCACCCGTTGCGGGCCGAATTCCTCCACGAAACCCTTGCTGACTTTGAAGGCGCCCTGGTAGTAACCCACCTCCTCGCCGATGAGAAAAATGCGCGAATCTCGCCGCATCTCCTCCCGCATGGCTTGGTTGAGCGCTTCACGATAGGACGTCAGCATGGATTCTCTTAGTCCTCCTGCATCACGTGGGTGTGCAAGTCCGATGGAGTTGGAAAAGGGCTCTCATCCGCGAATCTGACGGCGGCTGCCATGACCTCGCCGATGTCCTGCTCAAGCTGGATAAAATCGGACTCGACGCCTAGTTTGTTGTTCAGGATCGTTTCCTTCAGCAAGAGCAAAGGGTCGCGTTTGCGATGTTCCTCCACTTCTTCTTTCGTTCGGTAGTGTCCGTGTGCCGGGTCGGACATCGAGTGGCCCATGAACCGATAGGTCATCGCTTCGATGAAGTATGGTCCATGTCCCCCCCGCACCTGTTCCACAACCTTGCGCATCACGTCGCGCACGGCCAGTACATCCATGCCATCAACGCGCTCGGCCATAATGCCATAGGAGCGGGCTGTCTCAGCCACATCCGCATAGAGTGCGATGGCCCGTTCAGCCGGCGTTCCCATACCGTAGCGGTTGTTCTCGCAGACGAAGATCACCGGAAGTTTCCATAAAGCCGCCAAATTGAGCGCCTCATGTGCCTGGCCGCTCGGAATCGCTCCTTCACCGAAGAAGCAGACGGTCACGAGATTGAGTTGTTGATACTTGGTCGCAAAGGCGAGTCCTGTGGCAAGGGGAATGTGGCCACCGACAATCGCATAGCCGCCCATAAATCGACGCGAGGTATCCACTAAATGCATGGAACCCCCTTTACCCTGGCACAAGCCCGTCGCTTTACCGAACATTTCGGCCATCACATGGCCTGGGTCGGAGCCTCGAGCAAGACAATGACCATGATCACGGTACGCGCTGATCGCATAGTCATCCGGTCGAATGGCGGCCATAGTCCCAACCGCAATAGCCTCTTCGCCGATATAAAGATGTAGGAAGCCGGCAATTTTTGCGAGGGCGTACATCTCCGCCGATTTTTCTTCGAACCGGCGGATCAGCAGCATTTGACGGTAGAGGAATAGTACGTCGCTCCGGTCCATACTTGGCACTACCATAGTAAAGATCCTAGCGGGCGCGTTGATCTAGTCTATCTGGTTTGTCTTGTTGATCTGGTTCAACTCAACAAACGAGACAAACTGAATACACCAAATAACAGTCTTCGTACACTGGCGGATTTTTTCAGCACCCTATTAGATGAGCACAGGCACATCGACATTAACAACTGCGAGGGTTTTTCCGTTCACCTCTGCGACGATCCTTGGCCCGGTTGCACATCGGTTGTGCCTGTCACTCGAACAAACTTTCCCCTCGCCTATCCCGTCCTTTCGTCTGTCGATTATGTCTTTGCAAACGGGTTCTTAATTTTGCTCAGCAGGCTTTCGATCGGTGGAACTCCCTTTGAGGCGCCGGTAACCTCCGTAATAATTTTTTGTGCGATCTCCCGGAACGCCGCCGATTGCGGAGACGCCGGATCGGCCACGACGATCGGAGTGCCGGAGTCGCCTCCGTCTCGAATGGCCGGATCGATCGGTACTCGACCGAGGAATGGTACCCCCAGTTTGGCGGCGGCCCGCTCCCCTCCTCCGTGTGAGAATATTTCTGTCCGCTCACCGCAGTGGCCGCAGAGAAAGTAACTCATATTTTCCACAATACCGAGGAGCGGCACATTCACCTTCTGGAACATCATCATGCCTTTGCGGACGTCGTGCAATGCGACTTCTTGTGGTGTCGTGACGGTGACGGCCCCGGTCAGCGGGACCAACTGAGTAAGGGTAAGCTGCGCGTCTCCAGTGCCGGGTGGCAGATCGATGAGTAAGTAATCCAGTTCGCCCCACAGCACGTCTCGGAAAAGTTGCTGAATGGCAGTATGGACCATCGGCCCTCGCCAGACCACGGCAGTGTCTTCCGGGACGAAAAACCCCATGGAGATAAGTTTGACGCCGTGGCTTTCGGCTGGAGCGATCTTGCCGTCTTTCTGTTCAGGGGGCTTGGTCACACCCATCATCATGGGAATGTTCGGGCCGTAGATATCCGCATCGAGCAGCCCGACTTTGGCTCCGGTCAAGGCCATGGCCACGGCGAGATTCACGGAAACCGTGGATTTGCCGACCCCGCCTTTCCCGCTACTGACGGCGATGACATATTTGACGCCGGGAATGAGGTTGTCTTTCCCGTGACCAGTTTGGGGTTCAGCGGGATGTGTATCAGCCATTGATCGTTCCTCCTCTACCTGCACCATTGAATACGACTGGCTTTCCAGTCAACTGCTCCATCATAAGCGAAGGACAGGGCGAAAGAAAATGGGTCTATTGAGCAGTGAGGGAATAGTAGTTCAGGTAGATAGGCTGAAGGCTATACGGAACACGCAATGCGCTGACCAAGCCAATCAACAGCTTTCCGGTTTCTAGGATCTTGAGCACATGCAGAGATGGATCTTGGCAGGCAAGAAGCCGCGGCCCTAAAGCCTTTAGCCTATTTACCTGAATTAGCGCGGATCGCTTATCCGACGGTGGGGTCGTTGCGGCGAAGATTACTTGCGAGCCCGATCAGCGAGAGCGTGTAAATGATCCATTTCGAGGGGTCGAAGTTGTACCACTTCGGTCCGTTGCGGAAATCGCGCGCGAAGGCGTGATGAAAGTTGTGGTAGCCCTCGCCAAAACTGACGAAGGAGACCAGCCAGCTATCGCGGCTGCTGTCCTTTGTACTATATGGCTGTGCCCCCACCATATGACAGAGTGAATTGATCGTGAAGGTGGAGTTCAGCACCATGAACATCCGGAAGAGACCACCCAAGAGAAAGCCGCTGATGCCGCCTTGCCAGCCGCCGTGCCACACACCAAGAACAAAAGGGAGCAGCAGTCCTGTGATGACGATCGGCCAGTAGTAGCGATCTTGCCACATTACGACGGGGTCGCGGCGCAGACGGATTTCGTACTTATCCTTGCGATGGATGCTGTCGTAAAACAGCCAGCCACAGTGGCTGTGCCAGAATCCCTTGGTGGCGTTGTAGGGGTCTTCTTCTTCATCCGTCTTGGCATGATGGCGGATATGGTCGCCGCCCCACTTGAGGGCGGAGTTTTGCAGCGCCCAACCGCCTGCGACGAGGATACAGGCCTTGACCCAGTTTGGGCATTCGAAGCTCTGATGCGACACCAATCGATGATAGCCGACGGTGATCCCCATACCAGTGACGATGTACATGACCATGAACAGCATCCAGTCGAAGAGACTGAATCCGTAATAGTAACCATAGAGTGGAAGTCCGATGATCGTGGCGATAACGATGGCGCAGAATAGCGCAAAGTTTAGCGGAGAAAACTCGGCCTTGGCTGGTGCAGCTTCCGTTGTTGTAGCGAGCATTAGCTCTCCTTCGGGCGCACAACTCTCACTTCATTTCTTGGGTAAAGCTAGGGGATAAGAAACTTCGCTCCCACAGCATACCGAATTTATTCAAATGTTTCAAGTGAACCCCCGCAGTGTATACTGACAGGGTTCTTCCGTC
>DATENE010000006.1:0-4739 GCA_035275205.1 Nitrospiraceae bacterium
TCACCGCTTCGAGAAAGCGCCGGCCGTGGCTCACCACGAGAAAGGCGCGGGCTTCGGCCCGTAACAATCGTTCCAGCCACAGGATGCCTTCGACATCCAAATGGTTGGTTGGCTCGTCCATCAACAAGACGTCCGGCTCCAGCATCAGCGACCGGACAATGGCCAGGCGTTTCTTCCATCCTCCGGAGAGCGTAGCCGTGGATTGGTCGGTTGAAGGAAACTCTCCCAGGCTGAATGCCGCGGAGATGCGATCGCGATGGTCGTGGGGGTCCAGGCCTTGATCGGTCAGGACCTGCGCGAGGACTTCTTCGATCGTCTGCGTTCCGTCAAATGACGGGTCTTGCGGCACGTAGCCGATGCGGAGTTGCCGGCGCATCGATCTGGTGCCCTCGTCCGGTTCTTCGAGCCCTGCCATAATCTTCAGCAAGGTCGATTTGCCGGAGCCGTTAGGTCCGACCAATCCGACATGATCGCCCTCGGCCAACCCGATCGACAAGTCGGCAAACAGCGGTTTCACGCCGTAGCTTTTGCTGATGGACTCGCAGCTTAAGAGAATTGTCGGTGGCATAGCTCTACCGAACGCATGACGAAATTCTTGATCAGTTGATTGACGATCGGGCAGGACTGTTCAGGCCAGGCTGGATCGCGACGGCATCAGTGTACGGGTTGGACGGCGGAACTGCAAGTGGGGGAGGGGAGAGGATGGGATGGAGCCTGACGATCTTCTGTGCTCACGCAACGCGCGGCTTGAGAAGGCCCTCGTTGCACGCGCGCAGTAGAAGATCAATCAGCCCCCATCCCTGGGGGATAACGAGCAAGCTTGGAAGGATCATTTGTATGCTCGTTGGCCGCGCGTAATGGAGGATCAACCAAACCACCCTTTCAGGGATATAGGGAGTGGGAGGATGCTCCTCGTGTCCTTGTATGGCGGGCATCGAACTGGAGGTGGGAACAAGACTGGCCTATGCAAAGAGACATACAGTTGACGGCTGGGATGGAAAGGGAATAGAGTGACTCCATGCGATTGCATTCTCAACGATCCGTTTCGGTGCTCGCCTGCACGCTCATCGTGCTCTTTTTCGCATTGAGCTTCAATGCCTATGCCTGCCTTCTTCCGGTGAATGGCGTCGCGGCCAGCACAATGGAAGGTGGCTGCTCGACTCCGGATGAGCAGCCTGTCTCTCAATACTGCGATGCGTTTAAGACGCTCGGTGTGCAGTCTGCCGATAAACTTTCCTTCAACAGTTACTGTCAGGCCCTCTGTCCAGAAGACACCGCTTCGTTAGCACTTCTTGTCAGCCTAACCGCGCATAGCAACCGCTTGTCCGATCGCCCAGTAGTTAGTCCACCCCAAGATCTCCTGCTCAAGATTTCAGTGCTTCGCATCTGATCTTCCTCTCCCATTCCTCCAATCGCTCTTGTGCCATTACACGTGCCGTTCGACGCGTAGTTTCAGCGTCCGGACTGCCGGCTAGTTCTTTTGGTCTCATATAGCCGGCGCGCAGACCAGGCGTCGAACATGTGGGATTTCCGGGAGGGTATTTCCATGAAACGGAATAGACGACGTCTGTGTGTGACGATTGCGTCAGTGCTTGTGATGTTCTTCAGCAGCGGACTGTTGTGGGCACAAGATGGTGACTTGGTGTCGCGCAGCAAGCTGGCGCTGCCGGAGTTGATCCAAGAGGTCTTGGCTCGGAATCCCGAGCTTGTGGCGGTGCGCAAGCAATGGGAAGCCGCCACGAATCGGATTACCCAGGCGCGATCACTGGACGATCCGATCCTGTCCGTCCAGTTGTGGAATATTCCGCAGCCCTTCAAAGCCACGCAAGCGGACAACACGATCTTCGGTCTCTCGCAGAATCTTCCCTTTCCCGGAAAACTCGCGCTCAAAGGGGACGTGGCGAGTCGTTCGGCCGAGATGACGGAGCAGTTGGTTCGCGCAAAGGAACGGGAGCTGGTCGCCCGTCTGAAGCAGGCCTACTACGATCTGTTTCTCGCGCAGAAGGCGGTCCTGATTCATCATGAACAGGTGGAGTTGCTCAGACAGTTTGTGGCGATCGCGAACGCGAAGTTCCGCGGGGGCATAGGCAGTCAGGCCGATGTTCTCAAGGCCCAAGTCGAGCTCTCCCTGCTGTTCCAACATCTTCCCGTCCTGGAGCAGCGTCGCAAGACTGCCGCAGCGATGCTGAATACGCTGCTCGATCGGGATTCCGCATCGCCTTTGGGCCTTGCGCAAGAACCCTCTCAACTGCCGATCAATCAGCCTCTCAACGATCTGCATAGCTTCGCGCTCAACGACAGGCCTGAACTGAAAGCCGCCGAACTCGATGTACAGCGGAGCGAGCAGTCCCGCGCACTGGCGCAACGCCAATATTACCCGGACTTCAACGTGGCGTTTCAGCGTTTCCAGAATTATCAGGCCAACGACGGATTCGGCGCCTATGTGGCCATGAGCATCCCCTTCGCATTTTGGACCAAGCCGAAGTACGACGCGGGCGTACAGGAAGCAGAGGCAGCGGTCGCGGCCGCGCAGGCCCAGCAACATACCTTGGAAAATCTGACCCGGTTTCAGATCGACGATCTCTTGGCCAAGCTCCGGGCGATTGACCAAGTGGCCACGTTGTATCGCACCACTATCCTGCCACAGGCCGAGCAGAGCCTGGAGTCGGCGCGCGCTGGGTATCGGGCTGGCAAAGGAGGATTCCTGGATCTGATCGATACCCAACGGGCCTGGCGGGGATTTCAGCTTGAGTATTTCAAAGCGCTTGTGGACCGCCAGAATCGACTGGCGGAACTCGAGCAGGTCGTAGGCATCACGCTCGATCGGCAGAGCTAACGCAATCATCAAGGAGGAACAGATGAATCAGCAGACATACAAGAAAACTTTCGTGATTGGCGCCGTGGCGATCGGAACGATCGCCGGAATCGCCGCCGGCTTCTTCGCCGCTCACAGAACGATGGGCGACATGGTTGGCATGATTATCGGAACAGGAGTCGTCTTGGCGGCTCCAGAGCCGGCTGAAATGGGCGAGGCGGGCGTCTCGGCGCCCGCAGGGCGGGCGGGTGAGATGGGTGACATGAAACAGATGGAGATGAAGGACGGGACCATGCAGGGCATGTCCGGCATGTCCGGAACGCCCTCAGGAGCCGTCGTCGTTCCCGCTGTGGCAAGACAGTTGATCGGGGTACGGAGTGCCCCGGCAGCCTACGCGACATTAACGCAAGAGATTCGTACGGTCGGCACAGTCGGCTACGACGAACGGGGGCTCACGCAGGTCACAGTGAAAACCTCTGGGTGGGTGCGAGAGGTCTTTGTCGATTCGATCGGTCGTCCCGTGCGCAAAGGCGACCCTCTCTTTACTCTCTACTCACCGGACCTCCTGGCCACACAAGATGAGCATCTCCTCGCCGTGAAAACCCAGGCCCAACTGGCTATCAGTCCGCTCGGCGATGCGAAAGCCAATGCAGCATCCCTTGTGGCTAGTACGCGAGAACGCCTGCGATTGTGGGATGTGACCGATGCCCAAATGGCTGCGTTGGAACGTCGAGGTAAAGCGGAGCCGGTGCTCACGGTCTATGCCCCATCCTCCGGGATCGTCATGAAGCGAGAGGCCTTGCCGGGAAAATATGTGGAACCAGGCACGACACTGTATGAGGTAGCGGATCTCTCCACGGTCTGGATTTCTGCCGACATCTATGAGTCCGAGGTTGCGGCGGTGAAACTCCATCAGCCGGCCTCCGTCACCTTCACCGCGTATTCAGGGGAAACGTTTCGGGGTGCGGTCTCGTACATCTATTCCACGCTGAATACGGAGGCCCGTACGGTACGCGTGCGGGTGGAGTTGCCAAATCCTGGACTCAAACTGAAGCCCGGCATGTTCGGAACCGTCACCTTGTTGACCGACGAGACAAGGACGTTGGTTGTGCCCAAGGAAGCCGTGCTGGACACCGGACTTCGGCAACTGGTGTTCATGGATCGTGGCGAAGGAGCCTACGCGCCCTATCTGGTCAAGCTTGGTCGCAGGAGCCAGGATTCTGTGGAAGTGCTGGAAGGGATTACGGAAGGGGACCGGATCGTGACCTCGGCCAACTTCTTGTTGGACGCTGAGAGCAAGTTGACATCGGCTTCGAGCATGCAGGCCATGATGGGACGCATCGGCATGGGCGATTGGCAGATGCGTGGCGCGTATGAAGGCAAGATGGAAGGGATGGACATGGGACAAGGGGGCGTCTCGGCGCCCCCAGGGCGGGAGGGTGTGAAAGGCGACATGAAAGGCATGCCGATGGGGGATATGAAGGGGATGAAGGGGATGAAGGGGATGGAAGGGATGCAAGGCATGAAGGGCATGGAAAATATGCCGGGCATGCAGATGGGCAGCAAGAAAGAAGGCGCTGAGACTCGCCAGATAAACGGACTTACTCTTTCTCTCACAACGGCACCGGAACAGCCCAAGGCCGGTGACGTACTGCTCAAGCTCAAGCTCACAGACCAGACCGGCAAGCCGGTGACCAATGCACAAGTCCTGTTTGTCTACACGATGCCAATGCCGGGCATGACCGATTCCAAGGCGACGGCTCGCCATACTGCGGATGGGCTCTACGAAGGCAAGGTCATGTTCGGGATGGGTGGTACTTGGGTCGTGACGGTCAATGTGACAGTACCAGGGCAATCACCCATCGTCGAAAAGTATCAGTTCTCGGTTGGCGGCGGGGGCATGTAATCCACCATGCTCTCGAGA
>DATENE010000007.1:0-8115 GCA_035275205.1 Nitrospiraceae bacterium
GCTGGTGCTGACCATCAACATGCTGGCATTGGCGCCGATCGTTTCATAGTCGATATCGATGCCGACAATGGCATTGGCGCCCAGATGACGAGCCTGCTCGCGCATTTCGCCGAGCGCAATATCTTTGGCCTTGCGCAGCTCGGCTTCATACGCCGCCGATCGGCCACCCACGATATCACGAACCGACGCGAAGAAATCCCGAAAGATATTCGCGCCGAGGATGGCGTCCCCGGAGACCAAGCCCAAATACTTGACCGCTTTCTTTCCGTCGAGACTCGGTGTTGTCGACAGAATCATACTCCCCTCCCGTTGAATGCCCCCATCCTCTCACCATTTCGAAGGAATCGCCAAGCCTTTTGCCGAATCCCTTCGATCCCGAGAAGTCTGAGCGACACATACCCTGATCGCATGCCGGAGTAGATATTCATGAATGGTCCGCGCTACGATCATGCATTTATATCGCTTGGAGCCTACCCCGTGGAACCCACCCCTCTACCACCGAACCAGTCTACTGACCTCATCGTCCAGGGCGCGCGACAGAACAATCTGAAGAATATCTCGCTCCGTATCCCGCACAACCAGGTCACAGCCATCACCGGCGTATCAGGATCGGGGAAATCCTCGCTCGCGTTCGACACGCTGTTCGCCGAAGGCCAATGGCGTTATGTGGAATCGCTCTCCACCTATGCACGCATGTTTCTCGACAAGGTCAATCGGCCCGATGTCGACCGGCTGATCAACGTCCGCCCCGCCATTGCGATCGAACAGAAGAACCCCATTCGCACCGCCCGTTCGACGGTCGGAACCACGACAGAAATTGCCGACCTCTTGCGGCTCCTGTTCGCCAAAGTGGGCCATCCCATCTGCCCCGATTGCGCCATCGATGCGCGCAGTTTTCACCCCGGCAGCGTCGTCGACGACCTCCTGTACCATTGCGACAACGCACGAGCGATGATCCTATTCCCTGTCACAGCGCCGCCGCCGAAACAGGACCAAGCCTTTCTCCAATCGCTGTTGCTTCGCGGGTTCACCAGAATGCAGTGCGATGAAGAAATCCTCGATCTTCACGAGCTCCACACCCTTCCAAAAACCAGGCCGGGCCATCTTCATGTGATTCTCGATCGGCTGGTGATCCGGGAAGACAATCGATCCCGCCTCGTCGAGGCGATCGAAACCGCGTTTCGCGAGGGCGAAGGCCTCTGCCATGTGGAGGTTATCGGTCAAGGCCGACGCACCTACAGCACGAATTTTCGCTGTCAACGATGCGAACGAACATTCGAACCGATTCGCCCGATCCTCTTTTCGTTCAACCATCCGCTGGGCGCCTGTCCGACGTGCAAAGGGTTCGGCAACATTCTCCGTTACGATCCAGACCTCGTCATTCCCGACCACAGCAAGTCGCTCGCCCAAGGCGCGGTTGAGCCCTGGAGCAAACCCAGCGGCGATTGGTGGCAGAAACAAATGTTGCTCTACATGAAACGGCGTGAGGTCGATCTCGCCCTCCCCTATAAAGATCTACCCAAGCCTATCCAGCAGATGCTCTGGAACGGAGAAGGCAAGATGGAGGGCGTGCAGCAATTCTTCGAATATTTAGAAGGGAAACGCTATAAGCTGCATGTGCGCGTGATGCTCAGCCGCTACCGGACACCAATCCCCTGCCCGAGCTGTGAAGGGTCTCGTCTCCGACCAGACGCCCGCTATGTAAAGATCGCGGGCAAGGATATTCATGAACTGTCCGCTCTCACGATCGAACAGACTGACGCCTGGATTACAGCTCTCACCCTCTCTCCCTACGAAGAGCAGGTCGCCCGCGACATTCTTCGACAACTGACGGCCAAGCTCGGTTTTCTCCTCCGCGTGGGCCTCGGCTATCTCACGCTCTCCCGCCAGACCCGCACGCTCTCGGGAGGAGAGGCCCAGCGGGCAGCCTTAGCCAACCAACTCGGCGCCCGTCTGGTCGGCACGCTCTACGTCCTCGACGAACCGACCATCGGTCTCCACCCGCGTGATACCGCGACGCTCGCCGGCATTCTGCGAGAGCTGGCAGTCCAGGGCAACACCGTAGTCGTCGTCGAACACGACCGCCAGATGATGCAGGCAGCCGACTACCTTGTCGAGCTGGGCCCCTTGTCGGGCGAGAAGGGCGGCGAGGTGATCTGTGCTGCGCCACAACAGGAATTCATGGCAGACCGGCGGTCGATCACGGCGCGCTACCTGCGCGGCGAAGACGAAATCGCAACGCCCAGGTCTCGGCGAAGAGGAAACGGAAAACTGCTTGTCATCGCAGGCGCCTGCGAAAACAATCTCAAAGATCTGTTCGTCCGTATTCCGCTCGGCATGTTGATCTGTATTACCGGCGTCTCGGGCTCCGGCAAGAGCACCTTGGTCGAAGACACGCTCTACCGGGCCATCGCACGCGCCTTTCGTATCGCGTCACTGCCGATGGGCAAGTTTCGCGCAATCAAAGGGATCGAACATCTCACCGGCATCAAGCTCATCGATCAGGAACCGATCGGTCGAACGCCCCGCTCGAATCCGATCACCTACCTGAAAGCGTTCGATGAGGTGCGCGCTCTCTTCGCCTCTGAACGCGATGCGCTCCGGCGCGGGCTTACGCCTGGCCACTTCTCCTTCAATACCACCGGGGGCCGGTGCGACCGATGTGAAGGGAGCGGCGTCGAAAAACTCGAGATGTATTTCTTTGAAGATATCTACGCCACTTGCGAAGTCTGCGACGGGAAGCGATTCAAACCGGACGTTCTCTCCATCCGCTATCGCGGGAAAACGATCCATGATGTGTTGCAGATGACGGCGGAAGAAGCGTTGGGATTTTTCAGCGGCTCGCCCAAGCTCACCGAAAAGCTCCACCTTCTCTCGACCATCGGGCTCGGCTATCTCCGCCTCGGCCAATCCGCGACCACACTCTCAGGTGGCGAGGCCCAACGGTTAAAAATAGCCGCCGAACTGAAAGACTCGTCCGCGAAGAACGTGCTCTATATCATGGACGAACCGACCACCGGGCTACACGTCGAAGACATCAAGAAACTCCTGGCCATGCTGCAGAAGCTGGTGAACAGCGGCAATACCGTGGTGGTGGTGGAACACAACCTCGACGTGATCAAAAGCGCGGATTGGATCATCGACCTAGGCCCAGAAGGCGGCGCAGCAGGCGGCCACATCGTGGCAGAAGGACGACCGGAACAGGTGGCAAAGGTAACGCATTCTCATACGGGGCAATTCCTCTCTCGCATCTTCGTTAACCAATCAGGATCATAGCCAAGTGCAGCACTCGCTCATTCCAAGTATCAGCTCGAAAATGAACCCGATGCAGGACGAACAACGTTCAAAATATAGAAAGCTAGAGTTGTATGGAAATCCCGACAGGCCGTCACCTGTATAAATTGTAACGGAGTTAAATCGAGACATGGAGAACACACTTGTGATAGCTGAGTTAACCACCCGTTTTGAGGATCTAATGCTGTGACTTTATTGCAATAAGTAATTCCTCTCCCTACTTACGCATAGATTGTTTTGCAGAACTGTAGAGAAATAGCATGCTAATTGCGTGTGGCCATAAAGGATGAAGACGAGGCTGACTAGGGGCTGCCCTAGGGCTCGATACTACGGCTTCCAGCGTATATTTCTATGAGATGCTCTGAGCACTCATCTCGTCAAACATGTTCAAATCGAAAGGTGAAGAATAATGAACAAACTCAAAAATAATTCGAAACCACTCATCTGGTTTATGGGATTACTGCTGACTGCTTTTGTCGCCGGATGCGGCAGCGGCGGTGATGGTGGAGGAGGGGCCACTGCACAACCCGGCACGCTGGGCGTTTCGCTGACCGATGCCCCTGCCTGCGGCTTCGATGCGGTAAATGTCACCGTCAGCAAAGTTCGGGTGCACCAGAGCAGCTCCGCTGACGACAAGGCCGCCGGATGGAACGATATCGTGCTCGATCCTCCAAAGCGAATCAATCTCCTGGACTTTAACGATCCCACCCAAAACAATGGCGCGCTCTTATCGCTTGGGGATATATCTCTGCCGTCAGGACATTACACTCAGGTCCGCTTGGTGTTGAGCCCCAACAATGGGAGCACTCCCCCCAACAACTCCGTTGTGTTGTCGGATACAAAAGCGGAGAAGCCGCTTGATACGCCGAGTGCCGTGCAATCCGGTATCAAGTTGGTCCATGAGTTCGATGTGCCTTCCGGACAGCGGGTCGATCTGTTGCTGGATTTCGATGCCTGCCATTCCATTGTGCACACTGGGAGCGATAAGTACAAATTGAAGCCCGTGATCAAAGTCATACCCTTCGTGCTGAACGGCATCGAAGGCTTCGTCGATACGAATCTGCTTGGTAGCAATGTCGCCGTGTCGGCCCAGAGGGACGGTGAAATCGTGCGTGCGACGATGCCGAATGCAAACCCTCTTCCCAACCCCAATAGAGGGAAATTTTTCCTTACCCACCTAGCTCCAGGGGTCACCTACGATGTCGTGATCACGGCAGACGACCATGCGACAACCGTAATTGCGGGAGTGCTGGTCCCGAGTAGCAACAGTATTATTGCAGTCAGCACCGATGCCGCTCGAACTCCGGTCAATGCAATCACGTTGGTGCCTCCCAGTCGGTCTATAAGTGGCACGGTGACGTTCAACCCAGCCCCACCCCCACCCACTGATGATCAAGTGGTCTTTGTCGTTGCGAGACAACAGCTGGTCGCCGGTCCAGTCGTGACAGTGAAATCACAGGTCGCCGATGTGCTAGCAATCACACCAGAAACTGACGACTACAGCTATAACCTGATGCTTCCAATTGACAGTCCATGGCTTGCCTCTGGCAGCACAACTCTGCCACTGCCAATAGCAGCGTTTACCCAGCAACCTATACCGCCATCGCCACAATCGATTGCTGGTAAGTATACGGTTCAGGCGTCCGCGGCTGGTTACGCACCCCAGTCCTCCAACGTTGACATCTCCGTGGCGAATCAAATACAGAACTTCACCTTGACGCCGTAACTTAACGGATTCTGACAGCAGGCGTTGCCTGCTGTCAGAATGGCCGCGACCTATATGAACCAACGGAAAGTACGGGCAGGCTGGGAAAGCAGAAACTGACCAAGTTTCTCTTTGCCCATCTTAGCGATGGGCCGGCTGATCCCCTGCTGCACGCGTCCTACGAGGGCGTCCTACTAGGGCCTCCTTCTATCTCTCTCCAGTTGCGAATGGAACGGATGCGCGGCGTAGACTAAGAATTTCTATCGTGGTTCCCCTACACGTCTGGCAACAAGAGTTTCGAGGCGACTTTGTGGAAGGAGCAAAGAAGCTGAGGCGGTCAGGGAGAGTAGGAAAGTCGAAACTGATAGGGTTCTTTCTTTTCTCTTCGTCGTTCTCAAGGGGTGGCCTGGTTGGTTCCCGACTGCGCGCATCGAGCGACCACCGCTTCATCGTGGGGGCTCTGCGAGCAACGGGAACTTACCAGGCTACCCCGTCTTCTTTTGCGGCTCCAGCAACTTCTCCCCCTTCTTGAACACGGCGAAGATTGCCTGCGAGGGACAGGCATCCAGACAGAGGCGGCAGCTTTCGAGACAGCGGGAAGGGTCGAACTTGTAGGGAGGAGTCGAAAGCCAGGCGCCGGTCGGGCAGATTGGCACACAGATGGCTTGATGCGTGCAGCGGTCGGGATGACGGATGAGGTGATCACGTATGACCATCATGGGTTTGACTCCTTCAAAGAGACCTTGGGAAAAGATCTCGAACATATTCTTATCCGGCAAACTGCTCACTTCCACTCCTTGACGAGTTCTTTCAGCCGATCTTTCAGTTCCGGATGTTCCTCTAAATTGTTGTGAATCGCTCCGAGAATCTTTTCGACCCTGGCCGATTTGAGAGCATCTTTGTCCTTCTTGACCAGTCGATCATACTCCACATAAGCCGCTTGATGTGCCGGCTCAAGGAGCACCCGTGCCACGGCCAGGGCCTCGCCCAACTCGTAAGGCTCCGCCGCCATCGGAGGCACGATGGTAAAGGCGCCATCGGCACAGACGACTACTGCGGCTCCCTGTTTCCCTTTGAGCGGGATGACAGCCTTGATGGTTTTTCCTGTCAGGGCCTCCCAGTTGCCGAGCAGCCCGGGAAACTGTTTCATGAAGGCCACCTTTTCCAGGTTGGCTTTCCACTTCTCTTCAACGGCCATAACAATCCTTGTGGAGCGACGTTACGATGTGAGCGGAGGAACGGTCGCGGGAGCCGGGTGATCGGGCATGATGAGACGGGTCACGACCTCGCCTCTGATGACGTGGCGCTCCATAATTTCCGTCACGTCGGCTTCTGATTTGACTTGATACCACACGCCTTCTGGATAAATGACCACGCTAGGCCCCTCCGCGCAATGATCGAGGCACCCGGCTTTATTCGCACGGACGACGTCTTTCAAATCCAGCCGTTTCGTTTCCTGCTTAAAATAAGCGTGGAGGGCTTCAGATCCAAGCTTGGAACAGCTTCCACGGGGATCGTCGGGGCTCCGTTGATTCGTACAGACGAAGATGTGGCGTTTGAAACCGGACATGATCGATTGTGGTTTATGCCGGAATGGTGATGGTATTGAGTCGTTCGAGTAAACGATTGACCTCGCCGCTCGCGAGGAGAGATGACCGGTTGTGAGCTGCGTCGAGCAACGCAACAATTTCTCTCACACGTAATGTGGCACGCTGAAATTCATCGGGTGCCGAGAGGTGAGAGGTCTGCCCGGCGGCAAGCTTGTCGATCTCGGCGGTGATATCTCGGAAATCTCGCTGGAGATTTTTCTGCATCGAACAGCTTTCGCAGTACCATTTAGGGCTTTGATCGGTCGAGGGAGACAATCGGTCATAGGTCCGGCCAAAAAAGTCCTTCCCAAGCGATAACTTCATGAGTGCGATGCCGGTGGCGCCACAGGCATTGCAGGACCCAGCCGCGGAATCCATAGAGCCTCCCTCTGTCAATCATGATTGAATGAGCGGGCGAATCTTACACCAGGCCCGCGCGCACTGTCTACTTGGCAGAGACGTGCCCAGGAGCCAGCTCGTGTATTTTCACAACCATTGTATATAGAATGAATCGAGCATTACTCGGATGGATGGTACAAGGAGGGAATGGCCATGATCATCGGGGTGCCGAAAGAGATCAAGGACCATGAGTATCGTGTCAGTGTCACGCCCGATGGGGTGCGGGCGTTGCGTCAGGCCGGACATCATGTGTGGATCGAACGATCGGCCGGAGTCGGCAGCGGGTACTCAGATGAGGATTATCGAAATGCCGGCGCGACCATGGCAGAGTCAAAAGAGCAGCTGTTTCAGCAGGCGATACTCATTGTAAAGGTCAAGGAACCGCTGCTGTCCGAGTGCCGCTTCTTCCGTCCAGGCCAGACCCTCTTTACCTATCTGCATTTGGCCTCATTGCTGGAGATCACAAAATCCCTCCTGGATACCACGATTACGGCGATTGCCTACGAGACGATCGAGGCAAAAGACGGCACGCGGCCGATGCTCAAACCGATGAGCGAAATTGCGGGGCGGATGTCGGTGCAGATCGGCGCACACTATCTGGAAAAGACGCAAGGAGGCCGCGGGCTTCTCTTGGCCGGTGTGCCTGGCGTGGAACCGGGACACGTCGTGGTGCTAGGGGCTGGAGTGGTGGGTAGCGAGGCGACTCGAATCGCTGTCGGGATGGGGGCTCGGGTGACGGTGATCAATCTTGACCTTGAACGGCTCCGGGCACTCGACGAATTGTATCAGGGTCGAATTGTGACGCGTGCCTCCACTCAAGCTGCGATTGACGAGTCAGTGCTGGCTGCAGATCTTGTTATCGGGGCGGTCCTCGTCCCTGGGGCTCGAGCGCCCAAATTGGTCTCGCGTGGAGTAGTGGCGCGCATGAAGCCGGGAGCCGTGGTGGTGGACGTCGCGGTCGATCAAGGCGGCTGCTTCGAGACCACAAAACCCACGACCCATTCGGACCCGGTCTATGTCGTAGACGGAGTGCTCCATTATGGTGTGTCCAATATGCCGGGAATCGTTCCGCACACCTCGACTGCCGCACTGACAAATGCCACGCTTCCATATCTTCTGCGTCTGGCC
>DATENE010000008.1:0-38359 GCA_035275205.1 Nitrospiraceae bacterium
GGGATGGATCAGCGGGAAACGGTGCTGGAAATGGCTCAACGAGAAGGGATCGCTGTACTGGTCAATCGTCCGCTCAATGCCATGCCGACAAAAAAGAGCGGCGTTCTTCGATTGGCGGACTTTCCGATTGAAGGCGATCCGGTGGACTTCGATCGCCAATGTCGGACAGTCGGGGCGCTTGAAGACGAGTATCGCAAGACCATTGCCCCGGCCTTTCAGCATAGTGGTCAAGGGATGGCCCCGGCCGATTTCTTTACTTGGGCCATTGAGTTGACGCGTGTGCGGCCCCAGATCCAAGGGCTCGAACATTGGGAGCAGATCGAGCATCACATGATCGCGCCGCATGTCAATCAAGTAATGCAGGCGCTTTCACGCCAGCTGACCGGAACGGCTGCCGAGCAATGGGAGGCCTGGCGTGATCGCTATGTGCCGCAGTTGCTCACCCTTTTACGCGGGCTCCGCAGAGAAGCTACCGAACGCAGTCGTGCGAAAACCGCCTCGGTGGCAGCCGCTCTCGACCCCCTGCTGCCGGAAGCAAGGCGCGGAGAATCACTCTCACGCAAGGCTTTGTGGGTTTTGGCAAGCACGCCGGGCGTCACCTGTGTGTTGAATGGCATGCGTGCTCCGGCCTATGTCGATGATTCCCTTGCCGTCATGAGGTGGGAGCCGCTGAAGGGTATCAACCAGATATTCGAGGGCATTGCAGGGTGGGAGTCGTCACGATCGTGAACGCGCCGTTTGGCGAGATCTAGCGCAATGGACAGGATCCGTCACCCGGTTACTTGCGACTGCCGATCAGTTGGTTGATACTCTCGATCGCATTGCCAAACCAGGACCCATTGCTCACACCTCGCCGCTCGCCTGTGGTCGGATGTTTCGGCTTCGACAATAGCTCCTTGGCCCGACTCGCAGCATCCTTAAAATGCGGATTCGTTTGAGCGATCCGTCGGTAGAGGGTTGCCGCTTCCGTTGTCTGCCCGACCGATTCAAGAGTCCGTGCGAGAAAATACTGGACATCGATTACTTCCTTCCAGGATGCCGACTGATCGCTCAACGCGGTCCGAAACGCTTGAATTGCGGCCCCATGGTCTCCGATAGACCTGTGGCAGAGCCCTATTTGTGCTTGGGCTTTCAGCCAGTAGGACGGGCTCTTAGCCGCCAGCTCGAGTATATCAATAGCCTCTCTCGATCGGCCTTCCTGTCTCATGGCGACTCCCTTTGTATAGTAGGATTCGGGAGTGCCGACTGAGCGTGTGGCCGTGAGTTCCGGTGATCGACTTACCGACCTCGCCTGCGGAGAGCTGAGTTCTGGAGATGAACTTTCAGGCCACGGCGGCGGAGAGCTGTGTTGCAGCGGGACGGCATCAATCTCGCTGGCATCTTCCGGCGCGCCGGCCAAGGCTGTCAGTTCCTCTCGCGCCGCAAGAGGCAGAATTCCGCCTTTACTTCGATCGAGAGCGGCTTGAGCGACGAGCTTGGACGTAATGACTCGAGCCTGCTCTGCAAAGCCATAGGTCAAGGCAACATCGCAGACCTGATTGATGAGACGAGGAGTGCCTCTTGTCAATCGGTGCACCAAGGCACAGGCTTTATTCGTAAACACTGAGGGATGTCCACCGGCAATCTTTAAGCGGTGACGAATGCAATGTCCTGTCTCAGTTTCCGAAAGCGGTTCCAGGTGAAAGTCGACGACGATCCGTTGGGCAAACTGAGTCATATCGATTCGCTGCAGCAATGTATGGAGGTCCGGCTGGCCGGACAGTATGATCTGCAGCTTCAACGTTTTCCCATCGTTCAAATTGGACAAGAGCCGTAGTTCTTCGAGCAGCTCAGCACCAAGACTCTGGGCTTCATCGATAATGAGAATGACCCGTCGGTGCTGTTTGGATTCCTGAATCAGAAATTCCGAAAAGAGATGATAGGCCTCAACCGGGTCGAGCTGCTTCTGGCTTAATCCGAGGGAAAGCAGAATCCAGGGCAGGAGATGTTCAATGTCGTAACGCGCATTTGTGACGAGACCGATCGTATGATTCTCCCCGTGCTCTGAAATAAGCTTCTGTAGAAGGGAGGTCTTGCCCATACCGGGCTCTCCGGTGAGCACCAGAAACGGCGCCTCGTTGATAAGGCCGTATTCCAAGATGCTGTAGGCCGCACGATGTGTAGAGCCAGGATACAGAAAGTCACTATCCGGCAAAAGCGCGAAGGGTTTCGTTCGAAGATTGTAAAACGACTCGTACATTTAACCTTCGCCTTCCGACACCAGGCATCGTGTCATCTAGTGAGAGAGTAACTTCCGCATTTCAGCAGGAGTTGTGCCCATTTGCCCTGCCTTGTTGAGCACCGTCCCCAATACGGGGCGGGAATGTTTCACCAGAGACAAGGCGCGCTGCAGCTCCTCAACCGTTGTTTTCCCTTCCTCCACAACAAGAAGAAGTGCGTCCGTGTAGGGCGAGAACGCAAGCACATCTGCCGTGTGAAGCAACGGCGGAAGATCGAAAATGATGATCCGTGCAGGATACCGATGCTTGAATTCTTCAACTAAGGCCAGCATCTTGGGCGATGTGAGGGTCTCTGTCGAGTTTGAGATCGCCCGTCCTCCCGGCAATAACACAAAACGACCGATTCCGGGGTGCACCAACAAGTCCTCGACGGGCGCATCGTCTAACAAGTAGTCGGCAAGACCAGGACAGTCGTCTATGCCGAATACATCGTGAATACCGGGGCTACGGAGATCAGCATCGACAAGCAGTACAGTCTGCGAGGTCTCCATGGCGAGACTCGCAGCCAGATTCACGGCAGTCAATGTCTTGCCCTCACCGTGGCCCGGACTGGTGACGCCTAACACATTCCAGTCATTCTCTCGAAGGCGATGCATAACCTGGGTCCGCAGAATCTTATAGGCATCGACGAAGGGGCCCTTGTCGTACGCAGCCATCACCCGCTTCTGTCGAAGCACAGAGAGTGGAATGTCTAGCGATCTCGTCCTGGTATATGCGATGGGGGGAGGCAAAGCTTGGCCTCCGGCAGCCTTTCGAGCGTGCGGCCTGGTGCGAGACTGACCATGTTCGTCTTTGTACAGTTGCAGCGCGGTCCGAAATCGGTCCATGGGTTCTCCTAAAGCCAGTTGAAGAGAGACAACACTCTTCGTCTCAGGCCTCCTACCGTCATACTTCCTGCTCCAGCCGCTACCCTCGCCTCAAATCTTCGTCCTCATCTACTCGATGCCAAATCGCCTTAACGCGGCGAACCACAGCACATCGAGAGGCATCACGAACACATGCAGCAGTGCGAGAATCGTCACGAGCGCACCAACTCCAGCTCCTCTGAGGAGGTAACGGCGTTGAATAGCTCGGGACAGATCCCGTTCGTTTGGCATGAAGGGAATCACCGCCAGTGGGAACAATTGGGTCAACCGGGAAAGCTGCTCTGGTGTGCGGATCGAATGATCCAGCGATTCTGCCAAGGCGCCAGTGCCGATTCCTCCACCCACAGCCAGAATACAGCCGAGCAGGACAATGGCAAGCCGGTTCGGTTTGTTCGGCTTTTCCGGTAGACTGGGTGGATCGATGAGAGAAAATCGTTCGCCTTTGCGCTGAACTTCTAATCCCTCCGAGACTTTGGCCTCCAGCAACCTGGACCGGATGTCCTGATACTTCTGTCCCGAGGTGTCGCGATCGCGCGTCAGGAAGAGATAGTCAGGCTCCATCTCCGGAGTCCGTTCGAGACGAGCGGCATAGTCTTGGAGCCGCCTTTTCACAGCTGCTCGAGTCGTCCGTAGGGCGTCCAAGGACGAAGTTGCGGAATTGAGCTGAGCCTGGAGATTGATATAGGCAGGGTTTTCAGGTCTCAGTATGGGCTTTCGGAGCGGAGCAGATCCCAGCTGTCGGACCTCCTGTTCCAAGCTTTGAACCGTACGACGAGCCTGAACGACGTCAGGGTGTTCACTGCCTAAACGTTTCAAGGTAGTCGCCAGCGTGGCGCGAGCGTTGATGAGTTGTTTGGAGACTTCTTCGATCCCTGGACGCTGATCGGTTTCCTTTTCCAAGGCCGCAATCTCTTGTTGCAATTTCAGAATGTCGGGGTGTTCAGGAGACCGATTGGCAGAGGCGCCGGCATATTCCGCGTGCAATGCGCGCAAGCGCTCGGCAGAGTCGAGGATTCGTTCTCCGGTTACGGACATGATTGGGGTATTTGGTTTGATCGTGGCGAGTTCACCCTCAAGATAATTCTTGCGTTCCTCGAGGGTTCGAATCTGTTGGTCGATGTCCGTCAGCTCTCGATCAGACTGGCTCATGAGCTGCAAATTCAAAGGCATCAATTCCGGCAAAGCACCGCTCGCTCGGCGTTTGAACTCGGCTATCTTTTCATCAACCTCGCCGATGTGCTTGGAAAGATTCTCGGCCTCTTGCTGGAGGAAGGACGTGGCCTCCTGCGCTTGCCGCTCCCGACTCTTCAGATTCTGTCCCAGGAACAGACTGGTTAGCTCGTTGGCGACCTTTTGGGCCAAGTCGGGCGACGTACTCTGGTACGCCACGGTGAACGCAATAGTGGCCTTTGTCGGGTGTTGGGTGCGTTTGTCCACGACGTCGGCGCTGATTACTTCAACCTCGATGTCTTTAATGAACCTCCGCACAACTTCTTCTACGGGGTTGGTTCGCCGCAGGTCCGGGTAGAGATTGTATTGTTCCACGACCTTCCAAAGGGTCGTGCGGCTCATGACTTGTTGCTTGATCGTTTCGATTCGCTGATCGGCATAACTGGTAATCGTCGAATGAACGAGTTCGGATGGAATTTCCTGTTCCTCGATCAGAATAGTCGCCATGGATTTGTAGGTCGCAGGCCAGAGAAACGCGGCAGCAAGGCTGAAGCCCAAGAGAATACCACCAGCCAAGACAATCGGAGTTCGTCGCCGATGAAGAATACGAACATAGGCCTGAAGGTTCTGGACCGATTCGGATTCTTGTGAGTGTATCTGAGTAGTCATAGATTTAGAGAGCCTAGTTGGAAAACGCCAGTTTCGGCGGATAGTACGTGAGCATGAACATCGTGGCATTGGACATTGCCAGATTTGAGCCGTCTATTTCCCGATTTCCATAGGTATAGGACATTTCTAGCTTCCACCACTCCAGAAATTTCCAGGCGATCTTAGGTGTGAGATAGAAGTATCGACTCTCTGGAAAAATGGTGCCTGTTGCGCGCTGCGTGATACCTGAGACAAGATACCCTGATCCGTCGAAAGAAGCGGTCAGGCTTTCGGAAAGATCATGAGAGATTGTTAGCCCAGCTCGATCCCTTTGAATGAGTAGGCCGAATCCGCTCGGCACAATATCTCGATCTATTTTCACTTGGATCGACGTGCTCTCAAGTTTTCTGGCGAGACTGGCGCCGAACAGCCAAACGGTGTTCCGCATCGTAAGGTCGTCGCTAATGGTCTCGGTCGTTGAACTCACAAAACGGGGTCCACCGAAAGCCGTTCCCGTTAGTGTTTCTGTGAAGGCACGGGTCAGGCTCAGGTTGACTCCAGGAAAATTGGCGCGAAAGGGGGAGGATCCGTTGGTCGTATGAAAATCAGCGTATGAGCCGGACAACTGTATTTGATCCTGTTCCGTCATTTGGTAGAGTACCCCGCCTGACCCTCCGAGCATCTGGTAGTCAACCAAGCCAAGCGCCAACCCATTCTCATAGGTGGTGTCGTTCAATTGAAAACTGGATTGGAACGACAGCTTTTCAGTGATCCTCCTAGTCCAGGACGGATCGGCCGTCCATTGGTTCCGTTGTGTAAAGCGCAGGACTAGGCCCGTTGTAAGCAGTTCGCTCATCAACGTGTTATCTCGAACGAATCCGCCGGTAAAGCTCAACAGATCCTTCTCGGTCTTATAGCGTAGAGTGAGTGGGAGAAATATGTTGGTAACTTGTGTTTCCACTCCTCCGTAATAAGAGACGAAGTCAGCCGAGACCCGGCTACTCACCTCCAACCGCTCTGTTTTGCCGGCAAACTCGGCCCCCGGAGAAACCCAATACCCATAGGTCTCTTCGTGCGGGAGCGGAGTTAAAAGCAAATTACTGTTGTACACACCCTTTACTCCTATCGATGGCACCAGTGACCACTCGGCAGCCCAAACCGCTGACAGTTGTACTCCACAGAGCAACCAAACCAGAGCGACACTCTGATAGAGACACCACCTCAGCGAAGCCATACCGTGCCCCCCCGCTCTTGCTGTGCGAATTGCCCGCAACGTATCTGGACTTCAACTTCTGGATGACGCTGAAGTCGAGGGGACTTTCACCCATAATTTTTACTTAGGCTCAACCGTAACCGAGGCACGAATCTGAATTTGAAATTTCTATATTGCTGTAAGCTCAGGATTATGTTTAGCATATAAGGCAATGAATTTATTGATATATCCTAAGGAATAATCACGGAATCTCCGCGCTGCAATAGGATATTTTGTTCGAGCTCCTGCCCTTTCCTGACATCGCCGTAGCGAAAGAGAAATACCTTTTGTTGCCCCTTGAGACGCCTGATGACTTTGATATCGTTTTCTGAAGCAAAGGGCGTCAACCCACCGGCTAAACTCAACGCCTGGAGCACATCGGTATAGTGACCAATCAAGTATTCTCCAGGCTTGTTGACACGCCCGACAACATAGATTTTGTAGCTTAAGACTTTCGTAACTGCCGCCGACACGTTTGGATTCGGAATGTATTTCGTGAGCCGTTTCACAAGATCTGTGCGAATCTCATCAACCGTTCGATCTTCAGCTTGGATATCACCTACAAGGGGAAAGGAAAACATCCCGTCGGGACGAACCACAACTTCCCTGGTGAGCTGCTCGTCCTTCCACACAGAAATCAGCAGAACATCTTCAGCTCCAAGGCGATAACCCGGATCGACTGCGGGCGCTGTTGGTGTGGCTCCGATGGCATCGGAATCGTGAGCCAGCCACCCTCCCAACATTACGACAAGCAGGATGAGCAATCTGAGGCTGCGAACAATAAAAGAGTTGGAGCTAGCCATAACCCTCTTCACCCCCTCATTTGAGACAAGATGTGTTCTGCCTCCTGACGCCCCTGAAACTGCTCTGCACTTTTCAATGCCTTCGAGAGGTACGCACGTGCTTCGACCTTTTTTCCAGACTGATAGAAGGCCATCCCGAGATGATAGTTCAACGTGGGGACGTCCGGAGATTTGGCGACCGCGCCCTTCATGATCCGGAGGGCGTCTTCCTGTTGCCCCATTTTGAAGCGAACCCATCCCAGCGTGTCCAGAAACAGTGGGTGCGGCGCCTCTTTCTCGAAATCACGGCTCAGGGCAAACGCTTTCTGTAAGTTCTGTGAGTCTCCTTTGTAATCGACGAGTAAGACGGCAAGGTTGTTCGCAGCCAGCACGTTACGTGGGTTCAAACGCAAGGCGCCGTCGTATGCCGTGATTGCAGGATCGATTTGGCCTTGACTCGAATACGCCGTTGCCAGAAGCATGTGCAACTCCTCACTGTCCGGATTGGCCGTCAGACCGGCTTGAATCACCTGAATCGCCTGGTCCGGCTGTTTCTGCGCGAGCCACAACTCTCCGCAATTAAGCCACGGCGCGATCCATTTGGGGTTGATGCGGGAAGCTGCCCGAAACTGGACGTCGGCTTCCTGGGGATGGCCACTGAGGACCAGCACCTCACCCAGTAGCCCATGGCCGAACAGATGGTCCGGCCGCGTGGCAAGCAAGGCATCGAGTCGAGTCTTCGCCCGATCGGCATGGCCTTGCGCAACATCGAGTTTCACCAGAGACAGCAACGGGTCCGGATCGTGAGGGGCGAGATTCGTCGCGCGCTCATACGCAGCGCTGGCTTTGTCGAATTGTTGCTGCGCCTCCCGTAGCCGTCCTTCCGCCATGAGAGCGACGACACTGTCTTTGGAAACGGAACGGAGGCGATTCAACGTTCGTTCCGCTTCGCCCCAGTTTTTCGTGACAAGATCAAGCATCATCAACATGTCGAGGGCGGCCACATCATCCGGCCGTTGCTTCAACAAGTCGTCGAGTCGGGAACGAGCCTGTTGGTGGCGACCACTTTGGCTTTCCATCGCCGCAAGTGATCGTCTGGCATCGACCTGTCCGGGATAGAGCGCTACCGCGTGTTCGAAGCTTTCCTTCGCAAGATTGTTCTCTCCGGTCAGCAGATAGGCCTGGCCGAGCAGGAAATGCACCGTCGCGAATTCCGGTTGGTCGTGCAACACGGTTCGAAACGCTTGTACTGCATCCTTCCCGTTCCTTCTTCCCAGAGCCATCCGACCTAAGAGAACCAGTCCATCGGAGGAACGGGGATTCTCCTTCAAGACCTCTCGCAGGCGCGCTTCTGCTTCCACCTGTTTGCCTGAAATGAGATCCAACTCCGCCAGTTTTACCTTGGCTTCGAGGCCTGCCGGTTTCTCCTTGTTCGCCGTGACGAGGGAGACATATCGGTCACGCGCCATCGCCTCCTGCCCGCTTTTGAGGTATAACGCCGCAAGTCCAAATTGGATCTTCGTCGAATTCGGTAATTGAGTCGCAGCCTCCATGAGTGCCTGTTCTGCAGCACGATGGTTCTTCCTGGTACCAAGAAAATCTGCCAGAAGGAGACGGCGTTCCTCGCTGCCCGGATCGAGGGCAATAGCTTCCCGTAAGACGGACTCCGCCTTCTCATGTGCGCCTAACGTATCGAAGAGCCGGGCCAGTCTCAGCCGGTGGTCAAACAGTGCGGGTTCTGTCTCGATCATGCGGCGAGCCACTCGCTCCGCACCGGCCATATCTTTGGACTGAACCAGAATCGTATTCAGACTGTTCAGGAGATCCATGTCTTTCGGATGAGCGTCCAGTGCCCGCTGCAAGGTGGCTTCTGCATCGCGATAACGCTGCTCCTGGCTTTGGAGCGTAGCCAGCAACACTGCCACGTCGGGCTCGGTCGGGAATTGCGCCTGTAGAGCCTCGGCTTTGGTCATCGCATCAGAGAGTCGTCCATCAATAGCCAACACCCCAATCTTGAGGGCCTTCGCTTGAGGATGCTGAGGATCTTTCGCCAGCACTTTGTCTGCGGTTGAGAGCACTTGTTCAGTCAGACGGGCTTCGAAATAGTATTTGGCAAGGGTCACGAGTGCCGGGACATGGTCAGGAACTAGCTGCACGACCTCCTGATACAGCAAGACCGCGTTGCGCCAGTTTTTTTCTTTTTCTTCGACTTGTGCAAATAGGAAATAGGCACCGGCATCTTTCGGATCTATTTTCAGGACATTCCGAAGAGCCACACGAGCTTTGGGATAGTTGCTGGCTTCAAGGTAGTCTTGTGCCCGCGCAAGATACTTGGCCTTCCGCTCCTCGGGTCCGCCACAAGCGACGAGCGAGATCGCGACAACCAAGATGATGATGTTTCGGTATGTCATTTTACTCCCTAAGTGTCTGCGCAAAGCGTGTGAGCTATCCGGAAAATTAAGGTTTAAGCGAAGCGAGGAAGCAATGAGCAAGCTTCACTCAGCCCCCTCCCCCTATCCTCTAGCTTCCCACCCTTCCCCTACAGCCACCTTCGAATCCCCAACCCAAACAAGATCCATAGCGATACCAACCCGAGTTGCTTCACACGATCGGAGAACGCGTGCAACAGCAGCTCGAACGAGAAGTACAGCACAATCAACTTGGCCGCAAAGAGACCCAGCGCTGAGATATCGGTGCTCACTTCCGGGAGAAATGGGAAGACCACGGCCAAAAAGACCATCAGATAGTCCAGTGGCGTTGTCTGGAACCGGTTTTGACCGTCGAATCGCATGCAGAGCAAGACCATAACGGCTATTGCGCCAAACAACATATGGTAGGTCATTGGGAACGGAGGATCTGCTCGCATCCATGATGCATCACTGACATACAAGAGGAAGGTGCTACCCATATAGAGTCCTCCGCGCACGAAATACGGGGCCAGTCGCGGAGCGAAGGAAAGACCGGCTAAGACAATGGCGAATAACGCGGTCGAAATGAAGCCGATATCTTGGGGAACCTGAGCGGGAAGAAAGACCGTGGCAATGAGAAAAAGAGGGACCACCGCAGCTAAGAATCGAATCGGCAAATCTTGCAACCAAGGACGACTGAGCAGGTCCGAAAGCCACCTGTCTGAACACATGCGCGTACGCTGGAGGGCTGGATTGGGAATCAGGCCATGACTTGAGGCGAGGAATATGACCAGAACGACAGTGGCAAGGGTGAGATAGAGTGGCACAATGAGCATGTCGGACTGCCAGCGTAGCAAATAGGCCAGGCAGAGCATCCCTGCTTGAATGGCATAGATTACCGTCACGGCCTCGTAGTGGGACAATCCGACTGAAAGTAACTTATGGTGGATATGTGTGCGGTCGCCAACAAAGGGAGATCGTCCCTCCGCGAGCCGTTGTCCAATGACTCCTAATGTATCAAGGAACGGTAACCCCAAGAGAAGGAGTGCCAAGGCCGGGCTGAATGGCCCTCTGGTTGAATCGGTCACGAGGATAGCCAGCACACCCATGATAAAGCCAAGCAATTGACTGCCACTGTCTCCCATGAAAATCCGAGCCGGATAGGTGTTGTAGCGCAAGAAGCCTAGCAGGCCCCCTAGAAACGGAATGGTCAGCAAAAGGACCGTCGAATCGTTGGCAAGGTAGGCCAGGTATGCAATCCCACAAAATGTCAAGAAGGAAAGCCCGCCCGCCAGCCCGTCGAGGCCGTCCGTGAGATTCACCGCATTCGAGACGGCGACAAGGAAGAGCACCGTGAGGGGAATTCCAATCCACGGCGGCAGTTCAGTTCCGAGCAAGAACGGGATGCTCTCGAATCGGATTCCTCCAATGATAATAATGGCAAACGCCGCCATTACCTGCCCCAGCAATTTGATCCGGTATCCGAGATTCACGCGATCGTCCCATACGCCGAATCCTAGGATGATCAACCCACCAAGGAGTACCGACAATGTGGTGCTGTCTTTGGGGCCCCACGATACAATGCTAACGAACGCTCCAATGCCAAATGCGATACCACCAATCCTTGGGACAGGATGCTGGTGGACTTTGCGCTCCCCTGGTTGGTCCATGATGTGGAATCGACCAGCCAAGAGACGCAAGGGCGGAATCAAGGCCATGCATATGAGCAGCGCTGTGATGAAACTGAAAAAGAGTTCGCTATTCATTGCTGGACGCTCCTATCAACTGCAGTGGACGGCTGAGGCATAGGTCCGAGTCGAGGCGAATGAGATTTAGAATTAGGTACATAGGGTGAACCGTATCTTCATTCTCCCGGTTTCACTTCTCCGCTCAACCTGACTCCTGCTTCAATCCGGCACGTAGCGGTTCAATTCGGGCTCAACCGTTGAAACGAATCGGAGCAGCCGTTGATCGACGATGTCTTCGGTTTCGCCTGGGCCAACCGGCGAGGCGATTCGTACGAGCGCCCCATCGGTGCGCCCACGTGACAAGGCATCCCAGAATAGATACACCTTCACCAGGTATTCATTGCTGAGAATCCGCTCGCGCTGCTTGAACCAGTACAGGACGATTTGTTTCTGGCTGTCCTTCTGGATCAACGCTCGATTGACATGCAGCGGCCGAACCATTCCGGAACTCACCGGCAAGTCCATGTGCGTGAAGGATGAGATTTCCCACCCACCACCCGGAAGGCAGCTTTGGGGAGAGTGCGCTGATTGACCCTTTCTTTGGGACTGATAATATGCGGCATATAAGTTGACTGGATGCCCGTCGCCGGATTGAAAATCTGCCAACACATAGTCGTCAAACTTGAGCGCATCGATGTATTGCTTTTCCAGGGAGAGCGAGGTGCCAAGCCATCCGTCGAGCTTCATGGGAAAATCGACAAATATAGCCCGGGGCGGCGGGACCTCTTCGCGCTCCACCATGAGCGTCGAGGCGAAGGCCAGGGGAACGAGAAGCGCCACGCTACAGAGATAGGCGGGGCGCTGGAACCGTTTATCACAGTGTGGAGGTTGGAGGGTGACCTCAGGGATGGTCCTAACAGATTGGTCGTCCCAGGTGAATCGAGAGAGAAAGGGCGATCGATTTTCCATCGTTCCGATTCTGGCCAACAACCACATCTCTAGAATCAGGAGACCCAAACTTGTCATGAACAGCACCCATCCCTCGAACAGATGGTAGAATCCTTCCGCAGCCCCCTGCCCGTACCATTCGACCAGGACTCCGATCATCCCAATGCGGAAACCGTTCACGACAATGGAGATCGGAATCGACGAGAGGACAAGCAGCACACGCTTCCACATCCGGTCCTTGAAGAGATAGGCGCAGAGCAGCGCAAGGGAGGTGAGTGGAAGCAGATACCGAATGCCACTGCAGGCTTCGACTACTTGAAGTTGCACTAACCCTAAATCGATCACATTGCCATCGCGAAAGGCCGTCACGCCGACAAGCTGCAAGACGCCTACTCCAAGAGCCGAGGACCACAGTTGCAGCTGACTCGACACACTTGCATACAAGAAAACCGGCAATGGGATGCTGGTCAGGAGGTAGGCAAGGGGGAATGCGATTATCCTGGCCCGGCGAACTCCGATCGACGCAATGACCAGCCCCACAATGACGATCCAAAGCGAAAGATGTTGCAGCACAAACACCGTGGCCAAATCACCAATCCAATAGAGAAAGAGTCCTCCCAACATGACAGCCAGCCCCCACCACGCAGTGTCAGTACCAGCTTCAGTAAGGCGATTTCGCGCCTGCCAGATCAAGAACAGGCTAATCAGAGGAACAAAAATCCCATGGCTATAATCTTCGCTGTCGATCCAGTAACCGAACAGAAAAGCAAGGCTATCGGCATACAGGAACCCCAGTGAGACTGTGACCAACGCCACGCTGAAGCCTATGAACAATGGCCTGCTAATCATGGGATATACTCAGATGTAAATGGAAACTAGAGTGTGAAGTCGATGCAGTGAATTTTCTGGACACCAGATTGAAAGCCATAAGACAGCCTGCGAGCGATTGATTGAGACAACTTCCTGGACAATTCGGCACTCCTACCACGAGTGAGAAACGGTGCACCGACGCACTGGTCACACTCGCCCGCCTGGTTCCTGATAAAGAACGGGCTTGATACCTCCTACTGAGGTACCAAGCCCCTATTCAGAAGGAAGCTACGTCTCGTCTATGCCTGAGGCCTCCGGAGGTTTCGTAATCCTCCAGCGCCAAGACCGACCAGCGAAATGAGACCGGCGCCGAATAAGATGACGGCTGCCGGCAATGGCACTGCGGTCAAGCTATTCAGCGCTCCCCGAACAGTGACCACATTCCCATCGCTATTTTCAAACATGAGACGCCATCTGGTGGCTGTGAGAGAGGAGAGGCTCGGCGGATTCTGCAAGTCGGTATTGGTAAACAGGCCTCCGCCTTCTCGGTCCAGTTGAAGGTCAAAACTGAGCGGGGTATACCCGTTAGTCGGAAGACCCATGGCTGCGGTAACCAGCTTCCATCGGTCTCCCATTAACCCGCCTCCCAGGCTCGTATTCTGAGAAATCGTCACCGCATTCGCTCCGAGAGCAAACGACGACGTGTAGCCGCCGATCGCTACAGTCATTGCGGTCACGGCACCGGGATAGTTACCGCCAACGCCTCCAATGGCATTGTCAAATTGAAACGACCCCGTCACAGGAGAGGTCAGGTTCATCGTGGGCGATAGCAAGGCCCCGCTGATGGTGCTTACGCCCCCGGTAAACGAATACGTCACTAACGCCGCATGAGCTGCGTTCCCAGAAAGAAGTAGAGAACACAGTGCGACCGCCGGCAGGAACAACCTTTTGGTCGGCGACTGCTTCATGATCTTCATACAAACACTCCTTCGTAGAGGTGGTACATGCGCACAGCCTGTGGTGGAGCAAATCCCAGACCGCAAAACGCTACCTGCTATCTCGTTGTAAACTCACGAGGGACGAAAGATTGTCGGAAGGCACTGCATGTATGAACCTACGAAGTTGGTCAATTATGAAACAGGCACGAGATGGTGGAAAGGTGTAGGGTAT
The DNA here is from genome assembly GCA_035275205.1 of Nitrospiraceae bacterium. Taxonomy (GTDB): domain Bacteria; phylum Nitrospirota; class Nitrospiria; order Nitrospirales; family Nitrospiraceae; genus Palsa-1315. The sequence continues at coordinate 14,022 of DATENE010000008.1, forward strand.
TCCAGTCATTGCCTGAAACGGTGCCCAGTGCGCCTTGGCGCTGACCGAATCATGAACGATGACGATGTTGTGCCTCTACGCGAAACGACTTTTCCTCCGCGAGTTGAGATCGACTGGGCGAGGCAGCCGAAGACGCCTACTGGAAGAAAAGCGACTCTTTCACGAAGACGATATGCGGCCGGCCCTCGATAATAAGGAAGGCCCTTTGAGAACATTCGATAGTTGAATCGCACACTGTGGATTTGGAAAGTTGAAGGTCCCGGGCTAGATCGAAACTCAGGAATCTGCATCGTCACACGTTCTCAGTTCTACCGCACCCTCTCACAAGCTCTTGCCAGTTCGCCATACATGCCTGCGCAGAACCAGCCAGAGGAACTTCGGTGCAGATACGCAGGTTCGCTGCCACATACGGCGAGGTTCCGATATGAATCTGTAGGCCCATTCAAAGCCTATCCGGCAAATCCATTGTGGCGCTCTTGCATAGGTGCCTGCGTAGAAGTCAAATACCGCACCGATCGACCCGATCACCGGTACGGTCATGCCGTGGCGATTTTCCTCCACCCACTTCTCTTGTTTTGGCGCGGTCATGCCGACCCAGAGCACGTCCGGTTTGGCAGCATTGATGACCTGAACCATCTGACGATTCTCCTCCTCGCTCCATGAGCCAAATGGCGGCGAGAGTGTGCCGCACAGCGTGAGGGAGGGAAACTCGATGACAAAGCGCTTGGATATAAGATCGAGAACCCGCTGTGACGATCCAAAGAAGAAGACACGCCCGCCACCGCGTTTTTGGAGCGCCATCAGCACTGCCTGGAAGTAGTCCGTTCCGGTGATCCGTGGCCCTATCTGAAGTCCGACCAGTCGCGCCATTAACGATACTCCGATCCCGTCGGCTACGACGAGGTCGGCCTGTGTTAGGGCAGATTGGAAGCCAAGGTCGTGTTGCGCGACGACCAACGAATGAGGATTGGCGCACGCGAAGACGACTTGATGTCTCTGGCCTTCAATTGCCGCGAATGAGTCCTCCACCGCAACTGGCAATGGTTTGCAGTCGATTGGGATATCAAGGAGAACTCCTGCATCGCGAGCCAACATCCGTCACCTCGAGATTTGGGCACAGCTCCGTATCGTCTGCTCATAAATCGACAGTAATCCCCGAAAATTCTTTTCTGGAGAGTACTTGTTTTCGTATGTTGTTCGAGCTGTTTCACGCATACGCGTTCGTCGTTCCGCGTTATCCCAAAGCATGTGAATTTTTGCCGCCAAATCTTGGGAGTTACAAGGATCAAACTTCACCCCCGTTACACCTTCTTCGACAATCTCATTCAAACTGCCGATTCGGGATGCAATCACAGGTGTTCCGCATGCATACGCTTCTACGACAGCCATCCCGAAGGTCTCATAACACTCCGACGGCACAACAATACATGCTGCACGCCGTACATACTCATAGACATCGGATTGGCTGCGAAGGCCAAGAAATTCGACGGGCAAATCATCATGTTTTGCAATGTCTTCCAATTCATGTTTGAGTGCCCCATCACCAATAATTCTTAAGGGAACCTCCCGGAGATGCGTCCACGCCCTCAGCAAAGTGCGGACCCCTTTCTCCTGGGTTAAGCGTCCGACGTACACGACATAGCCGCCGTCTCCCATTCCCGGTGCGGAAACGCCGGTTACGGAATGCGGTTTCACACTGATGCGTTCTCTCGGAAAACCGCCGACAATCATTCGGTTCGCAGCAAACTCAGTCAGTGCGATATATCGATCCACCAAGGTCTGATAGGTTCCCTGCCATCGGTTTCGCAAAAGCATCCAGACCACTGCCCCAGTTGCCGGTAACGAGCTACGGTAACAACGATGCCGCATTGCCGGAATGAGACTGGTCCCAACGCAGTCCTCGCAAGGACGGCCATCACGCATCAAAAGGCCGCCCGGACAGATGAGACGGAAATTATGCAGGGTTTGAACGACGGGTACTCCCTTGTCCTGACACGCAGCATAGGCACTCGGAGAGATCTGCGGAAACGTATTGTGAAAGTGTGCAATGTCGGGCTTACATTGTTCGATCAGACGACTCACAGCGTTGTAAGAATCATGTGACCATGCAGTGTCCAGGGCAAGGCGAGCCCGTTGAGTGAACGTCGCGATATCGATGTTGTCGTTAAACATTTCGTAAGGCACGACATCGATGCCGTTATTCGAAAGAAGGGCCTTTTCGTGGTGATAAACGGAGTCTTCTCCGCTAGGTGCGCCTGAACGGTAAAAATTATGGGCGAGCAGGACCCTCATCTCATCAGCTCCCTGATCCCCCGATTCTGCTCATTAATTGCAACAGCCAGGACATCTATTAGGTTTACCTACCTAGTTGACACTCAATGATGGAAGGAGTGTGACGAATCACGGAACATCAGAAAATGCCAGCAACCCAGCGGTAGCAGCGTATGTCAGGCCCCACTGGTACGACTTCATGACGGAGTGCAAATTCCATACTTGTGGAATTTGTATGAGGTAGAGGAAGTACGAGAGCCCTAGGTGCTGCAAAATTCCTTCTGTATACTCCAGAAAAGAACTACGACGAGCCATTGGAGCGAACCATGCCCATGCCCTTGCAAACATGTTTGTAAGGGCGCGCTGAGAGTGGCCAAGAACGGGAGAAAGATGTTGGTTCACTCCATAGAAGAAGACAACGGAGGCAGAGCGTGAGAGCACAAGTTATGACGTACAAGCAAGTGAGGACTTGTCTGTCGTGCCAACCTTGCGCTGTTTTGCCGTCTCCATGCATGGTGAATGATCGGCGGAAAACCAATCATGAAAGCGGCTGTACAGATGAAGCGAGATCCTCCGTGCAGGATCTGGAGTTGGGATGCTGAGGGATATTGGACCGAACGACATTGCGACGATGTTTCAGTTAGCTATGTGTCAGGGACACAGCGCAAGAGTCATCGACAAATGTAAAACCTTTTCTTGAGTAATCATGATAGAAGATGCTTGAAACATAGAGGCTATCCTCGCTGATACCATCAGGAGCTGGAAGCATCTGACGTTGGTCAAATCTGCACGTCCAAGGACCGCTGAACCCTTTGGATAGTAAGAGGGAATGAATTTCCTGTTGGCCGTGGGAGCGCTCGTCCGACAACCCATTCATTTCGATCATGAGAACCTGAACGGATGAGATGAAATGTCCAAATCCCAGCAACACATCGTATTCAAATCCTTCGACGTCGATCTTGACGATCTGCGGCCTGATATCGGTGATCTGACACAGGTGATCCATGCGATGACAGGGAACAGCTACTGTCCCAGGCATCTGCTGTGATCCTGGGACGATGTGATTGATTGAACTTCCTCTCCGGTCAGTCAAGAATACCGTTCCTTCTGATGAACCAAGGGCCACATTGTGAAGCGAAACATTGCTTCTTTGATTCAGTGCAATATTCTTCTGCAACAATTGAAACGTAATAGGATGCGGTTCGAAAGCGAATACCCTTGCCGAACTATTTTCAGAGGCGATCAACGCATAGGAACCGATATTCGCTCCAATATCGACGAACGTTCCTCCGCCTCGAAGCAGCTCCTGAATCAATTTCATGTTGTTGTAGTCATACAAACCTTGACTGTTGATCAGGGCTGAGACAGCACACTGACGGTGGGACGCGATAATGCCGGATCCTGAAATCCGTTGTTCAAAAGGAAACAAATTGAACATCTTTCGCCCCTGCCATTGAAGATGCTTGAGAATCCCATGCCCTCTGTTGATGTGATGGTTGGTGAGGATTCGATTTATGGAATTTGCGAATTGTTTCAGACTCACGTCTCACCCCTTCTCCGAGAAACCTTTACCTCGTGAAATCAGCAAATCAACAATAAGGCGATCCTGCCGGCTGATTCCAAGCAGCCACATTCCGCCCAGGTAGACCATGCCCAACAGAAGCCCCAGCACGGGACTGGGAAGTGACAATGTCGACGACTGAAACAAGAAAATTATGCCTGTGGCAATGGCGGCAGCGGCGATAGGTTTTGCAAGTTCCCACGTATACGGCTGCACGCGGTGAATCCTCCATACCTGAAATGCGCGAATCACGTTGGTAAGGATGAATGTCGTCGATGCAGCAATGGCAGCCCCGGTCATCCCCCAAAATGGAATAAGAAAGGCAGTTGCCGCTAGCAACACCACTCCCATGACGACCGTATTGGTCATCACGAGCCTGGAATGGCCGGACATAAGTAGGACGGTATTGGCTGACCCGGTGGCAGTATTGAATACTTGCCCAGCCGCTAAGATCATGAGTGCCGGTGCTCCGCGTGAAAACTCCGGCCCAAAGATCATGAGGAGGTCGCGCGCAAACAGGAGGAAACAACAAAAAATTGGCAGCGCCACTATCATGGATAGCCGAGAAACAGCTTGGTAGCTATCACTCATCCTTCCCTTATCCTGTTGGCTCCATGCTCGACTCATGATCGGCCCCAAACTTGTTCCGAACGCATTCAGTATCAGTGCCATGATCGCAGCGGTTTGAAATGCTGCGAGGTAGATGCCCGCTTCTTGGGCCTCTGTCCAATAGCCGAGAATGAGAATATCGGACCGAGATGCCACGACACCAACAAGGTTGGAGATGACAAGCGGAAGGCAATAGGCGAGCAGCGTTCTCGCTTCTTCTGTGTTCCACCAACGAAAACTGTCGGATCCGCTCATCGCAAGTCGATAGACGGCATAGATGGAGAGGATGGCGCTGACGGCGAAAGCCATCACAATGGACAGGAGCACTCCGAGGAACTGGAACCCGGCCCAGAGCGCGACCCCTGCAAGAACAAATTTACCTATCGGTTCCCAAAGGTACTTGATGAAGATCGTGTAGCTGACGTTCTGGAACGCTTGCAATGTGGATAGCAGCACAATGGTCATCGTACACAGAGGGATGGCTGTCGCAAAACAGATGAGGCTCAGAACCAAATCCGGCTTGTTGTAGAGTGTGACGGCAATCGGATGCGCGAGCAAGGTGAGTCCGATTGCAGCAATGAGGCCTGAACCGAAAGCGAGAGCCCCGGCGACGACGAGAGTTTCTCTCGCCCTGGCGTGCTGTCCTTCCGCGAGGTGGTGAGATATGAACTTGATCGCGCCGATGTCCATCCCAAACACGACCGTCAGCGTTACCATGTTAAAAATGGTCAATGCGAGAGCATAGAGCCCGAATTCTTCCGTGCCGAGCGTTCGGGCCAGAAATATCCCAAACGCGTAACCCAGTCCATTCCCGAACGCAGACGCAAATAGAAGAGCCCCTCCTCCATGGGCAATGGCCTTAAGATCTCGAGACTCACGATGACCGAGCTGCCCATCCAACGTGGTGACAGCAGCTGTCTGGCGGGCCGTCATGGGTTCGGCCTCATTTCATGATGGGTGACGATGCACAACATTTTGAAGTTATTTCACAGTCAAAATAGACGGAGCATTGGGAACGACCTTATCGCCTTCTGCACGGAATGGTCCTGCTCTAAGGGCAGCGATTTGTTCGTCGGAAAGGTACTTGTAAAAGTAGACCGCGATTCCCGTGTCAGGCCAACGCGAATATATTGTCGCGATGGTATCTGCAAGCCATTGTCCTGATCGAGCGAACGGCTTTTGGTTTGCGGGGAGATCGGCACCATGAGCCATGTTGGAAATGAGCAAGGTGAGTGCCTTCGGGTTTGTCATGTGGCTACGCGATGTGTCTGTGGCGGCCGAGTTGATTGTGGGGTGGTAATCCATTCGAAGAATGACATCAATAAGCCCTCTGTTGACCCAATCAAGAGTGTTCTGACCTTGCTCGTACCGCGTAAGGTCCGGATGGCCGTCCGCACTGATCAAGATGGCTGGCTTATGTTTCCTCACCGAATCCGTAATCGATTTGATCAAGGCAGTCACCGCCTTTTCTTGATACTCAATGAGGGTGGGTACACGTTTCGGGCTTAGCTTGAACGTAAGAGAGTCAAAGGCCAGATCTCTGTCATACATGGCCCGGTATTCTCGCTGACACAGGGTGCTGCGGCAGAGCCCCATTGCCCGCCCAAAATCCAGGTTGATTCCGTCGATGTCATAATGATCCACAACCTCGACCACGACATTGGTCATGAATTCCCGAAACAACGGGTTATGCACATCGAACGCTGCATGCGGGCCCTCGGTGACTCCTTCCAGCGCATACTCCGGCATGAAGGATTCATTCCATCGTAATACCAATGTGAACCAAGGATGGACTTCCAGACCCAATTCATGCGCCTTGGCTATGGCATATTGAAGTGGGTCATGGGCTTGGATGACTTTTGGCCCCAAAGTAAAGTCCCACCGTGCAACACGCGACGGCCAGGTGGTCCCCCGCCCGTACCACACAGCGGGCATATAGACATTGAATCCGGCTTCCTTGATTCTCTCAAGCCGACGATCGATTTCATCCTTGTTCGTCCACAGACCGATTTCGCCATCGAGAATCGCGCGCTTGTTCGCAAACGTCGCATTTCCAGCTTCAACCGTACAGTCAAGCAGGAAGCTGAATCCCAAAGTCCCGATCAATAAGAGAATGATTCGAGCGTGCATATACTCTCCTCCGACTAGTCCTGAAGCAGAGGAAATCGACGAATCCTAGCCGGTGTGGGCTGATTGCCAGGCTTCAGAGAGAAATCAGAAACCAATGTCGTCGAAGAGCTTTCATGAACATGTTCCTGTTGACTTGAGTCTGTCACTTCTTCTTGGGTAAGCCCGACGATACCAAGAGCCAAGATGGACAGGTACCAATAGAATACTTCGTAAAAGACAGCCGCGCCGAAAATAATCGTGTCGGTTACGTTGGAGATACTGAAAAATATGAGGCAATACATTTCTGCGCCATGACGACGCTTGAGGTCATACCGGAATAACCTCCAAAGGGCCGAGCCAAGGATTGCGATGTAGAGTGTTGCGCCCAGAATTCCTGAGTCCAAGAGAGCTTGGATGTACCCGCTGTGAAGACTGAATAGTTTTTGCTGAGACCGATCTGCCACTCCAAATGCTGTGCTCAGCGTATCGCCCATATCGGAGGCGAGAGCATCCGAACCAGTGGTGAAACCATATCCAAGCAAGGGACTGTCCTGGTATTTCTTTAAGGCTACCTCCCACAAGGCGGTTCTTCCAGACAAGGTCCCGATAGAATTCGATCGTATGACATGTGACGGAGTCTCAGAAGCCATTTTCAGGTCAAGGATGACCAAGCCTAGACTTCCAATGACACCAACGAAAGCAAGACCGATCATCCACGCGCGTTTCTGCCTGATATAGATCATCCCTGTAATGAGAAGACCAGCAGCGGCCGCTCCCCAGGAAGTTCGCGAACCAGTGAGATAGAGGCAGGGAACTGCGGCTAACGCTCCGATGATGCGAATGAGCCAACTGAATCGACCGAAGGCAACGAGCCCAATGAGGAGGCCGGAAACAGCTCCCATCATGGCTGGTTCGTTGAACAAACCTCTGAATCGATTCCCCTCCGTTGTCACCTCAAATGCGAGTTGTGGCCGGGCTGCCAGAAGGACAAGACTTCCCAAACAGACCAAGGCAAACGCACACCCCACTGTGAAAAGATTCCAACTGGAAGTGTCGCGATCCAGCGCTGATGCTTCATGATAGGCGATGAAGAAAAGAATCACTGCTCCCAAACACATGACTTGAAGCATCACAAAGTACGGACGTTGGGAGACAATGGCGGTAAGGAACAGCACAGCGAGATATAAAAACGCTAACACGTAGCGCTTGGCAAATAGGTGGAGCTGATGAGTGAGAAGCCAGCCGGCCCCTACGGCCAATGCGATCCCTTCGCTGAGTCCTCGCAGCACATATCTATCCCCGATGGGAAGAATGTCCTTCGCAAGGAGGGCGATTAAAAGAATGATGAACCCGTACTTCATATTTCCTTCGTGCATCCTGTGTTATGTATTTTTGATTGCAAAGGAGCGAATACCAGAAACGAATCGGCGGGCAGAATGAGGCAATTGCAATTCGTCACCTTGAGCCATGGCTGCTTGTTTCATGGCATCAAGTTTGTGAGGAGAAAAAAACAGCGATGCTATGGTTTCAGCATACTGAACGACATCGTGCTTCGTCATGATTCCATTCTTCCCCGACAGATAGTCGAGTTCAGGCCCATGTCCGGGAGAATCTGTGGTATGAAGAGGGAGCCCGAATGCAAATCCGTGCACGATGGCTAATCCGACCAGGCTCGGAAGCACCATCAAATCCGCCAGAGAAAAATACACTGCAGTGTCCTTGGCCTCCACAAGCTCTCCCAAGAAATGCACATCGTGGAGGTTGAGCTCCGTGGTCAACCGTTCCAGCTTTCTTCGTTCTTCTCCATCCCCGATGATCAACAACGCCACGTCCGGATAGATCTTTTTCAGCAGCGCAAAGGCTTTCAGGAGGAAGTCCACATTCTTCTCCGGATATAGTCGACCGGAAAACAGAAGAACTCGCTTCCCTCCAACTCCAAGCTGACGTCTCATTTCGATCAATTGCTGTTCGGTGATATTCGCCCTGGCTTTTCGAAGTTCTTCGACATCGATTGTATTGTAATAAGGAGTCACCCAATCTTTGGGAAGCCCCTGCTTCCTCCAATAGTCCGCGCCCCCTTCGGTATAGGTGATCAATCCGTCCGACCGTCTTGTCATGAAACGCTTGAAGGCTTCTTTTATCTCCATCATAGGTGAAGTGCGGACCGAAGCCTGGAAGTTATAACCGTGTCCCCACCAGATCCAAGACGAACAGATCCATCGACGTTTTGCCCACAAATAGGGCACCGTCAGGCACTGTAATTCCTGAGGTGCCACTACGATATCTGATCCTGCGATGGCCTTTTCCAACTCATACATCCAAAAGGAGCTTGAATTCATCGTGCCAAAGCGGCGAACGGAAAGAACTTGATAGGGAAAAGCAATCGATGAGGTCGTTCGTGCCGGGGGGGCTCCGGCACACACCTGGATATCTAAGTCCTGTAGTCTTCCCTGGGCATATAATTCCTCGAAGAATCGTATGCGGTAGTGAGGGATTTCTCTTTGAATGATTGAGACTTTTCGCATGGTAAGGTGAGATCAGAGAGTGCAATAACCATGCGTGGGTCCGCTCCTGTTCTATAGATCTATATTCTCTTGTGCGATAAGTGATTTGCCTAAACGAGGCGGGTATCGGAAGTCGGACAACCCGTAGGTAGTGGAGGCGTCGGTGGTAGTAAATGGTACGCTACGTAACTTCGGTCGGTCTGCAGGGATGCCACTGCGATGGAATGATGGTGGGTCCAGATTGAGAGGTGATGCTCGACCTACTGGTGGAGCATCACCTCATTGGTTCGTTCCAATTTCACAACCGGGGTAGACTCTTGTTGGATCGTTATTTCCCGCTTCGTAAAAGGCCTTGCCAGAGCTGCAGAGCCTGTTGTGTCCACGGATTGTTGTCATGTCCTTGGCGGCTGTCGGTGTGTGTTCGCCGTGTACTCAACGACTCGATTCGCATGGCGACATCTCGATAATGTGGGGCTTCACGGCGAAGCCATCGATAGGACTCCAACGCCTCAGGAATACGTCCTAGTGACTCCAACGTTCTTCCTAAGAGGTAGAGGATCTGCACTCGTTCCTTCACTAATGTTGCGGGTATTTGCAGAGCTCGGCGAAAGGCCGTGACGGCTTCTTCCTGTTTTCCGCACTTCTTAAGGCTGAGGCCCATTTGGGCGAAGCCCTTCAGTGCATATGCGGGATCCTGCGCGGCTTTTTCAAAATGTACGGCGGCCTGCTTAAAGAGACCGACATTCTTGAGCGCCATTCCTCGTTCGTACGCTTCCTGTCCATCCGGTATCTCTGTCGATGAGGTACCTTCGATTATCTGAAGCGGCCCTCCCGGCGGTGTGGCACTTTTTGCATCCTCCGACGAGACTCGGTGTAAGTCTGTATAGTTGTCTTGTGTTAGGTATGTTGCGTTGGTCTCGTTCACGGTCTGGCTTCCTGTGGGATATAAAAGGAAATGTCAGATAGTTCGCAAGTCTTAGACCATCCGATTGTGTTTAAAAACTCTTTGTATTTCAATGTCTTTTCGCATGGGGCTGGAATGCGAGAAGAAAAAATACCGCGTGCATTGGTAGGTTCGTTCAAATTTGCTCCTCTTCCAAGATACACGAGATGAGCGTGATTAGGTTACATACTTGTGGATCTCGTTTCTGATGAATCTGGTTTGCCTTGCACGACTTGCTTGGCGTACCTGAATCACGATTGAAGAGGAGAATCGCAAGTACTAGAAGGTGACGTGTCGGAGATTATGGCGATTGGAAAAAAACCACACCATGGTCTTCTTGAGTCCTTCGCGAAGGGTATGCTTCGCTTGAAACCCAAACAATTGTTTGGCCCGACTGACATCCAGACACCGCCTCGGTTGTCCGTTGGGCTTGGCCGTATCCCACTCGATCCGTCCTGTAAAGCCGGCCTCCGTGGCGATCATGGAGGCAAGATTAGAAATGGTTACTTCTTCCCCTGTCCCCAGATTGACGGGTTGACTCCCTTCGTAGCGCTCAGCTGCCAGAAGAATACCTTCCGCGGCGTCTTCCACGTATAAAAATTCTCGGGTCGGAGATCCGTCTCCCCACAGCGTGAGTGCGGGCTGGTCTGCTTCCTTTGCGGTGACACATTTATGTATTAGCGCCGGGATGACGTGCGACGTTTCCAGGTCAAAGTTATCCCGAGGGCCATAGAGGTTGACCGGGAATAATACAATGGAGTTGAACCCATACTGTTCACGATAGGCTTGCGACTGCACCAACATCATCTTCTTGGCAAGACCATACGGTGCATTGGTTTCTTCAGGGTATCCATTCCAGATATCGTCCTCTTGAAAAGGAATAGAGGCAAACTTGGGGTAGGCGCAGATAGTGCCTAACGCCACAAATTTCTTCAACGCCAGTTGGCGCCCGACTTCTATGAGCTGGGTACCCATCATCAAGTTGTCGTAGAAGAACCTTCCTGGATTGGCTTGGTTCGCGCCGATTCCTCCGACCCGTGCGGCCAGATGGATGACCATGTCGGGGGTTCGATCGCTGTAGAGCTGTCTCACCGCGTCCATCTGAACGAGATCGTAGTCTTTCTTGCGAGGTACAAAGATGTCTCGGCAGCCTTTCGCACGGAGTTGTTCCACGACAAAGGATCCAAGAAAGCCGGCTCCGCCCGTGACGACGATACGCTTCTCTTCCCAAAACGAGGTCATACTCGCTTGAATCCTTCCAATTACAACCCTTAATCTCTCTTCCGGGTACCGTCCAATTTTTCTCTCTCACCAGCCAGATCCGCGTCAACCATCATGGCGATCAACTCTTGGAAACGTACCCTTGGTTGCCAGCCAAGCTCCTTTTTCGCCTTGCTCGCATCACCGATGAGGAGATCCACCTCGGTCGGACGATAGTACTTCTGATCAATCTTGACATGTTTCTTCCAGTCGAGTTGCAGGCGGTCGAACGCGAGTTCGAGCATCTCCTTGACGGTATGCGTTTCGCCGGTGGCAATCACGTAATCGTCGGGAGTCTTCGCCTGCAACATCATCCACATCGCTTCGACGTAATCGCCGGCGAAACCCCAGTCGCGTTTCGCGTCGAGATTCCCCAGGAACAGATCCTGCTGGACGCCCAGCTTGATGCGGGCTGCGGCTTTCGTGATCTTTCGCGTGACGAACGTCTCGCCGCGGCGGGGCGATTCATGGTTGAATAAAATCCCGTTACAGGCAAAGAGGTCGTAGGCTTCTCGATAGTTGACGGTGATCCAGTAGGAGTAGACCTTGGCCGCTCCATAGGGACTGCGGGGATAGAACGGTGTGGTTTCGCGCTGGGGTACGTCCTGCACTTTGCCGAACATTTCGCTTGACGATGCTTGGTAAAACTTCGGTTTCAGCCCCGACTCCCGAACGGCCTCCAGGAGGCGGATCGTTCCGAGTCCGGTAATCTCGCCGGTATACTCGGGAATATCGAAACTGACACGCACGTGACTTTGTGCTCCCAGGTTGTAAATTTCATCGGGATGGATCGTTCTGATGATGCGGTTCAGTGAACTCGCGTCGTTGAGGTCGCCATACACCAGATGGAGTCGTCGATGCGGAACATGGGGGTCTTCGTAAATGGGATCGATCCGCCCCGTATTGAATGAACTCGATCGTCGAATAATGCCATATACCTCATAGCCCTTCCCGAGGAGAAACTCTGCCAAATACGATCCATCCTGCCCTGTAATGCCGGTGATGAGCGCTTTTTTCACAAGACCACTCCTTGGTTGTGGCGGAAAGTGGCTGAATTATGTCCTGATTACACAGCCTTGTCTACGGACTGTAAGGTTTTGATCATTTCACGGGCTTGTTTGGTTGTTCTTGCACGAGGCTTTCGCTCCGCATTAGAATGTCGTGCGGATTGGGATGATTGATTCGAAGTCGGTCTCGAAGACTATGAATATACGTCGGGGCATCATATTCGGATATGTCATCTGTGGCACCTTTCTTGTGGCCCACATCATCAACGCGGTGATTGCGGAGGCCTTGTCTGTTCCGGCGGGGCTGGTTCGGCCATTGCCTGGTTCAAACCGAGAAGCTGACGTGAGCGCAACCCTGCCTGTTTTGGTTGAGCGCATTCGAACGAGCGGACTCTTTCCCCTGCCGCCTGATCCCTTCGGTGCGGGCACCGTGGGGTCCGGTGCGCCGCCCTCCCGTGCCCCGTTAAATCTGGCGTCGAAACTCAAACTTCTGGGGGTGGTAATCGGCGATCATGAAGGGGTCTCGGCCATCGTTGAAGAACTTTCCAGTAAACGCCAACTGTTTTTCCGGTTACACGACCAAATTCCCGATGTGGGTGAGATCAGCGAAATTCGGCGAGATGGGATTGTCGTTCGTCAGGGTGATCAACAGGAATTGCTTGAACTCGCCACCTCACAGATCGAGAAGCCTCCATCTGCCCCAGTCACAGCGGGATCAGCCGTAGCTCCGGTGCCTGGAAGTCCAGTGCGTACCGTGCTCGATCGGAGAGACGTTGAACAAGCGATGGGCGATTTGCCAAAGTTATTGTCCCAGGCGAGAGCGGTGCCCTATCTGGTGAATGGAGCGATGAATGGGTTCCGGCTAGACTTTATCGCACCCTCCAGCTTTTATGAGAAAATCGGTTTGAAGTACGGGGATGTCCTCCAGCAGGTTAATGGCGTGGACATTCGTGATCCCGGTACAATGCTCACGCTCTTCCAGCAACTCCGCAACGAGAAGACAGTGAAACTTGATGTTCTGCGGAACAATCAGCGGACCGCAATGACGTTCGACATCCGCTAAGTCTGCTGAACCCTCTTCTGTTGCGGCCTCGTTCTGCGTTCAACAACCGGCTGTCTTTACTAAGCTTCTGGTGTAGATGGAATTGAGAAGATAAGTCTTGCAAAGTAGCAAGATTAGAGGGGCTTTCGTGACCTTGTCAGAGAGATCTGGTAGAGAGTATCCTTTTTAGTTCCAAAGGCTTGTGGAATTTTCCTGAGGCCGACGGGGCTTTTCAAGGATGAATCATCCATCATTTGGTGCGCTGGAATGAGCGACGAATATTCTGGTCGGCCGTTGTTAGGGGCGATCCTCGAAGAAAAATTCGGCTTGCCCGAAGCCAAATTGCTTGAGGCGGTCAACCTACAGCAGACCAAGGGGGGACGTCTCGGCGAAATCTTGATCCGACTCAGGGTGATTACCGAAGATCAACTCCTCCAGGCGCTGGCCATTCAGTTTGAGCTTCCATGGCTCCCGCATCTTGATGAAAACCAGGTCGATCATGAATGGGTCAAGAAAGTTCCGATCCACTTTGCCCGCCGCTATCACGTCCTTCCTCTCAAGACAGAGGATGGATCTGTACTTGTGGCGACGACCGACCCTATGGAAATGGCCGCATTGGACGACCTCCGACTTCTGCTGGGGCTTCCGATTAAACCGGTGCTGACAAGCAGCTTGTCGCTGTTGGCCTGCCTCAATCGTGTGTATGACGAAGCGGCGAGTCCCGCAGGGGCAGAGCAAGTGATGGAGGATATCGCGGCCAGTGAGAGCCTGGACCAAATTGCTCACGAGTTGGATGAACCGCAAGATCTCCTCGATGCCACAGACGAAGCCCCCATCATTCGGTTAGTCAATTCCGTGCTCTTTCAAGCAGTGAGGCAGCGAGCGAGCGATGTTCATTTCGAATCGTTCGAACGGGGGCTGGTCGTTCGGTATCGCATCGACGGCGTGCTGTATCCCGTGTTAACCCCTCCCAAGCATTTGCAGGCCAGTATTATCGCGCGACTGAAAATCATGGCGGGGTTGAACATCGCGGAGAAGCGCTTGCCGCAGGACGGTCGGTTTCGGATCAGAACGGCAGGGAAGGATGTGGATCTGCGTGTCTCGGTGCTGCCGACCTCACATGGCGAACGGGTGGTCTTGCGTCTGCTGGAGAAAGAGAATCGTCTCTTGAATCTGCAGGAGATGGGGTTTTCGCAGGATCGGTTGGGGATCATCCAGCAATTGATCCAGTTGTCGCACGGTATCATTCTCGTCACCGGTCCGACCGGAAGCGGGAAGACGACGACGCTTTACGCGGCGTTGACGCAGATCAATGCGCCGGACAAGAATATTATTACCGTCGAAGATCCGGTGGAATATCAGTTGCTTGGCGTGGGCCAGATGCAGGTAAACCCCAAGATCAACCTGACGTTTGCCGCAGGCCTTCGGTCGATTCTCAGGCAAGATCCCGATGTCATCATGATCGGAGAAATTCGCGATCGTGAAACCGCCGAAATCGCCATTCATGCCTCGCTGACGGGGCATTTGGTCTTCTCCACGCTCCATACCAACGATGCGGCAAGCGCGGCCACCAGATTGATTGACATGGGCATCGAACCCTTTCTCGTCGCTTCCTCTGTGGTGGCCGTCTTAGCGCAACGGTTGTTGCGCCAGGTTTGTTCGGACTGCAAGCAGCCCTATCACCCGGACGATGAAGAGCTGATCCGGCTCGGGATCGTCCCACCGAGGGTGCGTCCCACATTCTATCGTGGAGCCGGATGTCCGGCCTGTTCTCAAACAGGCTATCGAGGCCGAACAGGTATTTTTGAACTCCTCGTACTGGACGATGAGATCCGCCGCCTCATCGGTAACAAGGCGGACTCGGCATCGATTCGTCAAGCGGCAATGGCGAAGGGGATGGTGACGTTGAAAGACGAAGGGGCAGAGAAGGTATTTCACGGGGTCACGACGACCGAAGAATTGATGCGGATTACCCAACAAGAAGTCGAGATCTAGCACGATGCCTGTCTATCAATATAAAGGCTATCGGAACGACGGCGGAGCCGCAACCGGTATTATTGATGCGGAAAGCCCAAAGGTTGCGCGCGTAAAATTGCGGAAGGTTGGCGTGTTTCCCACCGATATGGTGGAACAGGGTTCGGGCTCGGCCGGCTCGGCCACGAGTACTTCCGGTAGATCTAACTCTGGAATCGGGCGGTCCCCTGCCCTCAGCACAACCGACGTAGCAATGATGACCCGGCAGTTGGCGACATTGCTGGTTGCGGGACTGCCGCTGGTCGAAGCGCTCGGAGTCATGGTGGATCAAACCGAGAAGAAATCCGTGAAGAGCCTCATGGCCGATATCCGCGAAGAAATCCGTGGAGGTTCGTCCTATAGCGCTGTGCTCGAGCGCTACCCTCGCGAGTTTTCCCAGATTTATGTGCACATGGTACGGGCCGGTGAAGCCAGCGGGGCGTTGGACCAGATCTTGTTCCGCCTTGCGGAGTTTCTGGAAAAGCAATTGGCGCTCAAGCATAAAGTGACGAATGCCGTCCTCTATCCTGCCGTGATGTTGATCGTCGGCGTCTCGGTCCTGTTTTTCCTGATGACTTTTGTCGTACCAAAAATCACCGCCGTCTTTACGAGTTTGAAGCAGGCCCTCCCTTGGCCGACCGTCGTGCTGATGAGCATCAGTCAATTTTTTGCAGACTATTGGGCCGTGATGCTCGGGGCGGTTGGTCTGAGTGTATGGGCAATACGCCGGGCGATGAAAACAGAAGCGGGACAACTGACGGCCGACCGATGGCTGCTGAAGATTCCACTCATGGGCGAGGTGGCCCGCCTGGTCGCCATCTCCCGGCTCACGAGCACGTTGGCCACGATGTTGGCGAGCGGGGTCCAGTTGTTGGAGGCCATGGATGTCGCGAAGCGCGTAATGAATAATCGTGTGCTGGAACATGCGGTCGAGGGGGCTAGACAGAATATCCGAGAAGGGGAAACCATCGCCGAACCGTTGAAGCGCAGCGGAGAATTTCCCGCGCTGGTCACCCACATGATTGCGGTCGGTGAACGGAGCGGTGAAATGGAGGAGATGCTCCGTCGAATCGGACAAATTTATGACGGAGAGGTCGACCGGATGATTACGCGGTTCACATCGCTCCTGGAACCCATCATGATCTTGGTCATGGGTGTATTGGTATTCTGTATCGTGGTGGCGATCTTGTTGCCAATCTTTGAGATGGGACAGATGGTTCGTTAGGAGCAGTGATTTGTGACGGATGATGAGCGGTGCGTCTAACGGGAGGTGTTCGATGAGTGAAAGAGACCAGGTCGTAGGCATGTGGACGATATGGAGCAGGACACACCAGCATAGAGGCTTCCTTGCCTCACGCCTCACGCCTCGCGCCTGCCGTGGAACCGGCGGCTTTACGTTCATCGAGATCATGGTCGTGGTGGCCATTCTCGCAATCCTCGCGGCTTTGGTCATCCCGCGCATCATGGGGCGGACCGACGATGCCAAACGTACGGCGGCAAAAGTTCAAATTCGAAATATCGAAGGCGCCTTGCAGCTCTACAAGCTCGACAACGGTGTCTATCCCACGACTGAACAAGGATTGAAAGCCTTGGTGGAAAAGCCTTCAATTGGGGTGGTCCCGAAGAAATGGAAGATCGGTGGATACCTTCAGAAACTTCCGGAAGATCCCTGGGGAAACCCCTACAAGTATTTCAGTCCCGCTCAGACAGCCGTTCAAAGTTCCGGTCAGGGTTCCACCCTGAAAGCTGAGTACGAGATTATTTCACTCGGAACCGATGGCGAAATGGGGGGCGAAGGGGTCAATGCAGATATTACCAATTGGAATCTAGATAAGGACTAAACGATGAGGCAAGGGGTCCAGGGGGTAAGGGGTAAAGGGCGAGGGATGCGGCAGGCACATCTCCGCACTCCCCTCGCCTTACGCCTGACGCCTCACCCCTTAGGTTCTTCACAGGGATTCACCATTCTGGAAATTATCATCGTCCTGTTCTTGCTCGTCGGTCTGCTGGGAATCATCCTGCCTAAGATTTCGCTGGAAGACAATCTGGGTTCTGTTGGCCGGCGCATGGTCGGGACTGTGCGATCCCTCCAGAGCCTAGCCATGACGACCCAGAAGACGGTCCGCCTGTACGTTGATATGGATCGTGGGATCTACTGGCCGGTGATTCTGGATGGGAACCAAGAGAAGGTGCCTGCGGACCCCACTTGGGCCACGCCATTGAAACTCTCTGAAACCATTCGCTTTTCAGATGTTTTTGTCGCTCAGGGGAAGAAAGAATCCGGTCGGGTCGATCTGGTTTTCTACCCCACGGGGCGGATCGATCCTGCCACGATGCATTTGGTGGATACGCGCAACAACATTCTGGCCATTGCCATTGAGCCGGTTACAGGAGCGATCCGCGTGAGCGATGAGAGGATTGAGCCTCCCAAGGCACTCAAAATTCCCGATCGGGTAAGGCCGTTGCTAAAGGCTGCAGAGGTAGTCAAGTAATTGCCCAACGCTGAGAAAACTGTGTCATTGCAGAATGTGTTTCTATATGGGGAGTGAACGGGGCTTCACGTTATTGGAAGTATTGATCGCGCTAGCCATTCTCGCGCTGGCGCTGCCGATCTTATTGGGGCTTCGCAATTGGGATCTCGACCTCCATGCGAGAGCCAAAGACATCACGACAGCGACAATCCTCGCGCAGGAAAAGTTGGTCGAGACGGAATTGGGGGCGCTCTTGCCTATCGGTGAAACAGGCGGAGAATTTCTGTTGACACCCCTGGGATCGCAAGCCACTGCAGAGATCACGAATCGTCCGTCGAATTATCGCTGGAAGCGGATTGTGTCGCCTACGCCATTGCCGGTTGTGCGGGAAATCAAAGTTCAAGTTCTCTGGCCGCGCGGGGCAACGGAAGAAATGGTCGAGGTCAGCACCTATGTCTTTTCGACAAGCCCCACAGGGTTCTGAGGACGGCTTTACCCTGGTAGAGGTTTTGCTCGCGGTGGCTCTGGTCTCCATGATGGCCGCGTTGGTCTTTGGGTCATTCTATGTCACGACAAGCGCGATAGACGCGGCGCGAACGAAGTCGGCCAATGAGCAGATTGTTCGCAGTACGTTACGTGTCATGACCGATGAGCTATCGCTCGGCCAAAGCCGCGCGACTTTTCCTTGGACGGGGATCAACGGCACATATGACGGTCAGCCAGCCGATTCGGTAGCGTTTCTCACGATGGGCCAGTTTCGAGGGGCGGAGTCGGCTAAAGATACCGAGATGGTTCGTATCGTCTATATCAGAGAAGGCGACCGCCTCCTTCGATTCGTGCGAAGAAATCTCTACGGTCTGACTGACGAATCCGTCGAGCAAGTCGAGTTGGCCACCAAGGTTAAAGGATTCAACGTGCGCTATTACGACAGTACGAACAATCTCTGGCTGGATGAGTGGGATGGCCGTGGGCGCGGGACTCCGAAAGCGATCTTACTTGAACTGACGTTGCTCCAAGAGAAAGCGGAACTCCAGACTGTTCGCCAATGGGTGACGTTGGGGGCGTCATGACTATGGCCTGGCCTGAGATACTGACGCGTAAGGGCCCTCTGGGATGGGGGTTGGCGTCGCTGGCCTGTTTCATCGTATTTTTGTTCCTGACCTTTCCCTATGGCCCACTTCAGAACCGACTGTTGACTGAACTCAATCGGGTGAGTGGATGGGAGATTCGAGCTGCGGATTGGTCGGTGGGCTTTCCAGCGGCGATCGAGTGGCGCGATCTCGTCTTCGCTGGACCTACGAATGGGGCAATTCCCGTTGAAGCGGTACGGGCAACGGTTGGCATCTTTCAGGCAATAGTAGGGCAATTGGTGATAGATTACGCCGTCCAGCTTCCGGGCGTGTCGCAATCAGGGGCTGGCCGCGCCACGGGGTCTCTGACCGCGGCCACGTGGTCCTTAGAGGGTCCGATTGCTGTCAAAGGCCGGCTCCAGGATATGGATCTTGCGACAGTCCTGAAACCCTACGTGAGCCGAGGGACAGTCCAAGGAGATTTCATGCATCGCTGGGACAACGCACAAGGTGTCCAGGCTGCCCTCAAAGGAGAAGGGACAGTGAAGATCGAAATCAAGGATCTCGTCGTCGAACGGATCGCTGCCGGCGCTTCCGCGAATGTCTCGCTCGCGTTCGGCCGGATCCAGGCCGCGCTCGCCTGCCGCGATGGCGCATGCGATATCACAGAATTGCAGGGAGACGGTGCGGATGGATCCTTCACGGCTCAGGGGCGTGTGGCATTGCGGCAGCCGGTACAACAGAGCCTGCTGGATCTTACAGTCACCGTGATTCCCGGTGCCGGGTTTGCTCAAAAAGCAGCCAGTCTTTCGTTGCCGCCGTTCCAGCCTGGGACCCTCTTGACGTTCAAGCTGGTGGGGCCGATCATGAGTGCAAGGGTGGCGCTCTAATAGACAGCGTGACGGGCGAAAGGCGGGACATGCGAGTCGGGCAAGAGAGGCGTAGATCGATGTCCCGGACGAATTCGATGGTTTCTCCTTGCGTGCGTATCTCGCCAGTCCTGCAAAGATCTCAGCCGAGCATGATGAGAAACAAGAGCGAACAGGGTTATCGATGATTGCCGAATGTGTCGGGCTCGATATCGGACAGACGGCATTCAAGGCCGTGCGGTTTCGCCGCCGCCTGACAGGGCGTGAGTCGGTGGAATATTTCCATCAATCCGTTCCCTATGGGCGTCAGGAACACACGGAACCGGCGCATCGCACGGCCATGCTGAGGAACTTTCTCTGGCAGCATGGTTTGTACGAGAGCGGGCAAATTGTCACCGCACTCCCCTGCCAGGATGTGTTTGTCAGAACCCTCTCGTTCCCATTTCGTGATGCCTCCAAGCTGGCCCAGGTCGTTCCGTTCGAAATGGAAAATCTGATTCCCATGCCGTTGGAGGACGTGACCGTCGGCAGTCTCTTGCTGCCGGCTCGAGAATCCCAGGAAGGGGCCACAAAAGCCAGTGGGTCCGATGTCCTCGTCACCGCAGCGCCCAAAGCAAAAATTGCTGAACATTTGCGGTTTATGGCCTCTGCTGATCTGAACCCCTCCGTGATCACGATCGACGGCATGGCCTTGTTTTCTGTCAGCCAATTTCTGAAAGAGGAAGGGGCCCAGGTCCCAGGTGACATGGCGATCATCGATGTCGGGGCTTCGAAGACGACCTTGTGCCTTGTGCATGAAGGCCGTCCCGTGCTGTTGCGAACCGTGCTGTGGGGCGGGAATCATCTTACCCTTGCGCTTGCCGTTCGCTATGCATGCAGCTTCGCCGAAGCGGAACGGCGGAAGCGGGCCATGACTGTACAGGAGGTTGATGCCTGGCTCGAACCGGTCCTCAAAGAGCTACGCGTTTCCCTCCATACCTATGAAGGCGCGGTACACCAACGACTGACTCATTGTTGGGTATCAGGTGGTGGTTCTAAATTGAAAGAACTGAGCGGGCATATGGCGCATCAATTGGGCTTACTCCCGGTCGGCCCGCGGCAAGGGTTTGGATCGAGTTGTCCTCGCGCGTTTTCCATTGCATTTGGGTTGGCGATCCATCCGAACATTGTCCGCCCACGCTGGAAGTCGAGGCTAGCGGGATCGAACCTCGCTCTCGACTTCAAAGCCGATAGCGATGCCGCATCTGCCTCAACGAATGTCTCAAAACAGGATCGACGGCTGGCCGTATGGGGCGGACTCATCCTGGCTGTTTTGGCGCTAGCAGATCTCTCCGCACGCGTCTTCCTCAAAGATTCGACGGTCAAGGATCTCAAGCGCGGCCTCCAGGCGCAATACGAGCAAACATTCGGCCCTGGCGCCGGTCCGGGTGAGGAGTTGGACCAGGCGCGTTACCGGGTGTCGCAGCTGGAAAAAGGCCTCTCGGTTGTCGACGGCAGAAGCTACAACGTTCTTGCCGGCCTTGCGGAACTGGCGAAACATGTGCCGCCAGGCGTGCCGCTGAAAGTACGGGAACTGACGATCGACGGGACCAGTATCCATCTGGAGGGAGAAACCACGACGTTCGAAGCGGTCGAGAAAATCAAGCAGGCCTTCGAAGCGGACGAGACCTTTCAAGACGTGTCTATCAGCGATACTCGTGTCGGAGCCGTGCAGAACCAAGTCGTGTTTCGCCTCACCTACACGGTGCAACGGCCATGATGCAGATGCTGAAAGAACGGTGGCAGCATTTCTCACCTCGTGAACGCATCATCGTAGCTGCCGGTGGGGCCATGGCTGCAGCCGCGTTGGTCTTTCTGCTGATCATTGATCCGGTCATGGCGACGATCGACAAGCTCGATCGGCAAGCGAAACGGAAAGCGAAAGACAGCCAGGAACTTGCGCTTGTGGCGCAGGAATACGTGGTCAAGCAGGCGCGTATCGCCAAGCTCGAAGAGCGCATGCCAAGCCCGCCCGCCCAGTTTTCATTGCTGGCCTTCATGGAAGAGGCAACCACGACGGCGCAGATTCGCGATCGCATTGCCGGCATGCAGCCTCAGGCCCCCATTGTCGTCCAGGGCTATCAGGAAACTGCGGTGGACCTTCGGCTCGACGGCGTGTCGCTTCCCCAGCTCCTCGCGCTACTGGTGGCTATCGAACGAGCGCCCTATGATGTTCAGGTGCATCATCTGCAGCTGAAACCGAAATACGATAACCCTGTCAATCTCGATGCCACGCTGAAAATCGTGACCTATGCGAAGGTCTGACGAACGCGGCATTGCGCTCCTCCTTACCCTCCTGGTTCTCACTCTCCTGGTTGCGCTGATTCTTGAGTTCGATGCCGAGGCGAGGCGGGAATACCGCGATGCGGCAGCCTTTCGCGATAACTTCAAGGCCACAGTGCTCGCGCGCGCGGCAGTGCAGGCAGCCCGTGGCATCTTGCAGCAAGACTTCCTCAAGGACAAGCAATCCGGGGAATTGTTCGATGCCCCCACCGACGTGTGGGCTCGCCCTATCACAAATTACGCCATTGGTGACGGTCTCCTGACCGCGCAGATCGAGGATGAACGGGGCAAGCTGAACCTGAACGATCTGGCAGCCGGCGGAGACGTCAATGCCAGGAAACCCAGGGTTCAGAGGGTCAAGCGACTCTTCGAACTCCTGCAGGTTAATCCGGATCTCGTGGATGCGATCGTCGACTGGGTCGATCAGGATGACGTGCCTGAACCGGCGGGAGCGGAGAGCATCTATTATCAATCGTTGCGGCCGCCCTACCGCGCGGCAAACGAGCCTCTGAAGACCCTGTTGGACTTGCGTCTAATTAAGGGAATGACTCCCGAGATCATGGCAAAGATTTCTAAGGTGGTGACTGTGTATCCGCTGGAAGGCGAAAGTAAGGTGAATCTGAACACCGCCAATCTCTTTGTACTTCAGGCGCTCGATCCTCGTATCACGCAAGGCATGGCCGCGGCGATTGTTCAGGCACGTCCATTTAAAACCATTCAGGATTTGGATCGTGTGAGTAGTTTTGAGGCCATTGGGAAGGAACTTCGCCAGCTAAACCTGTACGACGTCAAAAGCGATCTGTTCTTGGCCAACATGATCGTGAAGATGAACGAAGTGACCAGGAATGCGACCGCGGTGCTCCAGCGCGATCAGAACACTGGAACAAGCTCGGTGAAGTACTATCGTCTCCTCTAACAGGACAAGGCGAAGTTCGATATTCGGGGTTCCAAGTTCAGAAAACCTCGAACTTCGTACCTCAAACCGTCGTCCGTCTCGCCCGTTCCGCCTGCTTGAAGTTCTTCGAATCTCACCGCAACCTTAACAATCCCGTAACACCACTGTCATCGTTCCTTAATCTCCCGGGGCTACCTTTCCGTTTAGAGAAGACAATCGGTAGTCCCCAACCAGAAGAAAGGGAGGCATCGAATGAGGCGACCGTGGTGCGCGTCCATCGTCTGCATGATCATCCTTGGGTTCATCGTCCAGACCAATAATGCCCACGCTAAAATTGAGGACATTCTCTACGAAAAAGGCCAGATCACCAAAGAGGAATGGGTCAAGACAAAAGCCGATGCTGAAAAAGAAGAAGCCATCATTCAACAACGTCCCACGACCGAAAAATGGTATGAAAAAATTAGCATCCGTGGTTATGCACAGCTGCGCTACAACTACATCACCGATGATAAACAATTAAAGAGTGAGTACGATAGCAGCATCGGCAGTAACACAGGTTTCCTCCTCCGCCGCGCACGCATTGTCCTCTCCGGAGATATCCACGAGCGGGTGTCCCTGTATTTCCAAACGGAATTTGCCCAAAATACAGGAACCGCCCCGAATAACCAAAACTTTGCTCAAATTCGAGACCTCTATGCCGACATCTTCCTGACGCAAAACAAGGAATGGCGTATCCGAGGTGGAATCTCAAAAGTTCCCTTTGGGTTTGACGTATTACAGTCCAGCCAACAACGTGCCCCTCTTGACCGGAGTGATGCAATCAATAGCGCGGCACCTAATGAACGAGATTTGGGGTTTTTCTTGTATTACACTCCGGCCGAGACCAGAAAATTATTCCGCAGCCTGATCGACAGAGGCCTCAAGGGGTCAGGAGACTATGGGGTGTTGGGCGTTGGAGTGTATAACGGTCAGAGCCTCAATGTCCCCGAGGCGAACGATAACAAGCATATCGTGCTGCACTCCACCTATCCCTTCGAATTGCCCTATGGGCAAATCGTGCAGGTCGGAGTTGACGCCTATCGTGGGATCATTAATGTCCCTACGGCTCCTGGACCGGGAGTTACGGTCCCCAACGGTAACGTGAATATCCTCGACGAACGAATCGGCACACATTTCGTGCTGTACCCTCAGCCCTTTGGTCTCCAGGCGGAATGGAATTGGGGTAGAGGTCCAGAACTTAACCCAGCCCGGACGGCCGTTCAGGAAGGTTACCTTCAAGGCGGATACATTCAAGCCATGTATAAGTGGGACAATATTATGCCCTATGTGCGTTGGCAAGAATACAACGGCGGAAAGAAGAACCGGACCAATTCACCGTTCAATGTCGTCCGG
>DATENE010000009.1:0-8957 GCA_035275205.1 Nitrospiraceae bacterium
TGCGGTGTGATCCTCACGATCGTCGGCTGGATTTGGCATCAAGAGTTTCTGGGTATGGTCGTGGGGCTCTCGCTGATTATCGCGTTCATGGTCTCCACCAGCATGGCGACATTTATGCCCATTTTGCTGAAGCGAATGAAGATAGATCCTGCCGTTGCGGCCGGCCCTTTTGTGACGACCGCCAATGACATCACGGGCATTACCATCTATCTTTCCCTGGCCACGGTGTTCATGGAATACCTTCGCTAGCAGGATGCTGAAAAAGTCCGCTAGCAAAAGTATGTCGTTATTTAGTTTATTTAGTTTGTCTCGTTTGTTTGGTTGAACGAAACTAACCAGATGAACCAAATGAACAAAACAAACCAGCTCAACCCGTCACGCCAGTCTCGCGTGTATCCCCCATGCCACTGATCAAGACGGCTGCCATCACGTTGAAAAGCCGGAAGTGGGGCGATGCGGATCGTATCGTGACTTTCTATACGAAGAAAATGGGAAAGATTCGCGCGGTGGCGCGGGGGGCTCGTCGGATGAAGAGTCGTCTCGGCGCATCGCTCGAACCGCTCACCATCTGCCATCTAAACTTGTTCGAAAAACCAGGCGATTCGCTCTATCGAGTGTCTCAAGTTGATCTCGTGGAGCCGTTTATGCGGTTTCGCGAAGACTTGGCAGTGATGACCGCTGCCGCACGGATGGTGAATGTGGTAGGTGCGGTGACGCCGGATGGGGATCCGGACCTGCAGCTCTTCGAAACGCTGGAACTAGGCTTGCACGCATTAGTCACGAGCCGAGATCCTGCGTTGACGGCGCTGCTGTTTCAGATTCGCTTGCTGGGTCTTATCGGGTTTCGCCCTCAGACCGATCACTGTGCCGCATGCGGCAAGGGCCGATTGATGGGAGAGCCGCAGTTCTCGCCTCTATCCGGTGGTCTGGTCTGTGCGGCCTGTGCTGTGCGCCAGGCATTCCGCTGTTTGCCGCTCTCGCGAGGGAGCCTGGCATTTCTTCAACAGGCGTTGAGGGTTTCGCCTGCGGTGGTCGATCGTTTGAAGGCTGCCGGACAGGTTCGGCGCGAGGTGGAAAATGCGATTGAAGGGTATGTCACCGTTGTGGCAGGCAGACAACTGCCTGCTGTAAATTTTCTGTCGTATCCGTCTTAAGAAATTGCACGCGAGACTGACGGGAAAGGCGAGACGAGCGAGAAGCGAGGGCTCGAAGGCTGAAGCTGGGAAGGCCGAAGTTCTGAACACACCATCCTTCAGCCTGAACACCTGATTCGTGACGTCGTAAGAAGGAATTCGTGAACATGACAGAGACCCTGCCTGAACCGAGAGACATGGCCTGGATTGAGAAGGGTGTGCTGGGTATCGAATGGAACGATGGGCACAAGGCTGTTTATCCCGTGAGGTATCTCCGCCAGCAATGTCCCTGCGCAGCCTGCGTGGACGAGTGGTCTGGCGCACGGCGTTTGCAACCGGATGATGTCCCTCTCTTAATTATGTTGCAGGATGTGCAGTCGGTCGGACGCTATGCGTTGCAATTCACTTGGAGTGATGGCCACGACACCGGAATTTACTCCTATGCCCTTCTTCGGCGGCTCTGTCAGTGCGATGTTTGCCAGCCTGTGAAACCTGTTGAACCACGAAGCCGACGCCTATTGTGAGGATTATCGCGGAGATGTTCAAATCGATCTGGTGGGGAGCGCAGCGATTCTGGAGCCTTGATTTTCTGAGGCGCTCTGGGTGGGCCGGTGTGTGTGTCGTAGCCGCGATCGGGTCGGCTCTCGGTTGCAGTGGGATGCCTTCGTTAGAAGAACAAGAGCGCCATGTGCGAAACAACGAGCTGGTGCTCAATCAGTTGACCCCTCGCGCATTTGTCGGGGCGTGGGGGGTGCCGACGTATCAGCATATCGAGTTCATGCAGTTCTTCGGCATGAAAAACGACGAGTTGATTCCACGGTCGAGGTTGCCGAGCGGAGAACCGCCGCGAGGATGGGAGGTCCGTATTGAGGCCGGTGATGGGCTGTTTCTAGCGTACCCGGATCGCGGGTGGCTCGTGGTGTTTTTTGAAGAACGGCTGGTGTATCGCGAAGCGCTGACTGAGGCGAAGCTGCATGAATTAGGGCGCAGTTGGAAGTACGAAGAGAAATTTCGCTCAAGATTTGAAGCGCCGGCCGCTCCGTAATGTGATGCATTCTATAGGCCTTCCGTGACCCAGTATCCTCTAAATCTCCTTATGGTCTCCTCCGAAGCAGTCCCCTATGCCAAGACTGGTGGGCTCGCTGATGTTGTCGGCGTGCTGCCTCTTGAGTTGGCGAAACTTGGCCATGATGTCATCCTCCTGCTCCCAGGGTATCGTTGTCTGAGTGAGTCAGGCCGATCCTTCCGTCCCGTCTGTCGGCTGCATGTGCCGACACCGCAGGGGCCTGTCGACACGCTGATCGAAGAAGATGTCATCTCTATCGGCGAAAATGATCGCCGGGTGCGGGTGTGGGCAATTCGGAACGAGGCCTTCTTCGATCGTCCAGGGCTGTACCAAGATCACGGTACCGACTATTCCGATAATCTTGACCGGTTTTCATTCTTCTGCCGCGCGACGATAGAGGTGATTGCCCATCTCCGAACTGCGTGCCGATGGAATACTCAGATCCTCCATCTACATGATTGGCAAACAGCGTTGTGCGCGGTTTATCTCAATACCGTTGATCGAGATCGGTTGGAGGTATTGGGCGTGCGCACCGTACTGACGTTGCACAATGTGGGGTATCAAGGTCTCTTCCCTGGAGATCAATTCGAGAAAACGAGTCTGCCCCCGTCGTTATTTACTCCTGCGGGCCTTGAGTATTATGGCTTGCTGAATCTGCTCAAGGGAGGAATATTGTTTGCTGACTCTGTCACGACGGTCAGTCCCACCTATGCGAGTGAAATCCTCACACCAGAATACGGTTTTGGGCTTGAGGGCGTGTTGCGCAACCGTGCGGACAGACCCCTGGGTATTTTGAACGGTATCGATATCGATCGATGGAATCCGGAAACCGACCCTTATCTTCCGGCCAACTACTCAGTCATTGACCGCGCAGGGAAATTGGTGTGCAAGCAGGCGCTTCAACGGGAGTTTCAGTTGCCGGAAACATCGGCTCCGCTTCTTGGCGCAATCGCGCGTCTGACCTCGCAGAAGGGCTTAGATCTTGTAGCGGCTATTATTCCACAACTGATGGCGATGGATCTGCAGCTGGTGATGCTGGGAACTGGCGAGCCGGAACTCGAAGCCAAGTTTAGGGCCCTTCAGGCCCGTTATCCGCAGCGCATGGGGCTTCGTATCGGTTTCGACGAAGGACTCGCCCATCGTATTGAAGGTGGCGCAGATATGTTTGTGATGCCGTCGCGGTACGAACCCTGTGGCCTAAGCCAGCTGTACAGCCTCCGCTACGGCACCGTTCCCGTAGTGAGAAAAACCGGTGGGTTAGCAGATACGGTCCGGCCGTTAACCGCGTGGGCGCGACAGGCAGGACAGGCTACCGGGTTTCAAGTAGAAGAGGATTCGGCAGACGCGCTTCTGTCTGTGTTGCGTCGAGCTGTGGCGGTATATCAGAATCGATCGATATGGAGTCAACTGGTTCAAACAGGAATGACCACAGACGTATCCTGGGCTCGTTCAGCGAAGGCGTACAACCGGCTGTTTGTTTCGTTGGTCGGAAAAGCGCAGCCGCACGTGTCGTAATGGTTCACAAACAGTTTTGCGGGGAAGAAGAGGTGCGTTGTCAGGAGAATAGGAAGGAGAAGTGAGAAATCTAAGGAATATTGAGGGTAACCTCAATGACGCTTGTCTCGAGTTCAGAAAGCAACGCTTTCGCCTGTAGCGAGTAGTAGGCATATTCAGATTGGGGTTGGTAGCTCAGGATTGTTTGGAGAAGGTCCTTGGCAACGTCGAGTTTCCCTGCTTCTACGGCAGCGAAACCGGCTCGTAGGGAACAGGCTGCAGCCATCGCTTTCACGTCCACCGCAAAGCGAGCTGCAGGAGTTGACACAAACTGTTCAAGCTTGCCTGGTAGGGGAAGCACAAAACTTTCCTGAGTAAGCGAGAGATTGGCTGCTTGTGTCAGAGTCAACGCGTCTTCTCTCAGTTGATTGAGGTCCGTGCTTGTTTGGCAATGGGAGTAGCTCTTCCAAAGGCTCATGAAGCTTCCGTTGTCTATGGCGGCTGCTTGTGTTGGTAGACTGAGCTGGAATGCAGCTACTGATACCAGAACACTCATCAATATTACGCGAAGGCTCTTCATGCTACCTCGGGTTTCACTTTGTCCTAGACTTGTTCCCGTCCACATCAATCAATTACAGTTTCACTGCTGGTATAGTGCAATCAGTAGACCAAAGTCTCATTACATAAACCATTGATTATAAGTGGAAAATATGACCATTCAGAAATAGCCCCTGTGTTGAAGATAGCGCACCATGGTATTTTTAACACGGATACTGTGGCAGATTATGAATTGAAGATATGAACGAGGATTCCCGTTCTTGTGGTGGAATTCGTTTTTCGCATGATGTGTTTGATGTGCTCTTTCACGGTCTGTTCAGTAATCTGGAGCGCGTTTGCGATCTCTTTGTTGGTCCACCCCTTTGCCAGGTGCTCAATGACGGATTGTTCGCGATTGGTCAATTGAAACTTTTCTCTGGCTTGATCGGTATTGAGCTGCTGCCGCCGGGCCAATTCCTCAAGAGTAACCACGAGTCTCGCGTATTGGACTCCGCCTCGATCCGGTAGGCCAAAACCCCGCAACAGGATGGGTTTTTCAGGGTTCCCTGCCACACGCTTGATTTCAAACTGCTCCCAGTCCTTTGCCTCAGTGCGAACGTGCAGTGCTTTGACGATTTCTCCACAAAGCTCTGTCAATGCAGTCGGCAGGACCCCATGTGCTGATTTCAGGCTCCCGCCGCCATGTTCTGCCGCGTTAATCTGTTTCGACAGCTCGGACGCGTGACGATTCATATGGAGGAGTTGCATGGAAGCCGAGAGGACCACAATCCCTGAGCCCACCCGCTGATCGGCGAAGGTGTCTGTTGGATCTATGGGGGGTGACGTATCACTCATGGATAGGAGGCCGCTTTCGAAGTCGTGACAAGAACAATCCTAGACAATCCAATACGTTCTGCTAGGGTAGCATGGAGATAAGAGGAACGTATCTTTAAAGTGGAAATAGTACCTAACCCTTTTGGGGGAGTCAACACCCACCTTTGGAGAAACGAGGCCTACATCGTCGGTATTGTTCCTGATGCTTACCCCACCTATATTTGACAAAGAAGAAATTGGAAGGGACCAGAGGGAAGAGGCCTCCTTATTGGGGCACTATCTTAAGACACAAGAAGACGTGCTACCCATACACAGAAAATTCTGAGCAATCATGGAACTGAGGATGGAGACAATCCCAATACAGAGGAGGCCGATGTGGCACAGACAGAGTGGGAGTGGCCGATGACAGAGAGTCAGAAAAGTCATAGTGAACGGGCAGCGCTGCTGAGACCGATTTTATACGAGATGACGTCGCCCGTCGAAGCCCCGGCTTCGTCGACCCACAGTGGGAAAGCGCTTTCCCTGAATATCAGCAGCGGAGGCATGCTGGTCTTGATGGATCAGGTCCCTGTGATCGAACAGGTGATGAAAGTCTATGTGCCGACGCCGATCAGCCTGGCAGAAACTCCAACCCTAGCTGAAGTGCGCTGGACGAGAAAGCTACCGTTTGGGAAGTCCAACGGCAATGGGGCATACTTCGTGGGGTTGAAATTCATGTTTTAGGTCTCGCATCTAAGTCTGTTAACCCAACAAGAAATCATGAAGATGGGGAGACGAATGATAAGAGGGGCGGGCTGTACTATACCCTGCGCCTGTATGCTGATCGGAGGTTTACAGCTGGGGATGGGAATCAACTCCGCATTGGCTGAATCTATGTCCAGTCAGGTGCCGGGGTCAGTGGCTGGGCAAGCACGGTATTCGGAGGCCATAGAAAAATCCTCTCTTATTGTCACATCTGATTACACGATTGGCCCTGAAGATGTTCTTGAGATCACAGTCTGGAGGAACACTGACCTCTCGAAAGTGGTCGCGGTGAGACCTGATGGCCGTATTTCTTTGCCCCTTATTGGAGATGTAGGTGCAGCTGGAAGAACAGCGGCAGAACTTGCAGGAGCCATCGCGGAGAAGCTGAAAGAATTCAAGGAGAATCCGCAAGTCTCCATTGTTGTCAAAGAAGTGAATAGCTATGCCATCTATGTACTTGGGGAAGTATCCAAGCCAGGAAAGTATCCGCTAAAAAGTAAAACCACGTTGCTTCAGGCCATTACTTTAGCTAGCGGGTTCACCCCCGCGGCAGCGCGGAACAAAATCGTAGTGTTCAGATTTGGTGAACAGGGAGGCAAAGACATCAAGATCAAAGCGAGTTATGACGACATCATCATGCGCGATGAGTCCCCGCAGAATATTCAACTGAAACCTGGGGATACAATTGTAGTTCCATCAGAAACGATGGTGCTAATTAAGTAGTTCCGTGAAGGTAAATAGCTTCAGAGGGGAGACGTTGCGAGAAATGATTCACGTCAGAACACTCTTGATAGTTGGGGCATTGCTTGGGATGTCCGTGAGTTGTGCTCCTGTATCCAAGGAAGCATTAGAAGAAGCCTCAAAGCCGGTCCCAAAGGAGTTTCTACTGGGGCCTGAAGATGTTCTTGAGGTTTCGGTCTGGCGCAATCAGGACTTATCTCGAACTGTAGTTGTTCGCCCGGATGGAAAAATATCGCTTCCTTTGGTTGGGGATGTTCAGGCCAGTGGACTCAACGCTTCCCAGGTGGCAGCAAAGATTGCTGCGAAGCTCACAGAGTTCAAAGAAAATCCAAATGTCTCGGTGAGCCTCAAAGAAGTGAATAGCTATTTCATTTTTGTGCTTGGCGAGGTGCTGAAGCCAGGCAAGTATCCCCTCAAGTCGTATGTAACGGTTCTGCAAGGAGTTTCAATGGCAGGCGGATTCACGCCATATGCATCGAAGAATCGGATGCAGGTCATTCGAACTCGGACGAATGAGGACGGAAAAGAGAGTCAGATCCGGATCCCCGTTCCATACAACGAGTTGGTTTCAGGAAAAGGTGAGATAGATAATTTTATCCTGAAATCAGGGGATACCATTGTTGTGCAGTAACAGTGGTAGGTATCAGTGGAGTGTTTCAGCAAGCCTCCTATTTTTTCTCATCCTGGGAATAGATAACATGGCGTACGGACAGTACATTGGCACATGTGGAACGTCATCGCCACTTAGCCCTCGAACAGGGGGAGCAGCAGCAGGGGCAAGTTCGCTTGAGATTGTTCCGTCCTTGTGTGTGGCTGAACGGTACGATACCAATGTTTTCTATCAGCCTGCTACGCCAGGCCTTGACAGAGCGGACTTCGTGACAACAGTGAATCCAGTGCTTCGATTGAAATATAATGGAGACTTTGTGTCGGGCGTGCTAAATATGGCGGGATTTGCCGAAACCTACGCAAGAAACTCAGATCTGAACTACCTTGGCACGCGCGACACCCTCTCTCTCTCTCTCGACAATTCCATTAGAAGATTGATCCCCAACGCAAGCTTGCGCATTGATGATTCATTAACCTATACGCCGTTACCACCGGGCTTCATAAGACCGACGGCTGGAACGAGTCCAAGCGATCCTGGCAATTTTCAGAACGTCTATGCGCAAGGATTTCAGGCTTCTCGAACGGACAACCTAATCAATAATGCAACCGTGTCGACATCATATGCCACAACCTCTTCCACTAGCCTCAACGCTTCATACAGCTATGCGATTTTAAGATTCGGATCGGGGGCCTCGACACAAGGGCTGACTCTGTTTAATTCGACAACCCAAACCGGAGGAGTGGGAGGATCAGCTGGATTGAGCGAAGTTGACACTTTGAACGTGAGATATACTCATACGCAAACTGAATTTACACCTATTGAATCATCCTCAAGCAACACGCCCACTACTTTTAATGCTGATAGCGCAACCATGGGTTGGTCACGATCTCACACCCCCAATCTCAGGACGGAACTGGGCGGCGGCGGTATCCTGATCAATCCTGGGATAGCAACCTATGCTGCGAATGCTGCGGTGATCATGAATTCTCTGAACAATAGCGCAACCTTAAGCTACGCTCGCTCAGCGCTACCAAATTTCTCAGGCATAGGTGGAGCTGTTGGTGGAATATTGATAGGGGACGTGTTTTCATTGTCCGCCGTCCAGAAAATTGATCGACAATGGCAGCTGGCTGAATCGGTCAGCTATACCCATACTTCTGGATCGGGTGGCATCGATCCTGTGACATATGATTCGTATATTGCCGGAGGAGATATACAATATTGGATGACAAGTGCCTGGGCGACCTCATTGAGCTACAGCTATTCAAAATTCAATAGCGACCTGGGATCGGCCAATACGGACTTCGTACGTCAAGTGATTATGTTAAGTCTAAGGGCCACCTGGGAATAGGGTAAAATGGCGGAACAAGACAATTCTTCATTCGCACTCAGCGATTACTGGCACATGATTCTCCGCCGAAAATGGCTGGTTCTCGCCATATTTTTCGCGTCCGTCGGAGGGGGCGGCATTCTGTGTGCTGTGTTGCCAGAGAGCTATCGTTCCAGCACCTTGATCCTCGTTGAAAGCCAAAAAATCCCTGAAGAGTATGTGAAAGCCCTTATAGGATCCAGTATTGAAGAACGATTGAATTCGATTCAGCAACAAGTCATGAGTCGAACGTTGTTGGCGCAAATGATTCAAGAATTCAATCTCTACCAAGATGTTGTGAGTCAGGGAGGAAGTGAAGCCGTCATTGAGCGTCTACGAAAAGACATCCGGGTGACCACGAGTGCCACGCGCTCCGCACGAGGAGGTGTCGACGCATTTGCCATTTCGTTTGCACACCACGATCCGCAG
>DATENE010000010.1:0-21425 GCA_035275205.1 Nitrospiraceae bacterium
TATCGCGATCGGCGTCGGAGCCTTGGTGGGGGTGTCCCTTTTCAGCACGAATATGGAGCGCGCCGTCACGAAAGAAGCACGTGGACTGTTAGGAGGCGATCTCGAGATTCGTTTGACGCGTCCCCTGAGTCCCGCGGGACAAACGGTATTGGACTCGCTAAGTACACGACACATGGTCTTCACCCATGTGAGCGAACTCGTCGCCATGGCCGCACGCACGACTCCCGGACCCTCTACGACCCAATCGACGCAGATCATCGAACTCAAAGCCATCGAATCGGCCTATCCCCTGTACGGGGCGATTCGACTGGACCCGATGCAATCACCGGATATCCTGCTCCGGCCGGATGAACGCCGTTGCGGCGGACATTCCTGTTTTGGGGCGGTGGTACAGGAGTCGCTGTTGATCCGGATGGGCCTTTCGATCGGGGATCGATTAAAGATCGGTCACGCGATGTTTCTGATCACCGGCCTCGTGCGGACTGAGCCAGATCGAATGGCCAATGCCTTTATCTTAGGCCCGCGAGTGATGATTTCGCAGGAGGGACTACAGGCGGCTGAGCTGATCAAGCCCGGGAGCCGGGTGCGAGAACGATATCTCATAAAGACGCCCTCCGATATGCCGCTCGACCCGCTCCTTTCCGAGCTGCGAGACCGGCTGTCGGCAGATTCTGCTCGCGTATCCAGCTATCGCACGGCCCAGTCGCAGTTGAGGCAATTTCTCGACCAACTCTCCCGCTATCTCGGACTCATCGGCCTGACCGCGTTGTTCATCGGCGGACTGGGGGTCGGGACCTCAATTCATGCGTTCTTACGGGACAAGTTGCGGACGATCGCGATCTTAAAGGCGGTCGGCGCGGATTCGGCCACGGTCGTCTCGACCTATGTGGTGCAAGCCATATTCTTGGGATGTGTCGGGAGTCTCGCCGGGATTTTGCTGGGGATCGCACTCCAACGAGGGCTTCCTCCCCTCATGGCTGGCCTGTTCATGTCCGACCTCCTTGATCAACTCGGTGTCTCGTTAGAATTGTCGTGGTCCTCGATTTGGCCCTTGATGAAAGGGGGAATGCTGGGACTGTTATCAACGCTGCTGTTTACTCTGTGGCCTTTGTTGAAGATTCGAGATATTCATCCAGGTGCAATCTTCCGGCGTGAGGCAGAACAAGCGACGGTCGAGCATGAGGCGATTCCCGCACGATGGTGGGTGAGGTGGGGATTGGCCGATCGATGGAATGTCGGCACGGCCGGAGGAATCATCCTCGGGCTCTGCGCGCTCTCGATATGGCAAGCCGGTTCGTGGTCGATCGGTTTCCTGTTTCTCGGTGCATTGTCTGTCGCCATCACGGTCCTCTTTCTTTGTGCGCGGGTCTTTGTGCGAGGGCTGGCCTGGATACCGTTGCCTCGAGTCTTGAGCCTCCGTTATGCCCTGGGTAATGTGGTGCGGCCCGGAAGCCAGGCGACGGGGATCATGGTTGCCATCGGCATCGGCGTGATGGTGATTGTCACGGTGTCGCTGGTGGAACAGGCGTTGCTCCGTCAAGTACAGGAGAATCGGCCGGCGGATGCTCCGACTTTTTTCTTTATCGATATACAGCCTGATCAATCGAAAGAGTTCGTGTCGCTGGTCGCTCGGCAGGCCGACCAAGCGCGTCCGGAACTCACCCCGCTGGTACGCTCGCGACTTCATGCCATCGATGGCCATGTCGTCACGGTAGAAGAGAGCCTGGAGAAAGAAGACAAGCGCACGGAAGGGAAGGAGGGGCGGGGAAAACAGTGGTACTTCACCCGTGAGTATGTGCTGACGTTCCTCGACCGACTACCGAAAGACAATCAGCTGGTCAAGGGGGAATGGTGGAAACCCGGGCAGATCTTTTCAACCCCACAAGTTTCAGTGGAAGAAGATGCGGCCATGCACTTAGGTCTCACCATCGGCTCGGTCGTGGAGTTCGATATTCAGGGGGCCACGGTCGCGGCGACAGTGAGCAGTATTCGCAAAGTCGAGTGGGGAAATTTCTCGACGAACTTCTACATGATCTTATCCCCGGGCGCGATTGCGGCGGCGCCGTTCACCTATGTGGCGACGGTGCGGGTCATGCCAGAGCAAGAGGTGCCGTTGCAGCAGGCGGTGGTCGCTTCGTTTCCAAACGTCAGCGCGATTCATATCGGCGATGTGCTCGATGGGTTCGCGCGGGTGCTCGATCGTCTCTCGCTGGCGATCAGGGCGGTGGCGTTATTTTGTGTGGCGGCCGGCGGGCTGGTCATGGCGGCAGCGCTCGCAGCAACACGCTACCGGCGTCTCTACGAATCGGTCATTCTGAAGGCCCTCGGCGCGACCCGTGGCCTGATTGCACGCGCCTTTGCCATTGAGTATGTTCTGCTGGGCGCCGTCGCCGGGTTGATCGGACTGATCCTTGGAAGTGCCTTGTCATGGGTCGTATTGCGGTATGTCTTCGAGCTGTCCTGGAGCATACACCCACGCGTACTTGGCATCGGCCTCCTCCTCACAATGGTGTTAACGCTGATCGTGGGCTTTGCCAGTACCTACCGGATTCTTGGCCAACGGCCGTTGGCTGTACTGCGGCACGAGTAACGTATGCAACCGGCAAGATGCTGAAAAAGTCGCTCTTCTCACCCGCCCGACCCCAGCGCGCCGAGACGCGCTCTTTCCCATGCGTCGTTCTCGACTCATCGAAATCCTCAACGTACCGATGATCTTCTCGAAAGGCTGACGTGCTGGAGGGGGTTTTCCGTTCGCCAAGATCCATTGAACGGGCGAACGGCCCCACGAAGTGCGGTCGGTACCTCCTCCGGGTTCGATTCGCCTGCGGCCTTTCGAGAGTCTGGTGAGAGCGCGTCAATTGGGAATGAACTTGAACAGGCCGCCTCCTTGAGTCATGACGTAGAGCTCGCCTTCGGCATCTTCACCGAAGCTCGTCACAGAACCGCCCGGCGGACTGAGTAACGGCCATTCTGTTTGCTCTGTGGGCTGCCCATTCTGGTAGCGGAAACTTCTCACAAATCCCGCGCAAAAATCCGCATAGAAATACGTGCCCCGCAGGTCCGGCTTGGCGGATCCCCGGTACACATATCCGCCCGTCACTGAACAAGCCCCGCTAAGGTGTGGATAATCGAGCACCGGCAACGTCAGGCCGCCGGAGTTGCAATTCATGGAAGGGTTGAAACATAGAAATCCCTCCATCAACCGCCATCCATAATTTAGCCCGCGTCCAGCATTCGGAGCGGGTGAGACATTGATCTCTTCTCGTGCTCCTTGCCCAACATCCCCGATGTAGAGGTCGTCAGTGTCACGGTCAAATGAGAAACGCCACGGATTCCTTAAGCCCCGGCTCCAAATTTGCGGCGCGCCGCCGACAAGGATAAACGGATTGATGATGCCATTGCTGCAGGGCCCTCCTGTGCCGTCGGGATCAAGCCGAAGGATTTTCCCGAGCAACGAAGAGAGACTCTGCCCGTTGTTATTCGGGTCGCCGCCGCTTCCTCCATCGCCGACACCGGCATACAGACATCCATCCGGCCCAAATGCCAGCATGCCGCCGTTGTGATTTGAAAAGTTTGGGTGTGGCACCGTCAGAATCGTCGCGGCCAAGGAATCGGCAAGATTTGCGTTCGTGGCATTCCTCAGGTAACGAGCGATGACAATGTTGCCGGCGTTGTTCGTGTAAAAGACGTAGAACTGGCGATTGACAGCGTACTGGGGATCGAATGCCATCCCCAACAGTCCTTCCTCTCCTCCCAACGAAGTAAGGCCGTTGATATCGAGGAATGGCGTCGCGAGCAGCGAACCGGTTGTCACATCGAAAATTCGAATCAGTCCGCCCTGCTCGACAATGAAGAGGCGGCTGGTGTCATTGGCGGGCGCGGTCATGAAGACCGGGGAACTGAGATTGGCAGTGATTTGTTGAAGACGCAGACTATTGGACTGAGGTAAGGGTGCCAGGGAGTCTTGGTCCGACCTTTTGTCGGAGCACCCGACCAGGCATCCTATGCCGACAATGGCCAAACCAGCCATCAAAAGGCGCCGAATCGGTAGCATCAGCCACCTCGCGTGATGCCAAGCTCTGAGCGTTCAGCCTACTATAGAGGAGTGAATCGCATCAAGTCGGTCCTATGCATGGGGAGCCCAATGGGACTATCTAATAATGAGAGGGTTTGTCCGGCGCATGCCCGTCTTGTTCAAAAGATTCTACTTTGTTCATAGCAGTTTATCTGTGCTTATCCAGGTAGGTGCGCAAGGCTCGGCTTTCTCGCTCACGAACCGTGACGGCGATCCTCAGGTGTTCAAGATATTGAGCCAGCGTTTTCCCGCCGAGATCGATCTTGCGCGTTGTGAAAAAATCGCGCACGTCTCGTTCGAGTTCAGGTGTGGCGAGGTTGACGATTCCACCGCACATGCGGCGCAGCCCTTGTTTGGGGAACAGATGATCCATCTTCTCCCAGTTCGTTTTCACAAACGCCCAGGCCAATTCTCTGCCATAAACATTCCCCAAGATGGCGCTGATGAGAAACGGCGCGTCCTGTGTGCGAATGTCTCCGCTGACGGTGCGGGCGAGCGTGCGTTCAAGTAGCGCCTGAGGCTGGAATGCCGCGAGCGAGAAGAGATAGCGCCGTTCTTCTTGCGGTGTGGCAGCGGTGCGGAACCGTTCGCTAAACTCATCGTACCTGGTTGCATCGCCCGTATGTGCGAGGATCGCGACGAGCGAGGGCACGACATTGGGATCTACGGCTGTCGCGTCGTCGCAATACGCCCGGTACAATTCGGTCGCGCGCCGTTGGATGGCCGGATCATTGCCGAGTTTGCCCTGTGCGCCGATCAGTTCACCCCGCAGCTGTTTCGTCAGCTCGCTCTCGCCGCTTCGGGGAGACCAACCCAAGTCCGTAACAGCCGGACCGACCCGACCGCGTACGAACGACTCAAGAACCGGCCGATCCTCCACGGGGATGATCCGGTTCAGGAAGGAGAAGGATTCGAGTAGCACAGCCCACACGTTCTTGTCCCGCTCCGCGGTGAATCGGGCTGTCAGATCAAGATAGTCCGTGAGGGGCATGAGGCCCGCCACGGTGGTGGCCCAGGCGTCGTTGATGAGATTGAACCGCTCGGTGACGGCGAGTCGATCGATGCCGGTGTTCAGCAGCCGATCGAGCAGGTCCGGCGCATACCGTACCCGATAAAAGCCATGGCCTTCCTCGTTGATCAATACTGACTCCCAATCGTGGGGGAGAGGGACTGTCGTGTTCTTCTCCGTCAACAGCAAATGTGAGGTTTTGGCCTTGCCTCCGGCAGTGATTCGCATCTGGAGCGGGATCTGCCATGTGACGGACGAGGGGTGAGGGGTGAGGGGTGAGGGGTTGAGCAGATATGTGAAGCGCTGTTGGGTCAAAACGAGTTCTGCGCCTTTCCGCAGTTCAGCGGCGATCAACGGATACCCTGGTTGGAAAATCCATCCGTTCATGAGTTCAGGCACCGGCTGTTTGGCGATCTTCCCCAGCGAAACCCAGAGATCGTTCGTGTCTGCGTTCCCGTACGCATGAGCGCGCAAATAGTTTCGGACACCGTCACGGAAGACCGTTGGACCGATGTGCTGCTCTAACATCCGGAGCACCGATGCGCCTTTTTCATAGGTCAGGACGTCGAACATCGCCTCGGCGTCCTTCGGAGCCAGCACCGGATATTCGATCGGTCTCGTGCTCCAAAGTCCATCGACGGAAAAGGCCGCAGCGCGCGCGACGCCGAAGCTGTCCCATCGTTTCCATTCCGGTTTCCAGGCATCCACGGCCAGCATTTCCATGAAGGTCGCGAAGGCTTCGTTCAACCAGAGCCCGTTCCACCAGGACATGGTGACCAAATCGCCGAACCACATGTGCGCGTTTTCATGCGCGACCACGTCCGCCACGCGCTCCAGTTCGCCATGCGTGGCGCTCTGCCGATCGACCAGCAAGGCCGTTTCACGGTAGGTAATGGCTCCGAGGTTCTCCATGGCCCCGGAGGCAAAGTCGGGAATGGCGAGCAGGTCCAGCTTGTCGCCGGGGTAGGGAATTCCATAGTACCTCTCAAAAAATGACAGCGACGCCGCCGCAATGTCTTGACCGAATCTGGTCAGATGATTTTTCCCAGGGATGACCCACAGGCGAAGAGGCGTGTTGCCGATCATCGTCGGTTCGCTCGACTCGATCCGGCCTACGATGAATGCGACCAGGTAGGTGGACATCTTGATCGTGTCGGCGAAGCGCACCACCTTCTTCCCGCCAGTACGCGTTTCGGCTGCGATCGTGGTGTTGGAGACTGCGATGAGCGTTGGATCGATGACCAGTGTCGTGGCAAAGACAGCTTTGAAGTCCGGCTCATCCCAGCAGGGGAACGCCCGCCGAGCATCGGTGGCTTCGAACTGTGTCGCGGCCAGGCTGTGAGTCGCACCACGCTCATCTTTGTAGGTACTGCGATAGAACCCGCGGAGCTTGTCGTTGAGCGTACCGGAGAATGTCATGGTGAGTCGCCAGGTACCTGGCGAGAGCGACTCGGTGAACGTGAGATGGCAGCGTTCGAGCGATGCATCCAACGTCGTGGTGGCCTGTCTCGCTGCGCCGGTGGCTCCTTCGATCTGAGCGGACGTGATATCGAGTTCAACCGCGTTGAGGACGATTTCAGAGGTTGCCTGATGGATCGTAAGGGTGATGGTCTCCTGTCCGGTAAAGCGTGCGGCCGTCAGGTCAGGCTCCAATCGCAGATCGTAGCGAACCGGGACCACGTGTCTTGGAAGCCGGTATGGATCAAGCGTACCCGGAGAAGAGTCCTGGTTCATCGTTTCACCTTTCGGTTGTTCGGTAGCTGCTTGTGTGAAGGAAGGATAGAGCCACGAGCTGAAGAATGGTGTGAGTGGAATGGCCAGAAGGAGTCGGCCGTGTTTAATGAGGGTCTGTAGCGTCTGTCGCCTGCTGATCGGTTCAGTCATGTCCTCGTCGCGGGGTACGTCTCAACTCCGTTGGTGGTGCCTACGATGAGCAGGTCTGTCCGTCCGACAAAGAGGCCGGTTTCGACGACTCCGGGAATCTGATTCAACGCGATCTCAAGTTCTCGCGGGTTGTCGATCCGCGAAAGATAGGCATCCAGAATCACGTGGCCGGCTTCCGTGTTGAAGGGCGATCCGTTCCGTTCCCTGAGTACCACGCGGCTGCGAGTGAGAGCTTCAATTTCTCGTGCCGTACTGCCCCAGCCGAAAGGGACCACTTCGATCGGGAGGGGAAAGGATCCCCCTAATACCGGGACTCGTTTGGTATGGTCGACCAAGACGATGAACTGTTTGGCCGAAGCCGCGACAATCTTTTCCTTCAGAAGCGCGCCGCCGCCGCCCTTGATGAGATTGAAGTGAGGATCGACCTGATCTGCCCCGTCGATCGCAACATCAATGACCCAGACATTATCGGTATCGATGAGGACGATCCCTTGTTGTCGGGCGAGCACGGCTGTTTCCTTCGAGGTAGGCACTCCGCGAAGTTTCATGCCCGCGCGGACTTTTTCCCCCAGTGCAATGACCATGTGCTTAGCCGTTGAGCCGGTCCCGAGACCGATGACCATGCCATCGCGGACGAATTCCACGGCTGCTAACGCCGCGGCTTTCTTCAGGCTGTCGAGGTCTTGGTTACTGGTCATGCTGCGGATGTATGGGAGAGTGTTGCGGCGACAGACGCGGCTCCGAGCAAGGCGGTCTTGTCGTTCATCACGACTTTAACGGGAATCGAAGTCATCAAATGTTTGTAGCGGCCTTTATTGGTGAAGGCCTTCATGAAGGTTCCGTCTTTCAGTTTGGCCAGCAGCTTCGGCGCAATGCCGCCGCCCAGATACACGCCGTTGAGTGCCATCGCCTTGAGGGCGAGATTACCCGCTTCGGCTCCATAGATGGAGGCGAACAGGTCGAGCGCCTGCTTGGCGATGTCCGCTTGACCTTTCAGTCCCGCTTCTGCGATCACCGCCGGCGGGTCGCCGGCTTTAATTTGTTCCGAGAGCCACGTCGGCTCATTCTTCTTGCTGTCGCGGACATAGTCATAGATGGCGTGCAAGCCGGGACCTGACACCACACGTTCGTAACTCACGTGCAGGTAGTTACTGCGCAGATGGCGCAGCAGTTCAATTTCATTGTCATTGTTCGGTGCGAAGTCTGCGTGACCGCCTTCAGACGGCATAGGCTGATAGCGCGAACCGTTCCAGAAGAGGATGCACTCGCCCAATCCGGTTCCCGCAGCGATCAGGGCGAGCGCCTGATTATGCTGTGGAGGAGTGCCGGCGTTGAGGATGTGGAGTTCGTCCGGTCTGAGCAACAGAATACCGTGTGCCATGGCTTCGAGATCGTTGAGCAACTTCACTCTCGGTATGTCGAACTGTTTCGCCAGCGTTGCGCCATCGACGACCCACGGGAGGTTCGTCGTCTTAGAATGGTTCTGAAAGACGGGGCCGGCGACGCCGAAACAAGCCGCATCGATTTTCAGCGGTGTTTCCGTTGAACGCTCCGGCTCCAACCCGGCGGTCTCACTCTTCTCGGTAGCAAATTCGTCGATGGGCGACGGAGGCTTCGGTGGAACGAGGAATTCGGAGAGGATATCCTCAAGCGAGGTGTAATCGGCACTCTGGAACGTCTCCAATCGGACAGGATTGACGCGATCTTTGCTCCAGTCAAACAGGGCCAAATGCGTTTTCGTGCCCCCGATATCTCCAGCAACAATCATCCTGCCCTCTTGTGCTCATCCGAAGTTAACCTATCGGAAGCTCGGCTGCCGCAGCTTGATCGAGAAACCAGATGAGACGGCCTTCCTCCGGTACGACCAACGCGGCAGGAAGTTCGCGTTCAGCCTCGGACTTCGGATCGAGGATGGCTCTCACAACTCCTGCCTTGCCGGCTCCTGTCACGAGAAACAGTATCACACTCGCCCTGTTGATCGCAGCTAGGGTCATGGTCAGTCTGTTGGGCGGATCTTTAGGGGACTGTGTTGCCGCGATCAGGTGTTGATGGTCCTGTAAAATTGATGCCCCGGGAAACAGAGACGCGGTATGCCCGTCTTCGCCCAGGCCTAAGAGGACAAGGTCAAGGGACGGCTTGGCCAATGGTGCGCTTTTCGTC
This sequence comes from Nitrospiraceae bacterium, assembly GCA_035275205.1. GTDB lineage: Bacteria > Nitrospirota > Nitrospiria > Nitrospirales > Nitrospiraceae > Palsa-1315. The sequence goes on from DATENE010000010.1 coordinate 9,129, forward strand.
GCAAGGCGCAACTGCTGTTCGTACTCAACAGCCGCCGACTGGGGGTCACTGGATTCTCCTGCCATACGATAGACCTGAGAGGGCATAATGTTCAGAGGAGTGAACAGAGCTTTCTTGGCTAAGGAGTGGTTACTTCGAGGGTCATCCGGAGGAACACAGCGTTCATCGCTGAAAAAAAATGTGGTCCGGGACCAATCGAGGCGATCGGCGAAGGCAGGAGAGGTCAGGGCTCTGTAGAGGATTTCCGGTGTCGTGCCACCGGAGAGGGCAATGAGGAATCGACCGTTCGCGCGGACGGCTTCTTTGCCCACTTCCAGTACGAATTCAGCTGCTGCGCCAGTCCAGGCTTGGCTGTCTCTGTGGATGCGGATGTCGGGAACGGCAGGCATCTTACTTTTTTCTGGCGCGCGCGCGCTTGGCGCGCCGCCTAGTTGGACGACGAGCGGACGTACGAGAGGCGAGAGACTTCGTCAGCGCCCGAATCGTCGCGATCGAATTCCTGCCCAAAGGCAGGACGATCGCCTGTTGCTCATGAGCTTGGAGGGCCTGTATGTCACCGGCCGCTTGGGCCTGTGCGAGCGCGCGAAAGGTGAATGGTTTTCCGGGAATCTTGAGATCGGGAGTCATCGAATCGATGAGTTGTAGGAATATTCCGCTCTTCGGGCCTCCCTTGTGGAGTTGGCCTGTCGAATGGAGATAACGTGGACCATAGCCGGCTGTCGTGGCCACATGATGACGGGAGACGAGCGCTCTTCGCAGCGAGCGAATGGCCTGTTCCATCTTGGGAGAGGGTGTCGTATAGGCCAAGATGGCGACGTAGGCGCCGGGTCGACATTGCCGCTTAAGTCGTGCCGCGGCTTGTGCCACGGTCGCAGTAGCCTGCTTCGGCAACCGGCTGGTTGCCTGGATGTTTTCCAGTACGCGGGCGGTATTGTCTTTGCTTTCTTGGACGTTCGGTTGGTCGAACGGGTGAATCCCCAGGAGATGGCCCGCCATGGCCGTGGCAAATTCCCACCGGAAAAATTCCCCTGCAAGATCGTATCGATCTTGAAGCGCGAGGGTCAGGATCGGATGGCCCTTTCGCGCGAGCCCGGCAATCTGCCGGTCGAGCTGTCTATTCTGATCTCCCTGTAACCTCAGATAAACGAAGAGCCGGTCCGTGCCATAGGCGGTCGGAGAGACGATCGGTTCATTCGCCACAGGGATGAGGCCGGTTCCTTCCTTGCCGGTGCTTTCCGCGAGGAGTTGTTCCGCCCACAGACCAAATGTGCTGATCTGTGGTGATGTAATCAATGTGATTTTGTTGCGTCCTGCCTGCGCCATCGAAGCCATTGTTGCGCCAAGATCGGCGCCGGGGTTTTGTCCACGAGGGGACTGGATTCGACAGGCCTGGGCCATAGCTGTGGCACGCGAGAGTAATCGTGTGACATCGATATCCATCAGAACGGCAGGGACTAATCCAAAATAGGAAAGGATTGAGTACCGTCCACCGATGTCCGGCGGGTTTGAAAAGATACGCCAGAACTGATGCTCGGCTGCCAGCTTTTCCAATCCGGTGCCAGGATCAGTAATGGCGAGAAACTGCGCGCCGCCTTGGAGGCCCGGAGTCTGGTGAACACGTTCCCAAAAGTGGGCGAAGAGCGACATGACTTCGATCGTTCCACCGGATTTGCTGGCGAGGATGAAGAGGCTCCGAGCCGGGTCGATCGCCCGCGTGACCTGGTGAACCCAGCCCGGGACGGTGGAATCGAGGACCCAGAGGCGGGGGAATCCATCGAGTGACCCAAATGATGCGCGAAGCACTTCAGGCCCCAAGCTGCTGCCGCCCATCCCTAGCAGGACTACGTCGCGGATGCCGCGCTTTTTAGCTAAGGTGGCGAAGGTGCGTAACTCCTCAGCCCGGTCTTTCATGTACTCGATGATGGTCAGCCAGCCGAGGCGGTTGGTGATGTCGGTGGGATCTTGTTTCCAGAGTCGATGGTCGCGAGCCCATAGTCGCTCGACTGCATGGGATGCGTCGAGTCGTGCGTTCCCTGCGGAGACCAGGGATTGAAGGTCCTGGGGAAATGATCGATCAATCTTGAGCGTCATGGCAAGGCTTCCACGTATTGTAGATATCGGAAGAGCGAAACACAAACATGAGATCTCACCAATGGCGTCGTGGTTCGATGGAGAAACCAGAGCCTGTCTTCTCCAATTGTCCCGGTGAAGTTTACGGTGGGAGTGAGGAACGCCGAGATGTGAGGGAGACGATGATTGGACTTTGCTTCCCGTAGGTCCGAGGATGAAAACAAGCCCGCGGAAGGAATTCGTGGTATCAGTGATCGACGTGCCGCCCCAATTCGCTACTCAGCACGGCCGATTGCACTGTGAGGCTCTGCACGGCTCGGTTGGGTGCGGCAAGGGACCGAACGTACTGACCCTGTTCATAGAGCGCGGGGGGCTGCTTCACGAGCAATTCGATTTCATCGGGCTTCTCTCCCAACAGGAAGCGACTATCGCTGGCGTTGACTTTCGGAGTCATCGTCCGGAATCCATTTTCAACCTGGGCGATCTCGTCTTCCGCAGAACGGCGGCGCGATTCACGCTCCTTCGTGATGCGGGCAACTGTGCGCAACCCTTCTTCTTGCAGCTGGCGAAGGGCCACTTCCAAGTCATTAGGCTCCCAAGGCCAACGGATGAGATCCTCATCGGCCTGAGCGCGAGCTTTGAGCGTCATCCACTGGTGCGAGAACTGCGTATAGTCGGTGGACGAGAATTCATCCGCCCGCAATTTCAGCAAGTCTCGATCGATATTCTCAACCGCTTCGACTACGTCTTGAGGCACGGCCTGGACGCAACCGGAGGCGGAGCCGACTAGCGCCATGACCCCCAACCCCAAGAACGCCCAAATTAGTCGTGGGTAATGATTGGACATGCAGCAAGTCTACCGTAATTCTTTTTAGACGCAGAGTGATTACCTTATTTGACCTTGGCATGGGCAGTGTGATTGCCCACTGGCCCAGCGTCTCTCGCTCAAACATTGGCACCCCCCCCACTCAAGATATTGGAGGTACTGGCTGATGCGCAAAGGTAATGCCAGGAACGACATAGCAGGGGTTGGGGAAAGCAGCACTGTTACAACAGCATAGAGATGTGCCCGTGCGAGGAGTTTAAAAATCCTGAGGCAATCTAGTCGGTCAGCGACAAATGCGCCCCAATACGAAAGAGTTATCAGTGGGTTAGGATTGGTGTTCCTTTTGGACTTATCAGGCTTCGGAACACTGATGTCGCCCTTCCTGAAATCCAATGGGCCACCCGTCTGAGGCAAACCCAGCCTGTCTGGTTAACTGGTCTGTCGGGTCAATCTATTAGTCTCATGCAAACAAACCAGACAGGCTGGCGGTCGGTTTCAGCATATTGTTAGAAGGTGTGCCTCATGGTGCCCTGATACGAGATGATCATTTTAAGATGGATGGCACGTAGTTTGACAGGGTGTCAGCCCGTCCCTATAATGCCAGGTTATCTGTGAGTCTTCTCAGGCAAGGAGCGATCGCATGTCGTTTACATCTCAGCAGCCATCGAATCTCAAGAAAAAACGTGAACATGGATTCCGCAAGCGGATGAGCACGAAGAATGGCCGGAAGGTCTTGGCTCGTCGTCGCGCCAAGGGGCGAGCCCGCTTAGCAGTATAGATCGAGCGACGCTGACTAGGGCTGCACGAAGGAATCTTTGCCCTCCGTTATGTGCCCCGGACAAGGTAGTTCCCATCACAGGATGACGGCGTATGGTCACAGCCGAGTCCGGAGATCTGGGCTTGAAGAGGAAGTCCTGTGCAAGCTGGGCCTCTCCCAGGATGATGGCGATGTCGCAGGGTGGAGATGGCAGAAGTCTGTTCCTAAAACGTAGCCGGGACATCGAGTATGCCAAGCAGCATGGTCATCGTATCTCGACCGCCCTCTTTAATGTAGTGATTTGCCGGACTGACCTGAATGGAAGCCGGGTCGGTATTGTAGTGGGGAAGCGATTCGGGGGAGCCGTCAGTCGAAATCGGGTCAAGCGGCTGTTTCGGGAACTCACGCGTCAGCTGGATGGTCAATTGATCTCGGGGCACGATCTGGTGGTCTTTCCGAAGCGGGATTCGATTTCGCAACCCTTTGCCGTCTTGAAAAAGGTGTGGCTATCAACGCTGCAGCGCCAACAACTGCTTCGTATGTATGAGGACTAGCGTGCGCCAGTGGTGCCTGACACTGTTAGCCTGTACCTTATTGGATCTCGCCCCTCTTCAGGCCAATCTCCGCTTCTGAGGCGACCTGCTCTGAATATATATGAGGGCTGCGATCAGTCGGTAGGGGTGCTGAATGGACTCAAGCTTGTGATCCGTCACTTGCTTGAAAATTATCCATTTCCTCCTGGAGGAATGGATTCTCTGAAATAGTAGAAACAGAATTGTTCACATGGTGGTAGCGGTTTATTTATGGACAAACGTATTGTCGTATTTCTCGTTCTGTCGTTAGCGATCATCCTGGGATTTGACTTCTTCCTCAAGCAGATGGGATGGCTTCCTGAGCCCCCTCCTGTTCAGGACGGTTCCGTCCAGGCCCCTTCCTCTTCGGAGCGAGAGCCCACTTCCGACTCCTTGAGAGGCAAGGACAGTGGACCGACCAGTCTGAGCGTCCCAAGTCAATCGAGTCAAAAGTCTGGCGCTCCTGCGTCGGGTAGTCCTCTGCCAATCTTGGAACAGACGGTGACGATTGAGACGGATCTGGTTCGGGCCGAATTTTCAAATCGTGGCGGAGTGATACGAAGTTGGGAGCTGAAGCGATACCATACGGGCCCTCCTGAAGCGAAGCCGGTACAACTCGTCTATCAAGGGGGAAAGTTTAAGGGCCCACTCTCGATAACAGCCACGAATGCCGACATCGACAAGACGATTCGCGAAGGTCTCTATCATATTGAGAAAGATTTTACGAAACTCGATGCCGCTCATCCTGTCGGGCATGTCACGATGCAGTTTCACGATGCAGCGACCCATCTCAGTGTGGAGAAACGACTGACATTTCATCACGATAGCTATCTGGTGGACATGTCGTTCTCCGTCGAGGGAGTGACTGAGTCCTATGATATCGGGTTAGGGACGAATTTCGGTATCGTGGAATGGGGCGATGGGTTTATCGGTCTGATCGGATCGGCCTCGCGGGTTGACGACAAAGTTGAAAAAGAGACGCCGGAGAAGGAACTTGAACGGAAGGGAGCGGTTCAGTGGGTCGCCTTGCAGGATAAGTACTTTCTTTCGGTGTTGATCCCGAAGGCAGGTGAGGCAGCTTTTGCCAAGACCGAGGGCGAAAAGATCGTGTCGGCTGGGCTGCGGATGGCGGCGTCAGCAGGAGCATCCTCGGTTGCGCTTCAGCTGTACGCAGGCCCAAAGGAATACGACACCCTCCGCTCGTTGAACGTCGGCCTGGAAGATATGATCGATTTCGGATGGTTCATCTATGGCAGTTGGACTATCGTGAAGTCAGTCGCGAAACCGATCTTTTATGTTCTGCGGTTCATCCACGAGTATGTCCATAACTATGGGGTCACCATCATCCTACTGACGTTGGGGATCAAATTGTTATTTGTGCCGCTGCAGTACAAGAGCTACAAATCGATGAAAATGATGCGGCTGATCCAACCCAAGATCAAAGAAGTCCAGGAGAAATACAAAGGCGATCGCGATCGTCTGAACAAGGAGTTGATGAAGCTGTACCGTGAGCAGAAAGTGAATCCGCTGGGCGGCTTCCTCCCGATGTTCTTACAGATGCCGGTCTTCATAGCCCTGTTCAATGTCCTCTATATGACAATCGATTTGCGCCAGGCTCCTTTCATGCTCTGGGTTTCCGATTTGTCGTTGCAGGACCCCTACTATGTGCTGCCGGTTATCATGGGGGCGACGATGTTTATACAACAGAAGATCACGCCCACTACGATGGATCCGGCACAGGCAAAGATCATGTTGGTGCTCCCGATCGGATTAACATTCCTGTTCGTAAATTTTCCCGCGGGCCTCGTGCTGTACTGGCTGACGAACAATGTTCTGACCATCACGCAACAATTAGTGACGGATCGTTTTCTATTGCACGACAAAGCCCTCGCCTCGATGGGTGCTCAGCAGAGCGGCAGCACGAGTGCATAGGCGCCTCGCCGTTATGCGACCGAAGTGAAAGAGTCGTCATGTATGGAGGACTCGAAGACACGATTTGTGCCATTGCCACCCCCAAAGGCGAGGGCGGCATTGGGATTGTTCGTCTGAGCGGTCCTCAGGCGCTTGTTGTCGCTTCTCAGGTTGTGCGCTTGCGGTCTGGCCATCCCCTCTCATCGATTTCTTCACATACGCTCCATCTTGCCGATCTTGTGATTCCCACATCGGATAAGCGAAAAGAGGCGAGAGTCGTTCATCAACGCCTGTCTGGATCGGGCCTGCTCGATGAGGCACTCGTGGTCTACATGAAGGCTCCGCGATCGTTTACGGCAGAGGACGTGGTGGAAATTCAGTCTCATGGCGGGGCATTGCTGCTGGAGTTGGTTTGCAAGGTTTGTGTTGAATCCGGTGCGCGGATGGCGGAACCGGGAGAGTTTACGAAGCGGGCTTTTCTCAATGGACGCTTAGATCTCTCTCAAGCGGAGGCAGTGCTCGATACCATCAGGGCCACATCCTCCATTGGATTGAATATTGCGCAACGCCATCTGCGGGGTGACCTCTCGCGTGAAGTACAGCAGGCTCGGACCTCTCTTCTAGGAGTATTAGCCCATGTGGAGGCGGGGATCGATTTTCTGGACGAAGACATATCCTTTCTTCAACGCGATGAACTGATTCGTATTGTGAGAGAGACCTGTGCGGTGGTTCGGAAACTGGAAGCGACAGCGCGGGAGGGGCGGATCTTACGGGAGGGAGCCCACGTCGTGATCCTTGGCCGCCCGAATGTCGGTAAATCCAGCGTATTGAACCGTCTCCTGAGGGAAGAGCGGGCGATTGTCACGGCCATTCCTGGCACGACGAGGGATGTGATTGAGGAGTCCATCGATCTTGACGGGGTGACGATTCGTTTGGTTGATACGGCAGGAGTGCGGGAAACGGACGATATTGTCGAGCTGGAAGGGATCAAACGGACGCATGTCGCACAGGAAGAAGCGGACCTCTTACTCGTGGTAGTGGATAGGAGCCTACCCCTCACGAGTGATGATCGGAAGCTCCTGAGTGTGGTCAAGAATCGCAAGCATATGCTGCTGCTGAACAAAGCCGATTTGAGCGATGCGGTCGAGTCGGATGCCGCGCTTGAAGGCCATTATTCATATAGTATTTCGGCAAAAACGGGTTTGGGTATTGAAATGGTGAAATCGGCTCTTCGCGCTCAGCTGTTGTCTGGTGGCTTTGAGGCGGCCGAGGGTGTCACTGTCACGAACGTACGACACCGTGATGCGTTGCGCCGGGCCGGTGAATCCTTGGGCCAGGCTCTTGAGTCCGTGCAGTGGGGGGCGGCAGGGGAGCTGGTCTCGGTCGATGTGCGCGCTGCTGCCGACGCACTCGGTGAAATTACGGGCGCCATCACGACGGACGAAATCCTTGGTCGAATCTTTTCAGAGTTTTGTATCGGCAAATAGGAAAAGATTGAACGTGGGACAGACTGTTGATGTCATTGTGGTGGGCGGAGGTCATGCCGGCTGTGAGGCTGCCTTGGCTGTGGCACGCATGGGTGCGCAAACCTTGCTGCTCACCATGGATCACGACCGAATCGCGCACATGTCATGTAACCCGGCGGTCGGGGGAATTGCCAAAGGGCATCTGGTAAAGGAAATCGATGCGCTGGGTGGTGAGATGGCGCGGAACACGGATCAAGCCGGTATCCAGTTCCGATTCATCAACACAAGTAAAGGTCCGGCGGTGCGAGCCCTTCGCGTCCAATGCGACAAAAAGCTGTATCGAGAGGCCATGCAACGAACATTGAGCCAGCAGGAAGGGCTGACGATCGGCGAGGGAACGGTGGATCGCTTGCTCACGCATGCCGGCGCGATTACAGGCGTGGTGACAAGTAGCGGCGATCACATTCAAGCAAAGGCCGTTATTCTGACATCAGGAACTTTCCTTAAGGGACTTATCCATATCGGCTTGAATCATTTCCCCGCGGGACGAGCTGGAGAGGCGTCCGCCGAGCACCTATCCGATTGTATGCGCGACCTGGGATTCGAGGTGGGCCGGCTCAAAACCGGCACGCCTCCTCGCTTGGATGGGACGACCATCGACTTTTCCGTGATGGTACCCCAACCAGGAGATGATCCACCGCCGCCGTTTTCGTATCGGACGGACCGGATCGAGAACCGGCAACTCCCCTGTCATTTGACCCATACCCATCGCGCGACGCACGAGTTGATTCAGCGCAATCTGGACCGGTCGCCGCTCTACAGCGGTATCATTGAATCGGTGGGGCCGAGGTACTGTCCGTCGATCGAAGATAAAGTCGTACGCTTTGCAGACAAAGAACGACACCAGATTTTCATCGAGCCGGAAGGATTGGATAGTTGTGAGTTTTATCCCAACGGAATCTCCACCAGCCTACCGGTTGATGTGCAGGCCGCGATGCTGAAGACGATTCCAGGGTTAGAGCAAGCCATTATGCTCAAGCCTGGCTATGCAATCGAGTACGACTACTTTCCTCCACGGCAATTGCATCCGACTCTGGAGACCAAGCTTCTTGATGGCCTATACCACGCAGGACAGATCAATGGGACATCCGGATACGAGGAGGCAGCGGCTCAGGGTTTAATGGCCGGAATCAATGCGGTGCTGAAGCTTCGAGGGAAGTTGCCATTAGTGCTTGACCGGTCCCAGGCCTATATTGGCGTCCTTATTGACGATCTCATTACAAAAGATGCGCGTGAACCTTATCGCATGTTTACATCACGAGCAGAGTATCGCCTATTATTGCGCCATGGGAATGCCGATCTTCGATTAACTGATACTGGGCGGCAAGTTGGGTTGATTGGCGACGAGGTCTATACACGGTTTCAGGTAAAACAGAAAACCATCGCATCTGAGCTCGTTCGCCTTGAAGAACTTCGACCAAAACTCACGGAAGCTGTTCGTGAACGCCTAGCTAAAGTTCAGATTGAGGAGATCTCTGGGCCCTTTACCGCAGCCCAACTTTTGCGGCGCCAGGGAGCGAGCTACAAGACTCTGTTAGAGGCACTTGGGGTTGACATATTACAAGACATTGAAACTGCTGATGAAGTAGAGTTACAAGTCAAGTACTCAGGCTACATCAAGCGCCAGCTTCAACAGGTAAGTCGATTCAAAAACCTCGAAACGAAACCCATTCCAACAGCCTTCAATTACGATGGGACTCTTGGATTTTCGCGAGAGGTCTGTGAAAAGCTTAAAAAGGTTCGACCCGCGTCTATTGGCCAGGCATCGAGAATTTCAGGAGTCACACCAGCGGCAATTTCTCTTCTCCTCGTAGCCCTTGAAAAATACAAGGGCGAATCAGATCGAGATAGTGCTCTGCGAGTCTTACCCTAGACGAGTACGCGTGGAGATCTTTACTACCTCCTCTGGAATGTCTTGACCTCATCTGCTGATTCACGTAATTGTTCCACGTGGAACATGAACAAGAATTACGCGAATTCACGATTAGCTCCATAAAGGAACTTGGGCTGACAATCGCGGAAGCCCATGCGGATCAGTTCGTGCGCTATCTTGCTCATCTCATTGAGTGGAATAAGGCGATCAATCTCACGGCGATCATCGATCCTAAAGAAATAATCATCAAACATTTCGTGGACTCACTTGTTGGGCTTGTCGCGACAAGCTTTCCACAAAAAAGCCTGGTGGTGGATGTGGGATCAGGGGGAGGTTTTCCTGGTATCCCTCTTAAAATCGTGAGGTCTGATATACGACTGATCCTAGTAGAGCCAATTCAGAAGAAATGTTCATTTCTCAACTCAGTGATCGGCTTGTTAAAGCTTCAGGACGTATCTACGTTTTGTGGAACCATAGAACAATATACCAAGCAGCCTCTCAATGATGTTATTGATGTGGTCGTGCTAAGAGCTTTGAAATATGAAGAGGTCAGGAAATACCTCCCTGCATTGCTGACCTCAAGAGGCAAAGTCGTCTTGTATCGAACGGAGACCATCAAGAAGCAGGAGATCGGAAAAGAGTTTCATCTTATGAGCGAAATAGATCTTATTCTTCCTCAAGGATCTGGCAAGAGAGTCGTCACAGTGATTGGGAGTTGTATTTTATAATACAATCAACTACATACATTTAAGTTCCACGTGGAACATTATCGATGAATGTATGAGGAACAGATAAATCAATTCAAGCTATGGCAAAGATTGTAGCGATCGCAAATCAGAAGGGTGGCGTAGGAAAAACTACAACGGCCGTGAACCTGGCCGCTGGTGTCGCACTCCTAGGGAAGCGTGTCTTGCTTGTGGATATGGATCCGCAAGGGAATGCTACAAGTGGGCTAGGGGTCGACCCCCGTTCCCTAGAAACGACTGTGTACAACTGTCTTATTAAATATGTGAAGTTTCAAGATGTTGTGCAAGCAACAGAAGTGAGCGGGTTGTCACTTTTGCCAGCAAATGCTGACTTGTCTGGGGCAGAAATAGAGCTGGTGAATGTGGAAGAGCGTGAAAGACTGCTTCAACATTTCTTGCGAGATGTGAACCAGTTATTTGACATTATCTTTCTCGATTGTCCTCCTACATTAGGAATTCTGACGGTGAATGCCCTAGTCGCGGCAGAGAGTATAATCGTCCCGGTTCAATGTGAATACTATGCCATGGAAGGGTTAAGCCGCTTGGTTGGAAACATCGATCGAGTTCGTCAATCCTTTAACCCAGACCTTAAATTAGAAGGGATCGTCTTGACAATGTTCGATGCGCGGAATACGTTGGCGCGTCAAGTCGTTGAGCAAGTTCGTGAGCATTTCAAAGAGGTCGTTTACAACACCATGATCCCTCGCAATGTGACACTGGCGGAGGCTCCGAGCTATGGACGTCCAGCCATGTTATATAACGTTGCATCTGCAGGTTCTCAGGCCTATTTGTCACTAGCAAAGGAGTTTGTGAGTCATGGAGAAAAAAGCGCTCGGTAGAGGACTTGACGCATTGTTGCCCGCTGCCAAGCCCGTGGCGATTTCTGAATTATCGGAGATTCAACATCTGCGGGTGGATGCAATCGTACCCAATCGGTACCAGCCAAGACAAAATTTTTCGGCTCAGGAACTGGCAGAACTCACGGATTCATTGAAGCAGAGCGGGCTGCTGCAACCAATTTTAGTGCGGCGCAAGGGTGATGGAATATATGAACTCATTTCCGGCGAACGGCGTTGGCGCGCGGCGAAAGAAGCGGGGCTGGAGACGATTCAAGCCGTCATTCGCAATTGCGGAGATGAAGAATCAGTCGTTCTAGCGTTGGTGGAAAATCTTCAACGCGCAGATCTCAACCCCATGGAGATGGCTAGGACCTATCATCGGATGATGAACGAATTTGGACTGACTCAGGACATAATTGCGCGACGAGTCGGTTGTGAACGATCATCGATCGCCAATATCGTGCGTCTTATACAGCTTCCTTTAGAGATCCAGCAGCTGATTGAATCGAATCAGCTCTCCATGGGACATGCCAAAGTTATTCTCGGTCTTCCAGGTCAAAATGAACAGCTTAGAGTCGCCCAGCTTGTGTTCTCAAAAGCCTTATCAGTGAGAGAGACGGAAAAATTCATTGAAGCATCACTGACTGGAAAGAAGCGAGGGACAAAGGAATTACGGCGAACACCCTGGTCTGATGTCGAAGAACGATTACAAAAACGATTGGGCACGAAAGTTATAATCCAAAAAGGAAAGCGTGGAGGGAAAATCGTCATTCACTACTTCTCCCCCCCAGAACTCGACGGGATTCTTGAGACACTTTTGAATTAGTTCGCTCTATTCAGCCTTGCCTCGTAAAAATCATGAGAGACAGAGGCATACTTGTTGCTTCTACGTATTCGTGACCATACTCACACTCATCAAGGATTTTCCATACACAGTACCGCAACTACGACAAACGAAATAGTGGGGTCATCGACTTGAGGAGACACGTTCATGTGGGGGCAGGAAAAAAAAGAAGAGATGAGCGTCAATGAGCAGGAAAGCGAAAAGATGACCATGGCTGCTGCCAACTCAACGTCAGACAAAGCCGAAGATATTAACGCCTTTGTGGGGAAGGGTGTTGAGTTCAAAGGCACTATCTCCTATAGTGGAACGGTGAGAATCGACGGGTATCTCGAC
>DATENE010000011.1:0-9415 GCA_035275205.1 Nitrospiraceae bacterium
ATTGCCGTGAAGCTTTGTCACCTGGCCGTTGTAGCCGGTGAATTTCGTGGTTGAGACACTCCACTGACGGTCGCAGCCTTCTTCGTGCGCGTGCGACGTGCGAAGTTGCATGGGCCAGAGCGGCCAGGGTGTCGAATCAGCGCGAGTCGGAGGGGGCTCCGGGAGCAATTCAAATTGATGCGCTTCGATGCAGCCCTGCCGATGCACAGTCCCCAGACAATCGGAGCCTGTGTCGCCGCCGCCGATGATGACGACGCGCTTGCCCTTTGCCGTAATCGGTTCATCCGTGACCGTGTCGCCAGCATTCCGTTTGTTCTGCTGCGTGAGAAACTCCATCGCAAGATGCACGCCCTTGAGTTCGCGGCCGGGAATCGGCAACTCACGGGCCTGTTCTGCACCCGTAGTAAGGCCAACGGCATCAAACTGGGCCCGCAGTTGTTCACCGGTGATGTCTTTGCCAATCGTCACACCGGTCTTGAACTCGACGCCTTCGGCCTTCATCTGCTCCAGACGACGGTCGATGACCCACTTTTCCATTTTGAAATCCGGGATGCCGTAACGCAACAGTCCGCCGATGCGATCGGCTTTCTCGAAGAGCGTGACACTATGGCCTGCGCGCGCCAATTGTTGCGCCGCCGCCATACCAGCCGGGCCAGACCCGACAATGGCCACCGTTTTCCCGGTTTTCAACACCGGCAAAATCGGCTCGACATAGCCTTCATTGAATCCCCGGTCGATGATGTTCCACTCAACGATCCGAATGGAGACGGGGTCTTCGTTGATGCCCAGCACACAAGCCCCTTCACAGGGCGCCGGGCAGAGCCGGCCGGTAAACTCAGGAAAGTTGTTCGTGGTATGAAGCGCCTTGAGCGCGTCTTTCCAACGGCCACGATAGACCAAATCGTTCCAGTCTGGGATCAAGTTGATAACCGGACAGCCGGTGTTCCCCTGGCAAAACGGCACGCCGCAGTCCATACAGCGGGCGCCTTGCGTCTTCAGCTTGTCTTCAGAGATGGGTTCATACATCTCCTTCCAATCGAGCACACGCAGCTCGACCGGCTTCCGCTTGGGACCCTCACGGGCATATTTCATGAAACCCTTGATATCACCCATTCTTCTAGCTTTCAGTTATCAGCGCTCAGCTTTCGACCACAGCACAGAGAGTCGATCCTCTCCGTTATCCCCTTTTGCCCCTCACGCCTTACTTCGCAGCGGCCGCTTTCTTCTTCCGTTCTTCTAACACACGCTTATAGTCTACCGGCATCACCTTCTCGAATTTCAGCAGCATCGATTCCCAGCTATCGAGGATGCGTTTCGCATTCCGGCTGCCGGTATGGATGAAGTGCGACGTAATCATCTGATGCAGCGTCTTCTTGTCCTCCGACGTCTTGACTTTTTCCAACTCCACCATGCCGAAGTTACAGCGTGATTGGAACTTGTCGAATTCGTTCAGTACGAACGCCACGCCGCCCGACATGCCTGCGGCAAAGTTTCGTCCCGTCTGCCCTAAGACGACGACCACCCCGCCGGTCATGTACTCGCAGCCGTGATCGCCGGTTCCTTCGACAACCGCTCTGACGCCGCTGTTTCGCACGGCAAACCGCTCACCCGCCATCCCATAACAATAGGCTTCCCCTTGCGTCCCGCCATAGAGGGAGGTATTGCCGATGAGGATCGTTTCTTCCGGCACATAGATCGCCTGTTTAGGCGGAAATACCACGATCTTGCCGCCGGAGAGTCCCTTGCCCAGATAGTCGTTCGACTCGCCTTCGAGGATGAGCGTGATGCCGCGGGACAGGAATGCGCCGAACGACTGTCCGGCGGAACCGGAGAACTTGATCGTGATGGTATCCTCCGGCAATCCCTCGAGTCCGTACTGTTTGGCCACGCGGCTGGAAAGCATCGTCCCAACCGTACGATTCACGTTTCTGATCGGCAGATCGAGAGTCACTTTCTCTTTCTTTTCCAATGCCGGCTTGCACAGCTCAATCAACTTGTTATCGAGCACGCCCGCGAGACCGTGATCCTGCTTCTGCACACAATAGCGCGGAATCTCCGCCCCCACATTCGGGGTCTGTAAAAGAGGGGTCAGATCCAGCCCCTTGGCCTTCCAGTGATCGACAGCCTTATGAATTTTCAATTTATCCACACGTCCGACCATCTCGTTGATAGTTCGGAAACCCAGTTTGGCCATGATCTGGCGTAATTCTTCGGCGACGAAGAAAAAGAAATTCACGATATGTTCCGGCTGCCCGGCAAATTTCTTTCGCAAAGCCGGGTCCTGTGTCGCAATGCCGACGGGACAGGTATTGAGGTGGCATTTCCGCATCATGATGCAGCCTTCGACAATCAGGGGCGCGGTCGCAAACCCGAACTCCTCGGCGCCCAACAGGGTGGCGATCGCCACATCGCGCCCGGTTTTCATTTGCCCGTCGGTCTCGACACGGATACGGCCACGCAGATCGTTCAGCACCAAGGTTTGATGCGTCTCGGCCAGTCCCAGTTCCCACGGAACCCCCGCATACTTGATGGAGGAGAGCGGAGAAGCGCCGGTCCCGCCCGAGTCGCCGCTGATGAGGACTTTGTCCGCATGAGCTTTTGCCACCCCCGCTGCAACCGTGCCGACACCCACTTCCGAGACGAGCTTGACCGACACCGCCGAGTCCGGATTGGAATTTTTCAAGTCGAAAATGAGCTGCGCCAAATCTTCGATGGAATAGATGTCGTGGTGCGGAGGCGGAGAAATGAGCTGCACGCCGGGCGTGGCATAGCGGAACTTCGCGATGTTTTCATCGACCTTATGGCCCGGCAACTGCCCGCCCTCACCCGGCTTCGCCCCCTGCGCCATCTTGATCTGCAGTTCTCTCGCGTTCACCAGATAATGGCTTGTGACGCCGAACCGCGCCGACGCCACCTGCTTGATGTAGCTGTTCTTCGAATCGCCGTTCTCCAGCGGAATATATCGAGCGGGATCTTCTCCGCCCTCGCCGGTGTTGCTCTTGGCCCCCAGGCGGTTCATCGCAATGGCCAGGGTCTCGTGCGCTTCCTTGCTGATCGAGCCGAACGACATCGCCCCCGTCGTAAACCGCTTGACGATCTCCTTCGCCGACTCCACTTCCTCGACCGGAATCGGTTCCGGCAGGAACTTGAACTCGAGCAACCCGCGCAGGTTCGATCGCCGCCTGCTCTCATCGTCCACGAGCCGGGAGAACTCTGCAAACGTCTTGGGGTCGTTGGCTTTCGTCGCATGTTGCAGCTTGGAAATCGTGTCGGGGTTCCAGTTGTGGTGCTCGTTCTGGATGCGGTAGTGGATTTCCCCGCCGAAATCGAGTTGCCGGATCGGCGCCGGCTCATAGGCCAAGCGATGGCGCCGAAGCGTCTCTTCGCCGACCTCGCGGATGCCGATCCCCTCCACGCGCGACGGCGTGCCGGTGAAGTATCGGACGATGAGTTCGCGGTTCAATCCGATGGCTTCGAAGATCTGCGCGCCGCAGTAGGATTGCACCGTCGAGATGCCCATCTTCGAGAAGATCTTGAGCAAGCCTTTATTGATGGCCTTGATGAACTTGCCTTCCGCGGTCTGCGCGTCCAGCCCCTCGGGGAAATAGCTCTCACGGTCCAGGTCCACGATGGTCTCGAAGGCTAGATAGGGATTCACGGCCCCGGCCCCATAGCCGATCAAGCAGGCGAAATGGTGCACATCGCGCGGTTCGCCTGTTTCCACGATGAGACCGACCTCGGTCCTCGTGCAATCGCGCACGAGATGATGATGGACGGACGCGATGCCGAGAAGACTCGGAATCGGCGCCCACTCTTCGTTCACTCCGCGATCGCTCAGGATCAGAAACTTGTAGCCGTCCTTAATCGCCTGGGAAGCCTGTCGGCAGAGATCGTCGACTGCCGCCCCCAGCCCCTCCGGTCCCTCGGCCACCCGAAAGAGCATCGTGAGCGTCTTGCTCTTAAAATGCGGATCGGCAATTTCGCGGATCTTCTGCAGTTCGGCGTTCGTCAGGATCGGCTGCTTGACTCGGATGCGGCGGCAGGACTCCGGGTTTTCATCCATCAGATTCGGTTTGGGTCCGATGCTGGTCGTCAGCGACATCACCAGCTCTTCACGGATCGGATCGATCGGCGGATTGGTCACCTGGGCGAACATCTGCTTGAAATATTTGAAGAGCAGTTGCGGCCGATCGGACAGCACCGCTAATGGCGTATCCGTCCCCATCGAAGACGTCGTTTCCTGCCCCTCCACCACCATGGGAGTGATGACCATCTTCAACTCTTCGATGGTGTAACCAAACGCCTGCTGGCGTTGTCGAAGCGTCAGGTGGTCCGGCTGCGGCACATTGCTGGGATCAGGCAACTCGTCGAGCGAAATCCGATATTCGGTGACCCAGGACCGGTAGGGCTTACGGCTCACAATCTCGGCCTTCACCTCCTCGTCATCGATAATGCGCCCTTGCACGGTATCGACCATGAACATCCGTCCCGGCATGAGCCGCCCCTTCTGCCTGATCTTCCAGACATCCATCGGCAGCACACCCGCTTCCGACGCCAAAATGACGAGGCCGTCCGTCGTCACTTGATAGCGGCAGGGACGCAGTCCGTTGCGATCGAGTGTCGCGCCGATGAACTTGCCGTCCGTGAAACAGACCGCCGCCGGACCGTCCCAGGGCTCCTGCATCGCCGCATGATACTCGTAGAATCCTCGTCGATCGAGATCCATTTGTGGATTCGCGACCCAGGGTTCGGGAATCAGCATCATCATCGCGTGTGGGAGAGAACGGCCCCCCATGGTCAGGAATTCCACCGCATTGTCCAGACAGGCAGAGTCGCTCTGCTGTTCGGAGACGATCGGATAGAGCTTGGCCAGATCCTGGCCGAACAAATCGGAGTTGAGCCGCCCTTGCCTGGCGCGCATCCAATTCACGTTGCCCTTGAGCGTATTGATCTCGCCGTTATGGCAAATGTAGCGATAGGGATGCGCCAACGGCCAGGTGGGAAACGTGTTCGTACTGAAGCGGGAGTGCACGAGAGCCAGCGCGCTCGCCAGGCGCTCATCCTTGAGGTCTTGGTAGTAGGCCGACATCTGCTCGGGAAGCAACAGCCCCTTGTACACAATCGTGTTCGCCGACAGGCTCGAGATGTAGAAATAATCCCGTCCCTGAATAGCTGATTCGCGGACAGCGGTTTCCACCCGCTTGCGAATGACATAGAGCTTGCGCTCAAACTGCCCTTCATTGAGCACATCGCGGGCGATAAACACCTGCCGAATAAACGGCTCGGTGCTGCGCGCCACAAGGCCGATCGCATCGCTCTTGACCGGCACATCGCGCCATCCGAGGAGCCGCGCGCCTTCCTCGCCGATGATTCTGGAAAAGAGCGCCTCACATTGCCTCCGTGCATCCGCTTGGGGAGGAAGGAACGTCATCCCGACGCCATACTCCCCCGCATTGGGGAGAGCAATTCCCACATCACCAACCGCGCGCTTGAGGAATTCGTGCGGGACTTGAAGCAAGATCCCGGCTCCGTCACCCGTGCAAGAATCACAGCCCTGCGCCCCTCGGTGACTCAGATTCTCAAGAATCTGGAGCCCCTGCTGAACAATCGTATGGGATTTCTGCCCCTTGATATTGACGACAAAGCCGATCCCGCAGGAGTCTTTCTCCTGTTCAGGGTCGTAAAGGCCTTGCTTCGGTGGAAGCCCGGGGATACTCATCGTTCGTATCTCGTTAAAAATGTAGGCGTGTATATTACCAGACGGAGGCTATACCAGAGAGGCGACCGGGGACGGATAACCCCGTCACTCACAAGGCAAATTCCGCTCGTATCCACTCCGCTCACCTTAATAGAAGCACGATTCTTCTGTCAAGATTAACCCTTGTCCAAATAGTCCGTGTCGGCCGGCCCCCCAAAGGGGTGATCGGCTTGACTTTGTTTCCTCCTCTGCCCTACCATCCGCCGCATGTCTCAAGCTCCAATCACCCCCACGATCAACACCATGGCGGACGTCTGGGAGGCGTACCGTGATGAACTGGAGGGGATGGAACGCCAGGCTCGGACGAACCTCGATTCCAGTGTGGCACTCGTCAATACCGTCGCCGCCCACATCCTGAACAGCGGCGGAAAACGAATCCGACCATTCTTCCTCGTACTCTCTGCCCGTCTCTGCGGCTATACCGGTCGCGATCATCACCAACTCGCCAGTCTGGTGGAGTTCATTCATACCGCGTCCCTGCTCCACGACGATGTGGTCGACGAAGCCGATATCCGCCGAGGCCACCGAACCGCTAGAAAAGTCTGGGGCAACCAAATCAGTATCCTCGTCGGCGATTATCTCTACTCCAAAGCCTTCTGTCAGGTCGTCGACTTCCGTAACCACGCGATTAACGATGTGCTCGGCGAGGCCTGCAAGAAGATGGCGGAAGGCGAAGTGCTTCAGCTCTATTACAACGGCAATCCCTCCATGTCGGAAGCGGAGTATCTGAAGATTGTCGAATACAAAACGGCCGGCCTGATTGCCGCCGCTTGTCGCATGGGCGCCATTCTCGCGGACGCCCCAGAGGCCCAGCAGGATGCGCTCTTCCGGTTCGGCCGGCATCTTGGGATCGCCTTCCAAGTAGCCGACGATACGCTCGATTACACAGCCAATGGTGAACGCTTGGGCAAGACATTGGGACAGGACCTCCGTCAAGGCAAAGCCACGTTGCCAATGTTACACCTGCTGCATCATTGCTCGGAACAGGACCGGCAAATCATCGTCGACCGCATGGAAACCAGGACCCTGTCAGAGGAAGACCTCGGACGGTTCATTCGTTTAATGGAAGAGTTGGGCTCGATTACCTATGCCATGGATTGCGCGCGATCCTACGTCGCCGCAGCCCAACGAGACCTCAATCAGTTCGAAGACAGTACGGCCAAGCGAGCCCTTTCGGTCGCCGCCGACTATATGGTCACCCGCGATCGATAGCCTTTCCCCCCGCATATTCCACCAACAACCATGAAAACAGCCCCGCGCAATCAGTAAGGAACCCACATTCATATATTGATGACACGACCGACCTGAACCGCATACGGAGCAAAGGATCTATCATGGCCACAATCATTCCATTTCATGGCATGCTGTACGATACGACGGTCGTCGGAGCGATCAAACAGGTCGTGGCGCCGCCATACGACATCATCGATGCGTCCGGGCAGAAGGCCTTGCACGATCGCCATCCGCAGAACATCATTCGACTCGAATTGGGTCTCGAACAACCAGGCGACGGTCCGGCTCATAATCGATACACCCGCGCCGCATCGACCCTTCGCGATTGGCTGAAGAGCGGAGCGCTGAAACGCGACGCGCAGCCGACCCTCTACTACCATACCATCGAGTACACACCGCCCTATGCGCCGTCCGGCTCGCCGACGAAAACTCTGAAGGGCATTCTCGCCGCTGTCAAACTGGAAGCGCTTGACTCGGGGCATATCTACCCGCACGAGAATACACGCTCAGCCGCCAAAACGGATCGGCTGAATCTGCTCGAAGCCTGCAAGTCGAATTTCAGCCCCATTTGGTCGCTCTACTCCGACCCTCAAGGCGCGGTGATGAGCCTGCTGGAAGAGGCGGTGAAGGGAAAGCCGGCCTCGATCGACTTTCGCGACGATGTGGGGTTCCGTCAGCAGCTCTGGGCTGTGACAGATCCGGCCGTGCTGAAGCACGCGGTCGATGCCTTGGGCAACAAGCCGCTGTTTATCGCGGACGGGCACCATCGCTATGAGACCGCGTTGAACTATCAGAAGCTCCGTCGGCAGCAGGCGGGATCCCCCACCGGCCAGCACCCGTATGACGGTGTATTGATGCTCTTGACCGCCCTCGAAGACCCAGGCTTAACCGTACTCCCAACGCATCGGGTCACGACCACAGTTCTGCCTTCTTACGACCGTGTGCAATCAATGTTAGGCCCCACGTTCGACCTGCAAGAATTTCCGTTCACCGCAGCCACGCAGACGGCCACGCGCGCAAAATTTATCGAGTCGATGCGGACGACCGGACAAACCCTGCCGGTATTCGGGCTGGCGTTGAAGGGGGACAGCCGCTACGTCACACTGAGCCTGAAACCGGCCCATCGTCCGCCCCCACAAGCCTCTCCGCGCGCCAAGCTCGATGTGTCGCTGCTCCAACAACTCGTCGTCACGACACTCTGTCCCTCGCAAGAAGAACAAGAGGCCATCCTCTATACCAAGGATGATCATGAAGCCTTGGATTGGGTAGCGAAGGGAACGGGAACCGGAGCCTTACTGCTCAATGCGACAAAAGTCAGCGAAGTGCAAGCCGTCGCGACTGCCGGCGAACGCATGCCCCACAAATCAACGTACTTCTTCCCGAAACCGCTGACTGGACTTGTCATCAATGTGATGGAGCCGTAAGTAGTCAGCTGTCAGCACTCAACAGGAATTACATTCTTCGCTGAGAGCTGAGAGCTTCTTTGCGGGTTTACATATGAAAGCCAAAATCCTTATTGTCGACGACGATGCTGATATTGCCACGATGCTGGAGGATCGTCTCCAAGCCTCCGACTATGGAACCGTGATCGCGCAGGATGGGGTGCAGGCGCTCGATCTGGTCGAGCAGGAAGCCCCGCACCTCATGTTGCTCGATCTGGACATGCCACGCCTGACCGGCCTCGAGGTTCTTAAACGACTTCCGAAAGTCAGACCAGCCGAAGATCTCCCCGTGATCGTCATGACCGCCCATGCCTCAATCGATGCCGCTGTCGAGGCCATGAAAACCGGCGCCTACGATTTTCTCACCAAGCCGCTGGACAAAGACCACCTCCTCATCGTCATCAGCAAGGCCTTGGAACGAGATACGCTCAAACGGCAAGTGGCCTGTCTCAAGTCCGAAGTCGATAGCCGCTACGCCTCGATCGTGGGCATGAGCGCAAAAATCCGTACGGTCATGGAGTCGGCCCAACGCGCTGCCAAGTCCGATGCCGGCGTGTTACTGCTCGGTGAAAGCGGCACAGGCAAGGAACTCTTCGCCCGTTCCATCCATCAGTGGAGCCCGCGTCAGGCCATGCCGCTGGTGGTCATCAACTGTGTCGCCCTCACGGAAACGTTGCTCGAAAACGAACTCTTCGGTCATGAACGAGGCGCCTTCACCGGCGCAGACCGTTTGCAGAAGGGTAAGTTGGAGATGGCGGACGGCGGCACAATCTTCCTGGACGAGATCGGAGACATGTCGCTCCCGCTGCAAGCCAAGCTCTTGCGTGTGCTCCAGGACAGAGAATTCCATCGAGTCGGCGGTACACGCCTCGTATCGGTCAATATTCGGATCATCGCCGCCACGAACAAGGACCTCCGGCAGGCGGTGAAAACCGGTGAGTTTCGCGAGGATCTCTTTTTTCGTTTGAACGTCATCAGCCTG
>DATENE010000012.1:0-2438 GCA_035275205.1 Nitrospiraceae bacterium
TCTCTTCCACGCGGGGGGCCAGGAGTACCGGGTGGACTACCTGCCGGCAGAATCCAATACCGGCATGTTCGGCGGCAACTCCAACTGGCGAGGCCCGATCTGGATGCCGGTGAATGTAATGATTATTCGGGCGCTCCTGAATTTCTATCTCTACTACGGCGACAATTTCAAAATTGAATGCCCCACCGGGTCCGGCAGGATGATAAACCTCTTCGAGGTCTCCAAGGAGATTGGGGATCGGCTGAGCCGGATCTTCCTGCGGAATGAACAGAGCAAGCGTCCAGTGTATGGGGGCACGGAAAAGTTCCAATCCGACCCCCACTGGCGTGACCACATTCTCTTCTATGAATACTTTCACGGCGACAACGGGGCAGGCCTAGGCGCGAGCCACCAGACCGGCTGGACCGGGGATGTGGCGAAAATCATCCAGCTCTACGGTCTGCTGGATGCCAAGCAGGTACTGGAAGGTGGCAAGAAGGCTGCGTTCAAGAAAGTTAACGCATGAACGCCTGGCGGAAATATCCTGTTATCTAGGAGATCAATACCTGAGTCTGGTTGGGGGAATTGAGCCGGACCCAGCGTGTGGGTGTATTTATTGCCGTGCATAGATCGCCTCAAGGCCGGTGATTCTCTGGAACGGTCATCGCGGCGATCGTTACTTTCTTCATGCCGGGCGCAATGTTTTATTTTGTCCGCAAGAAGAACATTGGCCCGCCTGTGCCAAGGCGGTAACGGGTGACGTGTCGATGACACCTGCCGAATTTCTGAACGACCCTCTCGACTTATCCATCTTCCATCTCTAGAATGGCCCGGATGCCGAGAGTCTTGCCGTGCGTACTCCAATCTCGGATTAGGTGGTGCCGCTTTCACGGCCTCTCCAAACACATCATGCCGATCGATGCCAGATCTTCAGAAAACCTGAGTCATGGTCTCTTCGATCAAGGCAACCGGACAAGCCATGTATTCACACTGTCTATGAGGAGGATTTATGATCGTGCGTAGGAGAAATCGCCGGATGTGTCAACTCCATGGGCACCGCTGGCTCCTCTCCTGTCTGCTGCTGGCGAGTCTGCAGGCCACGGCCTGCTCGATGAACCCCGTCAGTGGACTTCCCGAGGTCACGCTCGTCTCGGTTGAGCAGGAAAAGAAGATCGGAGCCGAAGAGGCCGAGAAGGTCGAAGCGCAAATGGGCCTGATCGAGGACGCGCAATTCCTTCCCTACCTGGATGCGCTCGGCCAACGGCTGGCGAAGGAATCTCCCCGCCAAGACCTGACGCACCGGTTTCATGTCGTAGACATGGCGGAACCCAATGCCTTCGCCATTCCCGGCGGCTACGTCTACGTCAGTCGAGGACTGCTCGCCCTTGTGAACTCCGAGGATGAACTCGCCGGCGTGGTGGGGCATGAGATCGGTCACGTCGCTGCGCGGCACACCGTACAAAAGATTTCCAGGCAAGGTCCCTTTGCTGTGGTGTTCGGGATTGCCTCAGGGCTCGCGGGAATGGTCGTTCCGCTCGCCGGGAACATCATCGAGGGAGTGGGCGATCTGACACAGGGCGTGCTCTTTTCTCCGTATAGCCGAGGCCAGGAGACTGAGGCGGATCGATTGGGACAGGAAATGGCGGCGAAGGCTGGATGGGACCCGGCCGCCTTATCCGTCTTCTTGAATAGCCTCGAACGCGAAGTCGAACTCATGAGCAAGAGTAAAGAGCCCAGGAAACCGGGATTTTTTGACTCCCACCCTGCGACACCCGATCGAGTAAAAAAGACCGCGGAGCATGCCAAAGAACTGACGCGCGCAAGTCGAGCGCCGATCAGCGCAACGCACGAATTATTTCTCGCTCGCCTGGACGGCATGGTGTTCGGCCAGCGGGCCGCCAACGGCATCTTTGAAGGACGCGCCTTCCTGCATCCCGACATGAATTTCCATCTGCAGTTTCCGGAAACATGGCAGCATGAAAACACTCCACAGAGGCTTGTGTCGGCAGCGCCAAATGGAGAGGGAGCCGTGCTCGTGGCGGCCGTAGCGGAAGGGACCGATCCCATGGATGGCGCACGCGCGGTCGAGAAGAAAACCAAGTCCGACGTGGTTGCAAAGACGGAAAAGCTGATCATCGGAGATCTTCCCGCCGCTCACACGCAAATCAAGGCGGACGGCAAGGTGACGCTCGACATCACCTGGATCGCGCATGGCGGACTCATCTATCAGGTGGCCGGCATGGCTCCAACCAAACAGTTCGATACCTTACAGCCCCTATTCCATTCAGTTGCCTACAGTTTCAGACCGTTGTCGGCAACCGAACGCGCCGGGATCAAAGAGAAGCGTGTTCGTTTGGTCAAGGCCCGGGCAGGAGAGTCGATCGAGGCCCTGGCGGCTCGCACGACCTCAGCCTGGAAAAAGGAACAGATTGCGGTCATGAACAATCTTGCGGTGGGAG
>DATENE010000013.1:0-25567 GCA_035275205.1 Nitrospiraceae bacterium
GACGGCATACACGAAGAATCCGAACTTGGCCCTCTGCTTCTTATAGGATTCATGGAAAAGATGCTGTATACTGCGCAAATTACTTGTGGAGGCATCGGCGTTCGTTCTGAACGGCAGTACCATGGTTACGCAACTACTCAACCAGATCTTCGGCAGCAAAAACGATCGTGAAATCAAGGCAATCCGCCCGATTGTCGAAAAGATTAATAGCCTGGAGTCCAGCCTAACGCCGCTCTCCGATCACGACCTCGCGGACAAGACCCAGGAGTTCAAGAAACGACTTGGCTCCGGGGAAACTCTCGACGATATCCTGCCTGAGGCCTACGCGGTCTGCCGGGAAATGTCCCGCCGCAAGCTGAACATGCGCCATTTCGATGTGCAGATGATCGGCGGCATCATTCTCCATCGAGGCCGTATCGCTGAAATGAAGACCGGAGAAGGGAAAACCCTCGTAGGCACGCTGCCGGTCTATCTCAATGCGCTCGAAGGGAAAGGCGCACATCTCGTCACTGTGAACGACTATCTCGCCAAGCGCGATGCGCAATGGATGAGCGTGCTCTACCACGCGCTGGGACTTTCGGTGGGCATCATTCAACACGATGCATCCTTTCTCTTCGATCCGACCTATAACGCTTCCGACAAGCGGCTCCAGTCTCTCCGTCCCTGCACAAGACCTGAAGCCTATCGTGCCGATATCACCTACGGGACGAACAACGAATATGGTTTTGACTATCTTCGCGACAACCTGGTCGTTACCGACTTGGCCCAGTGCGTACAGCGCGAGTTGAACTTCGCCATCGTGGACGAAGTGGACAGTATCCTTATCGACGAAGCCCGCACGCCGCTGATTATCTCGGGCCCGACGGATGAAACCACAGATCTCTACTACCGCATCAACGCGATCATTCCACAGCTGAAACCGGAGAAGGACTACACGGTCGAAGAAAAAACGAAGACCGCGACGTTGACCGAGGACGGCAATGTCCGAGTCGAGAAATTGCTCGGCGTGGACAATCTCTACGACCCCAACCATATGGATCTCGTCCATCACGTCGTCAAGGCGCTCCAGGCCTATGCCCTCTACAAACGGGATGTGGACTATGTCGTGAAAGAGGGTGAAGTCATCATTGTGGATGAATTCACCGGGCGACTCATGCCGGGACGCCGCTGGAGCGACGGGCTGCACCAGGCCGTCGAAGCCAAAGAGGGCGTGAAGATCGCCAACGAAAATCAAACATTGGCCTCGGTGACCTTCCAGAACTATTTCCGTATGTACAAGAAGCTCAGCGGCATGACCGGCACGGCGGACACCGAAGCGGCGGAGTTTGCCAAGATCTACAATCTCGACGTCAACGTGGTCCCGACCAATCGCAACATGATCCGTCTGGATTACGCGGATGTCGTCTACCGAACCGAGAAAGAAAAGTTTAATGCGATCGTTGAAGATATCAAGGAATGCCACGAGCGGGGCCAGCCCGTCTTAGTCGGCACGATTTCCATCGAAAAGTCGGAGCGGCTCGCCGGCATCTTGAGCCGAACCGGCGTGAAACACAACGTCCTCAACGCCAAACAGCATGAGCGAGAAGCTGAGATCATCGCCCAGGCCGGGCACAAGGGCGCCGTCACCATCGCCACGAACATGGCGGGCCGCGGCACCGACATTCTTCTGGGCGGCAATCCGGATTTCATGTTCAAACAGATCCTGTACCGGGAAGAAGAGCTGTCGGATGCGCGTAAGCTTGAGATTTTCGAACAGATTCGGGCCGATTGTGAGAAGGACAAACAAGAAGTCATTGCACTCGGCGGCCTCCATATTCTCGGGACCGAACGCCACGAAAGCCGCCGGATCGACAACCAACTTCGAGGACGCGCCGGCCGCCAGGGCGACCCTGGTTCGTCACGGTTCTATCTGTCGTTGGAAGACGATCTGATGCGCATATTCGCCTCCGAGCGGGTCTCTCAGTTGATGCTCAAACTCGGCATGGAGGAAGGCGTTCCGATCGAGCATGGCATGGTCACTCGGGCCATCGCCAATGCACAAAAAAAGGTCGAGGCCCACCACTTCGAAATTCGGAAACAGCTGCTGGAGTACGACGACGTCATGAATAAGCAGCGCGAGGTGATTTACCAACACCGACGCGCCGTCTTAGGTGGATCGAACTTGAAAGACGATCTTCGCAACATGATCGACGGCCTCGTGGAGTCCGCGCTGAACATCTATTGCCCGGCTGAGCAATACTCCGAAGAATGGGATCTCAAAGGGCTCGCCGAACTGATGCATGGCCAGTTCAGCCTCGATATTGCTCAGGGTAAGAACGACGGCGGTGAGTCACTCCGCGCCATTGGGCGCGACGCATTGCTCGAAGACCTCCGTGCGCAGGCGCGCGAGGCCTACGATCGGAGAGAACAGGATCTGAGCCCAGAATTGATGCGCTTCTTGGAAAAGACCTTCATGCTCCAAGTCATCGATCACCACTGGAAAGATCACCTTCTCGGAATGGATCATCTGCGCGACGGGATCGGACTACGCGGTTATGGCCAAAAAGATCCGCTTATTGAGTACAAGCGCGAAGGCTTCGATCTCTTTGCAGGCATGATGGAACGGGTCAAGTCCGATACGCTCGATCGGCTCTTTCATGTACAGGCTGTGCGGAACGAGGAGCAACCTTCCGTCCCCACGCCTCCCCCCGTCATCTCTCGTCCCCAACCCGCGCTCATCCTCAATCGCGGAGAAGAACCAGTCGCAGCTCAGACTGTTCAACGAAGCGACGAAAAAGTGGGTCGCAACGACCCCTGCCCCTGCGGCAGCGGGAAAAAATACAAGAAGTGCCACGGAACGTAAGCGCACGACACTGAAGCTCTCGCTCCCCTGCCCAACCCTGGTGCCCCGAGATGCGCCTTCTCCCATACGGCGTTCTCCCTTCAACCATTCTCCGCCATTTCTGGAGCTGTGCGTTGCGCAAGCATGAGAAGATCAGGCTCTATCTTCCCTCCGTATGCTCAAAAAACAAGAGGTCAGCGCGAGCGTCATTCCATCTCATGCATTACGAAACATTTCTCTGGAATCTCCCACCCTCCCGAATAGGGAGATTCGCCTGAGTTTCCAATAGTCTCCGCCTTGACTTAGCAGCAATTTCAGGGCTAATCTACGCCAACTTTTGGCCTCTGTTGGTGTTTCAACGGGGAAGGGTGGGGTTTACCCTAGGCTATTGGTGTCACTTTTCATGTATTGTCGATGGGATAAGGAGATTTGGTTGTGACAACCGGGCATCCTGAACTCATCGCTGCCATTTCGTCCGAAATTACCAAGAACGGGCCAATTCCTTTCGTCCGTTTTATGGAACTCGCGCTCTATCATCCGCAATTCGGCTACTACATGCGCCAACCGGACAGTGCGAACTATGAACGTATCGGCTGGGCTGGCGATTTCTACACCAGCTCCGATGTGCATCCGATTCTCGGCCGGGCGATTGCCGCACAAGCCAGCCAAATGGACGAATTAATGGGTTGTCCCGCTCCCTTCACGATTGTCGAAGCGGGCGCCGGAAAAGGTTTGTTAGCTCGA
Source organism: Nitrospiraceae bacterium (assembly GCA_035275205.1). Classification (GTDB taxonomy): domain Bacteria; phylum Nitrospirota; class Nitrospiria; order Nitrospirales; family Nitrospiraceae; genus Palsa-1315. Next base: position 3,566 of record DATENE010000013.1, read on the forward strand.
GATTTCCTGGCAGCGATCCATGATCAACAAGAAAACTTCGCATCGCGTGTCCGTTATGTCCTGATCGAACGGAGTCCTGCGATGCGGGAACTACAGCGCAGAAATCTGGCCCCCTGGCTCAGCAAGCCCGGCCTCGTCACTTGGGCGGAAGGCCTTGATGGACTGGCCCCGCAGAGCGTGACCGGTCTGTTCTTCAGCAATGAACTGATCGATGCCTTCCCGGTGCACCGGGTTCAAGCCGCGTCCGGCCGAACCGAAGAACTCTATGTAGATTATCAAGATGGACGCTTTGTGGAATGCTTCAAGTCACTGTCGACGGCCGTACTTGTGGACTATTTGCAGCAACTGAATCCTACGTGGCCTGAGGGCTATCGAGCCGAGGTAAATCTCCTAGCGATGGACTGGATGAAGCAGGTTGCTCGGCGCATGGACCGCGGTTTCGTTTTGACGATCGATTATGGCCATACGACGCAGGATCTCTATGGGCCTGAGAGAAAGGACGGCACATTCCTCTGCTACTTTCAGCAACGGGCGAACGACGATCCGTTCATGCGTGTCGGCGAGCAGGATATGACCGCCCATGTAGATTTTTCGAGCCTGGCCGTTGCCGGTGAGATGCAGGGACTCCATGTGACGGGGTTCACGAACCAAATGAGCTTTCTGATGGGGCTCGGCGTTGAAGAGATGGTCGGGAAATTGGAGCCGGAAGGCCCGGCGTTTCGCGCCGCGATTCATCTTCTGAAGCCGAATGGCATGGGCAGCACGTTTAAGGTGCTCGTGCAACACAAGGGAATCAGTCGTCCGAAACTGGACGGCTTGAAATTCAAACCGTTCTTCGGCTCGGCGCTGTCGCAAAGCGAGGCGCACGTCCTCACGTCATAAAGTCAGCATGCCTTTCGACTTGAAGACGTTCGGACTTTGTAACTTTTTCGACTGGTTGAAACATGAGTAGCACAAACATTCCAGAGAACTACATCCCGATTCTCTTGTTTATCGTCGTCGCCCTTATCGTCGGCGCTTTCGCGCTGCTCGCCGGCTCATTCTCTCGTCCGAATCGTCCTTATCGAGCCAAACTGACTCCTTATGAAAGCGGAAGCCCGCTGTTTTCGGACGCGCGCATCCAGTTTCCGATGCGCTATTACATCATCGCGATGCTGTTCGTCATTTTCGATATCGAGGTCATTTTCATGATCCCCTGGGCCATCCGGTTTCAGTCGCTCGGCATGCTGGGCCTTATCGAGATGCTGGTGTTTATCATCATCTTGCTAGCCGGATTCTGGTACGCCTGGAAGAAGGGGGCATTAGAATGGGATTGAGCAGGGGACCGTCGGGACGCCCTTCGTGCTCGCGGAACGCGTGGCCTCAGAAGGCCCTCGTTCGACGCGCGCAATGAAGGGCATCCCGACAATCCCCTGCTGGTAATGGTGGAGTAGAAGAGATGAGCCTTCTGGAGAGACAGTTTGAGGCGAATATTCTGACGACCAATCTGGACGCGGTCGTGAATTGGTCTCGGAAATCGGCATTGTGGCCGATGACGTTCGGCCTCGCCTGCTGCGCCATCGAAATGATCGCGACGGTGTCGTCGCGGTACGACATGGATCGGTTCGGCGCCGGCGTCTTTCGAGCCTCACCACGGCAGGCCGATCTTATGATCATCGCCGGCACTGTGACGCGCAAGATGGCGCCGGTGATCCGCCGCATCTACGACCAGATGCCTGAGCCGCGCTATGTCATTTCCATGGGCTCCTGCGCCACCTCGGGCAACCACTACAATAGCTACGCGGTGGTCCAAGGCGTCGATCAAATTATTCCGGTCGATGTCTATGTGCCGGGCTGTCCACCCCGGCCGGAAGCGTTGCTCGACGGATTGCTGAAGCTACAGGAAAAGATTCAGCGGGAGAAGGTGTTCGTGAAATAACTCGCGAAACTCGCATAGAAGCGGGAAATGCGCGACTCACAAATCGCGTCTGACTCGTAAAGAAGAACGATGAAAGCTCTGGTCGACAGTTTGAAGGCGAAATTTTCGGACGCGATCCTTGCGACCCGAGTCGACACCGCACGTGCCGAAACCGCTGTCTCCGTGGCTGCCGTGCGTCTGCTGGAGATTGCGCACTACTTACACGATGCGCCGGAGGCCGCCTTCGACCATCTCACGGATATCTGCTCGGTCGACTATCCTGAAGATCAGCTGCGATTCGAAGTCGTTTACCACTTGCACTCGCTCCCGCTCCAGCAACGGCTTCGCCTCAAGGCGCGCGTTACGGAGGACGACCCGACGATTGCGTCGGTCACCGGAATCTGGAAGGGAGCCGAATTTCTGGAACGTGAAGTATATGACATGATGGGCATTCACTTTTCCGGTCACCCCGATCTCCGGCGTATTTTGTTGCCGGAGGATTATGCCGAGGGGTACCCGTTGAGAAAAGACTTCCCGACCGAGGGGCGTGGCTGGCGCAGCCAGTTCGAATTCATCCCGAAACTGGATGAGCCATCGCTCGACGTCATTGAGAGCGAAATTTCGGACGAGCAGAAAAGCGTCTTTCGCGCCGAACCAGACGTACCCAGCTCCCAACGGAAAGAGGAATTGCTGCTGAATATGGGACCGCAACATCCGAGCACCCACGGTGTGTTGCGTGTCGTACTCATGCTGGATGGCGAACGGATCGTAAAAGCCACACCGGACCTCGGCTATCTGCATCGAGGCGTCGAAAAATTGTCCGAGGGTCTGACCTACATGCAGATCATCCCGCACACGGACCGGCTTGACTATGTCTGTGCCATGTCCAACAACTACGCGTACGTCCGTGCTGTGGAAAAACTCCTTGAGATCGAGGTCCCGATCCGAGCCGAGTATATCCGGACTATTGTGGCTGAGATGCAACGCATCATCGGGCACCTCTTTTGGCTCGGCACCCAGGCGCTCGATATCGGTGCCATGACTGTGTTCTTCTGGACATTTCGGGAGCGCGAAACCCTGTTGGACATGTTCGAGAAGCTCTGTGGCGCCCGTCTGACACTGAACTACTATCGCATCGGCGGTGTCGACAGCGATTTCACCCCCGAGTTGGTTCAACGGATGAAGGCGTTCCTCGAGATCTTTCCCGAGAAGGTCAAGGAATACGATTCGCTCATCGCGTCGAATCGCATCTGGCTCGGCCGCACAAAGAATGTGGCCCTCCTCTCGGCCGAAGACGCGATCAGCTTCGGTTGCACCGGGCCGGTCTTGCGAGGGTCGGGCGTCGCCTACGATGTCCGCAAGGCCGAGCCGTACGGCGTGTACGACAAAGTCGATTGGGAAGTGCCGATCGGCAAGAACGGCGACACCTACGACCGGTATTGGATCCGCATGGAAGAAATGCGGCAGAGCGCGAGGATTATCGCACAATGTTTTGATCAGCTGCCGCCAGGTCCGATCCTGGCCGAGGCGCCGCAATATATCCCGCCGTCCAAGGAACTGGTGATGCGGGACATGGAAAGCCTGATCCACCATTTCATCATTTATACCCAAGGGATCAAGCCGCCGAAAGCCGAGATCTACTGCGCGACGGAAGCTCCGAAAGGCGAATTGGGATTTTTCATCGTCAGCGACGGCAGCCCTCGCCCCTACCGGTTGAAGATTCGCGCGCCGTCATTTGTACACATGGGCGCCTTCGACCACATGGCGCGAGGCTACCTGATTTCCGACATCATTACGATCTTCGGAACCTACGATGTGGTGATGGGAGAATGCGACAGATGACGTGAGGCGTGAAACGTAAGGCGTCAGGCGAGAGAAAGGATTACCCCTCTCTCACGCCTTACCCCTTACGCCTTACGAGGGATCACCGAAAAGGACGCAATGTTGAAAGAGAAATACCAGAAGGAAATTGACGACATCATAAGCCGGTATCCCGTGAAGCGCTCGGCGTTGATTCCATTGCTGTACCTGGCGCAACAGGAGGAGGGCTTCGTGTCCGAGACGGCGATGAAAGAAATCGCGGGTCTCTTGCGTCTGACCCCACCTCAAGTCTATGAGACGGCCACGTTTTACACGATGCTCAATCTCAAGCGCGTGGGGAAATTTCATCTCCAAGTCTGTAAGTCTCTGATGTGCGGGCTGGCCGGTTCGGATGCGGTCATGGGGTGGGTGAAAACGAAACTCGGAATCCGACCGGGTGAGACGACGTCCGATGGACTCTTTACCCTCAGCATGGTCGAATGCCTCGCTGCCTGTGGTACCGCGCCGATGATGCAGGTCAACGAAGACTATTACGAACGGCTCACAGAAGACAGATTCGATCGAATCCTGGCCGATCTCAAAGAACACGGGACTTGTTCGCTCAAGACCGGCCCGTTCATGTGGCCTGAACCGGTAGCCGTGAAAGGTGAGAAGTAAAACGTGAAATGTATCGGATTACACAACGCGTGCAACCTTTCACCTTTCACCTTTTGCGTTTCACGCTGAAATCATGCCTAAGCACGAACTGATATTGCTCAAGAATATGATGCAGGCCGGCTATACCGGCTCGCTCGCAGATTACGAGCGCGCAGGCGGATACCAGGCGCTCCGCAAAGTCGTGGGGAAGGTGCCGCCGGCTGAAGTCACTGCCATGGTGATGAAGTCAGGGCTCCGGGGACGTGGCGGCGCAGGCTTCCCGACCGGTGTGAAATGGGGATTCCTGCCCAAGGGCTATCAGGGCTCGCGTTATCTCTGCTGCAACGCCGACGAGAGTGAGCCAGGCACGTTCAAGGATCGCCAGCTCATTGAGCGAGATCCCCATCAGATTTTAGAAGGCATCGTGCTCGCCTGTTACGCGATCGGGGCAGAAACCGCCTACATTTATATACGGGGTGAATTCGTCCTCGGGGCCAGGATCTTGGAACGGGCGATTGCCGAAGCGCGGACTGCTGGTTACATCGGCACGAACATCCTGGGTACAGGAATCACCGCCAATGTGTGGGTGCATCGAGGCGCAGGAGCCTATATTTGTGGAGAGGAAACAGCCTTGCTGGAGTCGCTTGAAGGCAAACGCGGTCTGCCGCGCGTCAAACCCCCCTTCCCTGCGACACACGGTCTCTATAACAAACCGACCGTGGTGAACAATGTTGAGACCCTGGCCAACCTTCCGTACATCGTCGGCCGTGGTCCTGAATGGTTCGCTTCGATCGGTTCACCGCCGAAGAGCACCGGCACCAGAGTGTTCTGTGTCAGCGGCCATGTGAAGCGGCCGGGGAACTACGAAGTGCCGATGGGGGTCACCTTCCGAGAATTGATCTACGAGGAAGCCGGAGGCATGCGCTCCGACAAACCGCTCAAGGCGTTCATTCCGGGGGGAGCGTCGGCGCCGTTCCTCACGCAGAACCACCTCGATGTCAAACTCGATTTTGAGTCCGTTGCCGCTGCCGGCTCCATGCTCGGCTCCGGCGGGGTGACCGTGATGGAAGAGGGCACGGACATGGTCTGGGCCGCGCTCCGCCTCATGGAGTTTTTCTATCATGAATCCTGCGGCAAGTGCAGCCCTTGCCGCGAAGGAAGCTCCTGGCTGGTGCAAACCATGCGCCGAATCGTCGCGAAGCGGGGGCGGACGGAGGATCTTGAAACCTTGGTCGATCTATGCAAGAACATCGAGGGCCGAACGGTCTGCGCGTTCGGGGATGCGTCAGTGGCGCCGATTATGAGCACGCTGAAACATTGGCGGCCTGAATACGTCGCGCTGATTCAGGAAGCGGAGGCGGCGAATCTGATCAAGCTGGAGCCGGCAGGGGTGAGACATTGAAGACGGTCGAATGTTGCGACTTGACGACTTTCGGACTTTCTGACTTGTAGACGCGCTATGGCTACTACCACGACCGAAACAGTTCGCTTGACGATCGACGGCATTCCCATCTCGGTGCCGAAAGGCACGCTCGTGATCGAAGCCGCTCGCCGGGTGGGCGTGATGGTTCCGCATTTCTGTTACCACCCGAAACTCAAGCCGGATGCGAACTGTCGCATGTGCCTGGTCGAAGTCGAAAAAATGCCGAAGCTCCAAACCTCCTGCAGCACCATCGCGACCGAAGGCATGGCTGTTCACACTGCCACAACGGTCGTTCACGACGCCCACAAGTCGGTGCTTGAATTCATCCTGGCCAATCACCCGTTGGATTGCCCCGTCTGCGATCAAGGCGGGAAGTGCGACCTCCAGGATTTTTCCCATCAGTACACCGCGACCAGCCGGTTTGAGGAAACCAAGCGCATTTTCCAGAAGGGATATTTCAGCCCTCTGATCGAAACGCAGATGAACCGATGCGTGCAATGTTTGCGTTGTGTCCGCTACTGTGACGAGGTGATGGACGTCAAGGCTCTCGCTCCGATCGGACGAGGCACGATGACCGAGATCAAGTCTTTCGGCGACCATCCCTTGGACTGCGAGTTCTGCGGCGGCTGCGTGCAGATTTGCCCGGTTGGCGCCATTACCAGCCGACTTTCGATGTACGAGTATCGCCCCTGGATGCTCAAACGCGCCGACACCATCTGCAATTTTTGCGGGGACGGCTGCCAAATTACGGTTCAAACCAAGGACCAGGAGTTGATCGAGGTGAACAGCGCCCACGGCGCCGGCCGGAACAGCGGTGACTTATGCGCGCGCGGGTTTTTTGGATTTCACGCGGCGAGCCATCCCAGCCGAGTGACCCATCCGTTGATCCGACGGAACGGCGAGTTGGTCGAAGTTACGTGGGAAGAGGCGTTGGTGTTTGTGGCTGAACAGACTAACCGGCTCAAGTTAGCGCATGGACCGCAAGCCTTTGGCGGGCTGATTTCAGGCCGTTGCACCAATGAAGAGCTGTATCTGTTCCAAAAGTTCATGCGCCTCACGATCGGAACCAATAACCTCGATAGCAGCGCGCGGTACGGCCATATCAACGGGGTGCAGGCCATGCGATTGGCGCAAGGCACGCATCGCTGGACCGTGACGTTCGAGGACATTGTGCAAGCGGACGTGCTCCTTCTGATTGGCACCAATATTACCGAGGCCAACCCGATTACCGGTCTTAAAGTAAAAGAAGCCGTCAAGAAACACGGCGCGAAATTGTTGACGATCGAGGCGATCCAGCCTGCGGTCGGCACGATCAGCAATATTTCCAACCTGTCGCAGCAACATTGTTGTGTCGCGCCGGCCCAGTTCGGCGCCGCTGTCCTGGGCTTGCTGAAAGCTGTCGTCGAGAACAACCATATCGACAGTGCCATCCGGCAACGCGCAACGGATTATGTCTCGGCCGTCTCTCGAGCCGTTCAGCAATTGACCTGGGACGGTCTTGCCCTGAGTGCCGGGATATCGCGTGAATCGTTCGCTCAGATGGCTGCCTCCCTGGCCGGCGGCCGCCGGGTCGTCGTGCTTGCTGGCCAGACCTTGCTGCGTGGCCAAGGTGGCTATGGCAGTTGTCTCAATCTCCTGGATCTGCTGCTCTTGACCGGGAAGTTGACCGCACCGGGCTGCGGATTTGCTCCTCTGGCAGAAGAGAATAACGATCAAGGGGCGGTTGAAATGGGCGCAGTCGCGGCACTGTTGCCTGGCGCACTCGACTTTGCTGATCAGGACGCGCGCGATCAAATCACTCGTGTCTGGAAAGAGGATCTCCCAGGGGCGGCCGGCGCCACACTCATCGAAATGATCGATCAAGCGCAAGCCGGGGTCATCAAGGGTCTTTTCGTCGTCGGAGAGAATCCTGTCGGGAGCCTTCCACCGCAGACCGGAGTCAAAGAGGCGCTGGCCAAACTCGATCTTCTTGTGTGCCAGGAACTGTTCCTCACGGAAACGGCTGCGCTTGCCCACGTGGTGCTCCCGGCCGCCTCCGCTATGGAAAAAGCCGGAACCTTCACCAATACCGAGGGCCATGTCCAGGCTGTTCGTCCCGCGATCGATCCGGTAGGGGATAGCCGCCCCGACTGGGAAATCCTGTCGGCCTTCTCGGTGTTTATGGGTGTCCCGTTGGAGTACGGTGAGGCCAAGGAAATTCTCAAAGAGATCCGTGCGGTGATTCCCGGTTACGGATCGCTCGGCCCTTCGCCGATCCCTCCCGCGGTGGACCCTGCCGCTGTCGACCGCTATGTGAACGAGGGATATCGCCGGGACCTTGCGACTCGGTATACTCTGCCCGCGCAGGCCGTGCGTCCGGATGGAACGATCCAGTTGGGGCTGACCCAGAGTCTATTCCATTCAGGCAAATTATCGACCCATTCGAAGGGACTGCTGCAGATCGAACCGAGCGGGTTTTTGCAGATGAATCCTGTGGACGCCGCCCGGTGCGGCATCGGCACGGGAGACCGAGTCCGCCTCTCGAACAGCCGGGGTGAATTTGCGACCACAGCCAAAGTCTTCGATCGCGTGCCCGAGGGCTTGGCGTGGCTCCCCGATCATTTCGCGCAGGATGCCATGGGACTTTTTGACTGTGTCGTCGATCCGGACACGAAAGTCCCATCGTGTCGAGCAGCGGTGGTATCGGTGATGAAAACGACGTGAGCGGACGAGAACCTATGGCGTATTTCACTTGTTATCCGGGAGTGTTGTTGTGACCGAACTGAGTTTGCGGCTTGCGGTTTCGTTCGCTCAGATATTGGCGGAAATGAGCATCGTGATGATCACGGTCGCGACGATGACCTATTTCGAGCGGAAGGTGCTTGGCTGGATGCAGGATCGTATGGGCCCGATGGAAGTCGGACCCTATGGATTGCTCCAGCCGGTTGCCGACGGCATCAAACTGTTCTTCAAGGAAGACATCGTCCCAGCCGGCGCGAACAAGGCGATGTTCGCCCTGGCGCCGATGTTGACCATGGTTGTCTCCATGATCGGGTTCGCCGTGATTCCCTTCGGCCCGAACTTGACCTTGGACATCTATGGACTCACGATCAAACCTTTCGTCGTCGCCGACATCAATATCGGGGTTCTGTACATACTGGCGATCGCGTCGATCGGCGCGTACGGCATTATTCTGGGGGGCTGGGCATCCAACAGCAAATACTCACTGCTGGGAGGCTTGCGCGCCGCGGCCCAGGTCATCAGTTACGAGTTGAATGTGGGGCTGGCCCTCGTCGGTGTGCTGCTGCTGGCGGGAACCCTGAGCCTTGTGCAGATCACAGAAGCCCAGGCAGGCGGCTTCTGGCATTGGTTCATCTGGGGGGGGCGGCCCGATGGATTCTTTCCAATTCATACCCAAGTCTTCGCTTTTGTCGTCTTTATCATTTCTGCCGTGGCCGAGACCAATCGTATCCCGTTCGACCTGCCGGAGGCAGAAAGCGAACTCGTGGCTGGATTCTTTACGGAATATAGCGGCATGCGATTCGCCTTTTTCGTCAGCGCGGAATACGCCAATATGACCCTCGTATCCTGCGTCGCCGCTGCGTTGTTCTTGGGTGGCTGGAATGCGCCCTATCCCGGCACGATCTTCGAATATGTCGGCCTCGAACAATTGGCCTGGATCGAACACATCGTCTGGTTTGCGGCGAAAGTCTATTTCTTCCTCTTCTTGTTCATCTGGATACGCGCGACATTGCCCCGACTGCGCTACGATCAATTAATGCGGTTTGGCTGGAAGGTCATGTTACCGATCGCGCTGGCCAACATCATCATCACGTCGATCACTCTGTATTTTTTCCCGCGGTGAAGCAACGTAGCTGTTGGCTCGGATTCGAATCTCGAAGAAACTGGCTGCTGAAAGCTGATCGCTGAAGGCTTGGTAAACATGACGTTCAAAGCTTGGATCAAGACCATCACGTTTTACGACATCTTCGTCGGAATGAAAGTGACGATGTCGCACATGTTGCACTATCGGCCGGTCACCATGCAGTACCCGCACGAAAAGCGGACGCTGCCGGACAACTATCGTGGGATGTTGGCGTTGTTGCGGTACGAAGACGGGACGGAAAAATGTGTCGGCTGCGATCTCTGCGAAGCCGCTTGCCCCTCGCGGGTGATTCGCGTGGTCAGCGCAGAAGTGCCGGGCGAGCCGACGAAGCGCTACTCGAAAGAGTATTACATGGACATGACTCGCTGTCTGTTTTGCGGGTTGTGTGTCGATGCCTGTCCGGTGGATGCCCTCGGCATGACGCGCGAATTCGAGTGGTCGGTGTACGACAAGCGGCAACTGCATCTCAATAAGGAACAATTGCTCGCCATCGGCGACCGGTCGTTCCCGGTTCGGGAGAAACAGTTGGAGCTCCAACACCCGAATGTGGCGTTCTTCAACGTTGCGTTCAAGCACCTGCCGCAAAAACCCAGCTGAATCACCGGCGCCTAGACCTCCTCACTGTTCGAGGTCGCCGGGCAGGATGGCTGCGCGAAGCTGGCGGAACGGCAGGATTCACGGGAACAGCGAGATTGGCGGGATACGCGAGAAGGGCGAGCCTTGCAGGCTTCACTGAGCTCCCCCGAATCGGCCGGTTTGTAGATCGCGCGGGTGACGCGCCACGGTTTGCGGGACCGGTAGGTTGTGGCGGCACAGAGGAAGACGTGTGACGGAACAGGTATTCTTTTTCTATTTTGCACTCGTGATTGCCGCGGCATCGGTGTTCGTCGTTGCGGTGCGTAACCCCATCTACAGCGCGCTGGCGCTGCTGGTCATGTTTTTCCACGTGGCGGGGCTCTACGTTACGCTCCACGCGGAGTTCCTCGCAGCCGTTCAAATCATCGTCTACGCCGGCGCCATCTTGGTCTTGTACCTCTTCGTGGTGATGCTGCTGAACATGCGGCAGGATGACCGGTACCATCGGCAATGGCCCATGGCTGCCGCGGTGGGAGGGGCGCTGGCCATCGAGGCCGTCATCCTCACGGCGATGAAGGGCTGGACAACCCCTGTTGTGGCGGCCGGCACGGAGACGACCGTCGGAGGAATCAGCAATACCGGAGCGATCGGTGACGTACTCTATTCAACTTATTTGTTTCCCTTCGAGGTGGCGTCTTTGATTCTACTCGTGGCGATGATCGGTGCGATCATTCTGGCCAAGAAAGACATCGGTGGCGATGCGCCGCAATTATAAATTGTGAATTTCTGCTGATCATGACCCTCATTCAACATTCAACATCTAACATTCAGCATTCTGACGCACGATGATTCCTCTATCGTATTACGTGATCCTCAGCGGCATCGTGTTTCTGACCGGAGTCGTCGGTGTGTTGCTTCGCCGGAACATCATCATCATCTTGCTGTCGGTCGAATTGATGTTGAATGCGACGAATATCAACTTCGTCGCCTTCTCGCAGTACCTCCACGATATCGCAGGGCAAGTCTTCGTCTTCTTTGCCCTCACGGTCGCCGCAGCAGAGGTCGCGGTCGGGTTGGCCATCATCATTGCCTTGTATCGTGCCAAGGCTGCAATCAACATCGACGATTTTCAGTTGCTGAAATGGTGAGCACACCCGCTTTCGTGAAACGTGAAGCGTCGTTCGCGATTGATGAAGTCGGTCTATCGGCATAGGGCTTATCCGTGGCGCTTCACGAGCAACGAACGATGAGAAACGATTTCTGATGACCTACGAATTCATTCCGCTCCTTCCGTTGGCCTCGTTCCTGATTCTCGGGCTCTTCGGACATTGGATTAAGGACAACGCGCATCTCATCGCTGTGCCGGCGGTCATTGTGTCGTGGCTGCTCTCGCTCCTGGTCTTCTTCGACGTGGCAGGGGGTCATCAGACGAGCTTCCCCCTCTACACCTGGCTCACATCCGGCTCTCTCGATATTCACATCGGCTTCTCCATTGACCGGCTTACCGCCGTCATGCTGCTTCTTGTGACGACCGTGAGTTCACTCGTCCACATCTATACCATCGGGTACATGCGAGGAGATCCTGGCTATGCCCGCTTCTTCGGCTACATCGCCCTCTTTACCTTCTCGATGCTGATGTTGGTCATGGCGGACAATCTGTTGCAACTTTTCGTCTTCTGGGAAGCGGTCGGTCTCTGCTCCTATCTGCTCATCGGCCATTGGTACGACCGTCCGGCTGCCTGCTCCGCCGCCACAAAAGCGTTCATCGTCAACCGCGTCGGCGACTTCGGCTTTATGCTCGGACTTCTGTTGGTCTGGTACAGCTTCGGATCGCTCGACTATCAGGAAATTTTTGCCCGCGCGCACGAGTCCGCAGGTGACGTCATCAATGTCCTCGGACCGTTCGGAGGGACTTGGGACGTCTCCGTGCTCACGCTCATTTGTGTCTTATTGTTCACCGGCGCAATCGGCAAGTCAGCCCAGGTGCCGCTTCACGTCTGGCTGCCGGATGCGATGGAAGGTCCTACCCCCATCTCGGCGCTCATTCATGCTGCGACGATGGTCACGGCAGGCGTGTTTATGGTCGCGCGATTGGCGCCACTCTACAACCTGTCTCCCACCGCCATGACTGTCGTGGCAATCACCGGTGGAATCACCATGGTTGTCGGGGCGACCATCGCCTTGACCCAGACTGACATCAAGCGCATCGTCGCGTATTCGACCGTCAGCCAACTCGGCTACATGATCATGGCCTGCGGTCTCGGCGCCTATGCGGCCGGCATGTACCATCTCCTGACCCACGGCGCGTTCAAAGCCCTCCTGTTTCTCGGTTGCGGGTCCGTCATCATCGCCCTGCATCACGAGCAGGATATGCGCCGCATGGGCGGGTTGAAAAACAAATTACCGGTCACCTATTGGACGTTCATCGTAGGTTCGCTCGCGCTTGCGGGATTTCCCTTGACGTCAGGATTTTTTAGCAAGGACAACCTGCTCGTCTCGGCCTGGTCGGCCGGTCCACTCGGTCAATGCTTGACGGTCCTCGGTCTCGTGACGGCGTTGATGACGGCCTTCTACAGCTTCCGGCTGGTCTTCGTCACGTTTTGGGGTCCCTCGCATGTCGATCCTCATCATGCAGACCACGTCCACGAACCTTCGAACACCATGACCCTGCCGCTGATCGTCCTCGCCGTGCTCAGTATTGTCACGGGCTATCTGGGCATTCCGGAATTTCTTGGACCGACGTTCGAGACAGGCGAAGGCGGTGCAGCTCATGAGGGAGGAGCCGCCGTTGTGATCATGGTGGTGGCCACGGGCTTGGGATTACTTGGGATCGCCTGTGCCTATTATGTCTATGTGGTCAACCCGGCACTGCCGGATCAGTTTGCACGACAGTGGCAGTCGTTGTATCGGGCTTCACTGAACAAATGGTATGTCGACGAAGCCTACGATCGAACGGTCGTCCGCCCTACATTTTTCGCGGCAAACGAACTGTGGAAACGCGTAGATGTGAACGTGATCGATGGGGCGGTGAACGGCGTGGCTCGCGCGACCGCTTGGGGCGGTTGGTTCTTGAGACTCATGCAAAGCGGGCAGGCGCAACATTATGCGCTCGGTATGGCGCTTGGGGCGGTGGTCCTTTTTACGGTGTTCTTATTCTTGTAAAGGAGCGTCACTGGTTACTGGTCACGGGTCAAGGGGAACGACGAACAGCTGTCCTCTTGCCGATGCCAATTACCAATTGACTCTTGACCAATGACCAGTTCCTTTCCCTGGCTCTCACTCCTCCTCGTGCTTCCCCTTGTGGGAGCCGTCGCGATCTATGTCGCGGCAGAATCGGCCGCTCGATGGATTGCGCTGGCCGCAACCTTGGCCGATTTATTCATTGCCCTTCCGCTCTGGTGGCTCTTCGATCCACAGGCCAGTCAGATGCAGTTCACCGAGCATGTCGCCTGGATCGCGGCCCCGCCCATTTACTACAGCCTGGGTCTCGACGGAATCAGTCTCCCGCTGGTGTTGATGACCGTCGGGATCATGCCCCTCTGCGTCTTGGCATCCTGGAATGCGATCACCACAAGAGTCCGGGGTTTCATGGCCGTGTTGCTGGTGATGGAAACGGCTATGGTGGGTGTATTCGTCGCGTTAGACTTCGTGCTGTTCTATGTGTTTTGGGAGGCCATGCTGATTCCGATGTACCTCCTGATCGGCGTCTGGGGAGGGCCTAACCGGCTCTATGCGGCCATCAAGTTTTTTCTGTACACCCTCGCAGGGAGCGTGCTCTTGCTCGTGGCCATCCTCGTCCTCTATTTTTATGGAGGGCACACGTTCGACATTCTCGCCTTAAGCCAGGGCACCTACCCAGCTTCGCTGCAAATGTGGCTGTTCTTGGCATTCTTCGCCGCCTTCGCGGTGAAGGTCCCCATGTTCCCGTTTCACACATGGCTCCCGGACGCCCACGTCGAGGCCCCGACCGCCGGCAGCGTCATCCTCGCCAGCATTCTGCTGAAAATGGGTGCCTATGGATTCCTGCGATTCAGTTTACCGATGCTGCCGGATGCCAGCCGCGACTTTACGCCCATGATGGTCGTGCTCTCCATCATCGCAATCATTTATGGCGCCTATATGGCGCTGGCCCAGGTCGATCTCAAAAAACTGATCGCCTATTCGAGCGTGAGCCACATGGGGTTCGTCAGCCTTGGCCTGTTTGTCTTGAACCAACAGGGCATCGAAGGAGCCGTCCTCCAAATGGTCAACCATGGAATTACGACCGGCGCGCTGTTCCTCTGCGTCGGCATGATCTATGAACGCACCCACAGCCGGATGATTGCCGATAACGTCGGATTAGCCGCGCCGATGCCGCAGTATGCCGCCCTCTTGGTGATTTTCGCCTTGTCTTCGCTCGGCCTCCCCGGCACCAATAGTTTTGTCGGGGAATTTCTCGTGCTCGTCGGCACGTTCCTCTGGAGCAAAGTCGCGACCGCCTTTGCGTCGTTGGGCATCATTCTGGCCGCCGCGTATCTCCTCTGGATGGTCCAGCGAGTGGTCTTCGGGGTCCCGTCTCCGCACCACCTCCCGACACTCAGGGATCTCAACCAACGGGAACTCGCCACGCTGGTGCCGCTGGCTCTGTTGGTATTTTGGATCGGGCTCTATCCCAATCCGCTCGTAAGCCGGATGCATCAGAGCGTGACCAACACCATTGACTCCATGTCCCGCGTGAAAGTGGCGCCGACCGCCCCTCCTTCTGCCGGAGGGAGAGGATCGCTGCTGGCGGACAGCGGAGCGCAGCTGACGACTCAAGGCACATTGCGATGAGTCTGTACGGCGCTGACCTCTTAGCCATGCTTCCCGAACTCATTGTCGTGGTCGTGGCCTGTCTCGTTATCGTGTTGGACCCCATCACCCCAGCCTCACGACGAGATCTCCTGGCCTGGCTGAGTGTGGGCGCCCTTGCCCTCTGCCTTGGAATCACCGGCGAGCAGATCAGCGCGTTGAATGTTCGGGTGTCTGCGTTTAGCGATCTGGTGGTGATCGATGCCTATGCCAGATTCTGGAAAATCGTTCTCTATGGCGTGACCGGACTGACCATTGTGCTGTCGCTGCCCTATCTGAAAGCGGAGCGTATCCACCTCGGCGAGTACTATGGGTTCATCCTCCTCGCCCTCTCCGGCATGATGGTCATGGTGTCCAGTGCCGACTTGCTGACGATCTATCTCGGCACCGAGCTCATGTCCCTCTCGCTCTATGTCATGACCGGCCTCAACCGATCTAAGCCTCGTTCGTTGGAGGCCGCAGCCAAATACTTCGTTCTGGGCGCGTTCTCTTCGGGGATTCTGCTGTACGGCATCTCGTTACTCTATGGCGTAGCCGGCAGCACGAAGTTGATATCGATCGCCGGCGCTATTGGAACCCGGGGTGTGGACGATCCACTCTTGCTGATCGCCACGATCATGCTGGCAGTCGGCTTCGGGTTTAAGCTCGCGGCGGTGCCGTTCCATATGTGGACGCCCGACGTCTATCAGGGCGCCCCGACCTCCGTCACAGCCTTCATGGCGGTCGCGGCAAAAGCTGCCAGCTTTGCCGCATTCATGCGTGTCTTCGTCGATGGGCTCGGCGGGCTCAAGGCAGATTGGTCGCTCCTGTTCCTGCTCATCTCCATCGCCACCCTGGTGCTCGGCAATGTCGTCGCCATCGTGCAGACCAACATCAAGCGGATGCTGGCCTACTCCAGCATCGCCCATGCCGGCTACGCATTGATCGGCTTTGTGGCGGCGGCTCGCGGGGTCGGCGCGTCAGGGGCCACGCCCGGTCTTGCGAGCGTCATGATCTATCTCACCCTTTATACCTTCATGACGCTCGGTGCCTTCGCCGTCATCGGCTTGCTCAGGAAAGGCGGGGTCGAGGGAGAGGAGATTGATGATTTTGCGGGACTCGCAAAGCGCCAGCCGCTCGCGGCTTTTCTCATGCTGATCTTCATGGCCTCACTCGCGGGCATTCCGCCGTCCGCGGGCTTCATCGGAAAGTTCTATGTGTTCATGGCGGCAGTCGAAGCAGGATTGGCCTGGCTCGCCGCCATCGCGCTGATCTTTGCCGTCGTATCGGCCTATTACTACATGCGGGTGGTAATGGTGATGTACATGCGTGATCCGAATCCTTCTTCCGACGCGACGCCACAGCTTGTGAACTCACCGGCCTTATCGTTCGTGTTGGCCTGTGCCGTCGCGGGCGTGATTCTGTTCGGCCTCTTTCCCAACCCGCTCGTGAGTTTCGCGCTCCAATCGGTCCTGACCCTGAAATAATCCGTTCGCTTGACGGTACGTGCAGGAGAGAGCGACTCGTGCTACGTTGGTGACAAGCCGTTCACCCATCGCGTCTTATGCAGCCATTTCGTTTTCTCCGAGACCTCGTACGATCCTTTCTGCGCCATGGGTGCGCCAGTCTCGCGGCCTCGCTTGCCTTTTTCTCCTTGCTCTCCCTCTTCCCGCTCGTCTTCCTTTTGCTCTACGGCCTCAGTTTCGTGGTGAGTCAAGACGTGATCGGAGAACAGGCCCTCCTCAGTTTTCTCAAGGGCTTCCTTCCCTCGGTGGGAGAACATGTCGTCACGGAGTTGCATCGGGTGAGCGCCCTGGAAACCGTTCGATGGGCTGTGTTTCTGACGTTCGTCTGGTTCGGCACGCTGGTGTTCTATGAACTCGACTACGCGTTGAATGTCGTGTTCGAGAGCACCTGGCGCCGCCACCCCCTCATCTCAACCGGTATCGCCGTCGCGTCGCTTGCGGTCACCGAACTCGTGTTGCTGCTCTCCTTCGGCGCAACCCAGATCGTCAACTTCTTAACGGGGTATGCGCCAAGACTTTGGGGGCTCGATCTCCTGGCCCTCGCAGCCCACGATCTGTTTCTCACCTATACGCTTCCCTTTGCGCTGGCTTTCCTCGCGGTCACGGCGCTCTATCGGCTCGTTCCACGACGGAGGCCGCACTGGCGTGAGGCGATGATCGGGGCTCTGACGTTCAGTCTTCTTTGGATCGCAGCCAAACTCTTATTCGTGACCTATAGCACCTATGCGACGGTGTATGCCCACCTCTACGGTTCCCTCTTGGAAATCATTCTGCTCCTCTTGTGGGTCTACTACTCCGCGGCCCTCTTGCTGGTCGGCGCCGAAGTCGCTCACCACCTCCAACAACAGGCGCAGGTCTTGTCAGCCGCCGCCACGAAAACCGCTCAGTCAGACCCGGCTTTTCCAAATAGTCCGCGAACATAAAAGCTGGTTTGTCTGGTTCCTCTGGTCTAATTCGTTCATTTGGTTGAACGAATCCCAATCTCAATAAACCAAACAAACGAGATCAACCAGAAAGACCAAATCCGCCTGTCGTCTTCTGGACTTTTGCTGGCGGGGATATCCCTTCGTGGATAGAATGGCAACTGACACTATGAAGTTAAGGGAGCCGCCTCATGCCTGAAGATTTCGGCAAAGATATGCTCATGCTCGGTGGCACCGTGGTCGGCTTCATCGCGGCGTTATTGACCCTCATGGAGAAGCTGCTGGATGTGAAGACCCGGCTGAAGTCGCTGACATCGAAAAAGGAGAGGAAATCGCCCTCCGCAACCGAACGTCAAGCCCCTGATCCGGCTCCCACGATCGATTTCTTTTCGACGAAGCCCTTCCGCGGCGTGTCCTACCTCCTTCTGTACGAAACCAGCGTCATCGTCGCAGCAGGCCTGCTGCTCAACTATGTTGGACTCACGTTGAGTCGGCATCTGGAGAGTATTCTGTTTCTTGATATGACGGGGACAGCGCTGGTTGCCTTTCTATTAGGCCCCTGGTGGGGAGCCATCGTGGCTCTCCTCTCAAATTCCGCCGTGAATTGGTTACTGTATCCGGAAACCGGCGCTGATGTAGTGATTTTCCCCTGGTCGCTGGTGAGCATGGCCGGCGCGTGCTACTGGGGCTGGATGGCCAGACGAGCAGGCTTTCAAAAGTATCTCCGCAAAGGACGCAGCTCCGCTCTGTCCCATGCGTGGTTTCTCTATATTTTTGGGGTCGGCGGCGCCATCGTCATGAGCCTGCCGGGAACCTTTGTCCAAGCTGCGCTGCATGAGCAAACGACCTTTGCCTTAAACCCCGACGTTGCCGAATCGGTGAGCCAACGTGTACTCCAATGGGAACGCACGGCGCACCTTTACCTCGAATCTCTCTTTGGAATTACCTGGGGAGACAGTCTGAGCTGGTGGATGGTGAATTGGTTCCAGAACTGGATCCGCTACATTCCCGACAAGACCATGAGCGCCGCCATCGCGCTCGTGGTTCTCAAGTACGGCTATCCCTTATTTGAACGAGAGCTGATTCATGGAGGGCCGGCGGGCGAACGTCCGAATGATGAGCGCATCCTGCCTCTGGTGTTGGGATTACTCTATGCCCCTTCCTGCGCTGCCTTGCTCAGCAGCGAGACCTACGGAGGCGCGGCGTATTGGCCGCTATGGGCATTGCCTTGGGTGCTGATTCTGGGCGGTTACTGCTACTTGCATTACTGGGGCACAGGCGAGGTTGCCCTACAGGCAGCCAGGATTCAACGAGCCGAGCGCTACGCCCACGCGCTGAAGCAGATTGGCCGGGAAGCTCACCATGACTTCTGCAAGCGGTTGACCTTCATGACATTGATCGCAAGCCTGCTCTTTGCCCTCTGTCTCCCCATCCTGTTGACAGACTTTTACCGAGCCACCTTCAAGTTTTTCTGCGTCGTCTACGGGTTCCTGCTCGCGGTCCATCTCGTGCGAATTGCCATTGCGCAAAACATTTCAATCGCCCGCGCGAATGATTGAGCGTAAGACTTGAAGGGAAACCCCGTTCAATCTCTTGATACTCTCCCTTCATACCTTGTGCATCTGTAAGTGATGCGCGATGGCCGATCGAGTGACGAGCCCTACGATCTTTTCGTTCTCCATCACCACGAGGCGGTCCCACCCGCCCTGTGCCATACATTCCATCGCCTGCATGACGGACCCGTCTGGAGGAATACAGAAAGCCGGCGACACCGGGCGCATGATCTCGCGAACGCGACGCGATGGCCAGAGTGTTGAGGGAAGCGCATGCACGTCCTCCACTGTGACGACCCCGAGAACCTGTTCGTCTTCACACACAGGAAATCCGCCGAATCCATGCGCGACAAAGTATTGATCGACTGCGTCCTGCACGCTTATATCCGGTAACAGGGTCACGACATGGTGGACCATGACTTGGCGAACCGTCATCGATGCCAACGGAGTCCGCAGGGCTGCCTGTCGTTTACCTGACAGCGCTGCCGAAAAGAGGAATGCGCCGATAATGATGAGCCAGCCCCCGTTCGTCGCGGTGGACTGTCCTAGAGCGCCGGACCAGGCTCCTACCATCAAGACCGCGCCGATCAATCCGAGAGCCACACCGAACCCTATTCCCACGAGCGAAGCCTGACTGGTCGCTCGATTGAAATCCTTGTTCCAGGCCCACAGTCCAGCCCGTAAGACACGTCCGCCATCTAACGGGAATCCCGGGATCAGGTTAAATAGTCCGAGCTGCACATTCACCATGCCGAGCAGGCTCCCGAGGACGACAAATCCTAGAACCCCAGGTCGCGCGATCAATGACTCCACGGCCATGGCTGCGCCGAGACACCCGGCCCCCAGGATCAAGCTCACGAGCGGCCCGGCCATCGCGATCAAGAACTCAGCCCGCGGACTGGGCGGTTCCTTGCCCATGTGCGCCATCCCTCCGAAGATGAACAATGTAATCTGCTTGATAGGAATCTGATACCGCAACGCCACATAGGAATGTCCCAATTCATGGAGCAAAACGGAGAGGAACAACAGGAGGGCGGCAATGCCACCCATCCCCCAATAGCGCGGAGTCGACAGGCCAGGCAACGTCTCCGGCAAATAGCCCGTCGCCATTGACCATGTCACAAAGAAGAACACCAGGAACCAGGAGGCATGCACGTGAATCGGGATGCCGAGCACACGACCGATTCTCCAATTGGGCAATGACATACGTTCACCGTAACAGTGGGAGAATTGAAGCGTCAACCTGCTGGGCGAGACTCGCGGGAAAAGCGGGACGGGCGAGACGAGTGAGATGGGCGGGAGCCGCAGCGGGAGGGTTGAAGATTCTGTGCGTAAAGAGTTTTTCCGCAGCCTCCTTGATATCTCTTCCGGTATACTAGTGAACATGCAACCTCGTTATGCTTCATGGATACTGTGCCTGATCCTGATGGTGCTGCTTGTCTCAGCGACCCCTACCTTCACGCAGGCACAAGTGATTAAGTCGGGCCCTCCCTCTTGTCCTGGAATCGCGTTGACGTTCGATCTCTGCCCCGTGCAGAAAGGGGCAGGCTACGATCAGGCACTGATCGACTATCTCATTGAGCAGAAGATTCCCGCCACCTTCTTCATGTCCGGGAAATGGATGACGAAACACGATCAACAAGTACGTGCCCTCCTTCAGATTCCGTTCTTTGAAGTCGGCACCCATGGGGAGGTCCACGCCCATCTGCCGCTCCATTCAGCAGACGAGCAGAAGCAGGAAATTCTCGGACCGGTTCGTCTATTCAAGACCAAGTACGGTCATGACGCGACGTTGTTCCGCCCCCCCTATGGCGAGTTCAACGACGACACCGTCAACGTGGCCCGCGCCCTCGGTCTTCAGTTCATTCTCTGGAATGTTGTATCCGGCGATCCCGATCCAACGCTTACGGCGATCCAAATCGAACACCGACTGAAGCAGTTAGTCCGGAAGGGCAGTGTTATCGTGATGCACGCCAATGGAAAAGGCAAACATACGCACGAGGTCGTACAAGATCTACATCAGCAGCTCTTACCAGAGCGACACCTCACCCCCATGACCATAAGCGATCTCCTAATCTGTAACGGCCAGGCAGCCCCATGACCGACCCGGTCGTTCGACCCATGATGGCGGAAGATCGGGCCGCCGTCATTGAATTGCTCCTCGACTCCGATCCATGGAAACGGCTGGGGTACCAAGGCAAAGACTGGGACAGCTATTTCACGCCGCTCCCACAAGGGCGTGATAGTTACGTCGTGGTTCAGGGTGGAGGAGTAGCCGGCATCGCCGTCGTTCGTCAGAAATTCTTGCTCGGCGACTATCTGGAACTGCTTGGAGTGGCGAACTGGGCGAAAGGCAAAGGGTTGGGAAAACGGTTGCTCGCCCACGTCGAAGCAGCTGTCTTCGCCAGGGCAAAGAACCTGTTCGTCTGCGTATCGGATTTCAACGACCAGGCCCGGCACTTTTACGAGAAGCAGGGCTATCAAGAAATCGGCCCCATGCCGAACTTATTGATTCCAGGCAGTGCCGAGATCCTGCTGCGCAAGACGAGTGGTTCAGCAAGGGAGAAAACAGCATAGCCATCAGCTTTCAGCTATCAGCCCTTAACCTCCGGAGGCTGACAGCTGATTACTGAGAGCTGACTGCTTATAGTCAGCACCATGAAAGTAACTAAACTACTTCACACTCGTATGCGCGTCAGCGACATGGAGCAGACGATTGCCTTCTACACCCACGTCCTTGGATTGGAGGTGCTGGAACGGAAAACGTCGCCGCGAGGATCGCAGCTTGCCTTCCTGAAGGTTCCCAACAGCGAGGAGCTGATTGAGCTGACCAGTTTTCCTCCGAGCGGGCCAGTGAAAGTCCAGGAAGATCTCGTTCATCTCGCCTTTCAGGTGGAAAGCCTCGACGATACCATCGCCTCACTCAATGCGAAGGGCGTTAAGGTAACAGACGGCCCGACGCAGACATCCTCC
>DATENE010000014.1:0-5245 GCA_035275205.1 Nitrospiraceae bacterium
AGTTCGGCAGGAATCGACGAAGCAGCCGACGCCAGCGCGATCGCCCGTCTTGAATTTCTTCACTGCAGACCCGATTTGAGCCACGACACCGACGATTTCATGGCCTGGCACCATGGGGAAAATCGATCCGCCCCATTCGTCACGCGCTTGATGAATATCCGAGTGGCAGATGCCGCAGTGGGTGATTGTGATGAGCACGTCGTGAAGGCCAACCTCTCGCCGTTCGAACGAGAAGGGTTGCAGGGAAGTTTTCGCAGTCATCGCGGCATAGCCTTGGGTCGACAGCATGGCTTGTGCTCCTTGTGGAAGGGCCTGATTCGGCTGTGACCATATCAAGTTGCCGTGGGGTTGCCAACCGTGAAATGTGCGTACGAGGCTGGTCTCAACCAAGGTCTCGTGCGGTACGCGGAACTGTCGCTTGGGGACTGGCGGTCGCGTCCTGTTGGAGGTGGACGATCTGTCTTTAGACCGTTGCTTAACTGTTTTGCGGTGCCTCTGTCTCGTCGTTTCCCTCCAACGAGTCTGGGAGCGAGGCATCCATCGTGATGGTGGGTCCTGGTATGCGGTAACGTTCCGTTGCCCAGGCGCCTAGATCGGTTACCTGACACCGTTCAGAGCAGAAGGGGCGCCAAGGGTTGTCTTTCCAGGCGCTGGGTTTGTGGCAGAAGGGGCAGGTCATGCCCGGCATTGTACCATGGTGAATGCGAAAATCGGCCAGCGGTCAACTCGGGCGTATCTGGGGCGTGGTGGCGACTTGCAGCAATCGGTATAGGCGGCGCTGATCCATCTCCGAGAGGCCGAGGAATTCGACTCCGAACTCCCCACCTTGACTCCAACGGACCGCGGCGGACTCGATCGTAATGGGCGAACCCAGATCGGTCGCTCTGATGAGGATTCTCACCGCTGAACCGGGCTGAACCGACGACACACTGGTGACGGCGCATCCTCTGGCCGACAGATCGAACATTGTGCCTTCGCGGATGTCTGTCTTGTTTGTGCTGGAAAAAAAGACCTGCATGTCGACGGGGATTCGTGGATATTCTCGACACTCAATCATGCGATCCTCCTTCCGGTTCGAGGTTCCTCGTCATGCCGGCACCGTATGCTCCGGTTAGTCTAGCAAGCCCAGAGCTACGGTAAAGTAAAACGTGGAAACTGTATGACCGATAGCGAGCGAGAGTGTTACGGCGCCGGAGATTTTTCGAAGGCCTTTACGGCAATTGCCTTCTGTTTCATCTTCTTGACCAGTCCGATATACGAGACGTCACGAATAATACTGGTAAATTGTGAATAGTCAGCCCAGCCATCATTCCAGAGAAGAACAATAGATGTGCGAGCAATGTGATCTTCATGCTGATGATGGTTGTCGCTGTAAAATGGCTTCTGTCATTGGTTTCTTCCGCGTACCTCAAGCGTAGCAGGGATGCCGAGTCTGTAAAGAGATTCCAACAGGGCGGAAAGAGAGGGAAGTTTTGGGAGAGATTTGACGAACGGTGGCAGATTGCTGGTTTGTTACCGAGCCGGCTGAGTTTTTTCAAGCCTGGCCCAGGCGTCTTTGAGTGACACGGTTCGGTTGAATATCAGCCTGTCGGAGGCCGAATCGGAGTCAGTACAGAAGTATCCCAGGCGCTCGAATTGATACCGTGTGCCGGGCGCTGTCTGCCGCAAGCTGGGCTCAACCAGACAGCCTGTGACTCGCTCCAACGAGTTGGGGTTGAGATAGGTCGTCCAATCGTGGTCCGGTGGCACCTTCGCTAGGTCCGTCAACAGGAGAGGGTTGTAGAGTCGGACCTCAGCCTTCGCAGCATGAGCAGCAGAGACCCAATGGACGGTGGCCTTAACTTTACGCTGTTCCTGGGAAGCCCCGCTCCTTGTCGTCTGGTCGTAAGTGCAATGGAGTTCGGTGATCTTGCCGGTCTGCGGATCCCTCGTCACTCCGACACATTTGATGATGTAAGCGTACCGGAGCCGCACTTCGCGTCCTGGGGCGAGCCGGAAAAATTGTTTGGGCGGATCTTCACGGAAGTCGTCTTGCTCAATATACAGGACGCGTGAGAAGGGGACTTTCCTTGTTCCCGCAGACGAATCCTCCGGATTGTTGACGGCTTCCAATTCTTCGGACTGGTCCTCGGGATAGTTGTCGAGGACGATTTTCAGCGGCTGCAACACGGCCATCACTCGAGGCGCTCGCTTGTTCAAATCTTCGCGAATAAAGTGTTCGAGCAGCTGTATCTCGACGACGGCCTCGCGTTTGGCTACGCCGATATGGTCGCAGAAGGCTCGAATTGCTTCTGGGGTATACCCGCGGCGACGAAGTCCTTTGATCGTCGGCAGTCGTGGGTCATCCCATCCGCTCACCAGCTTCTTTTCAACCAACTCGAGCAGTCTCCGCTTGCTCATGACGGTATAGGCCAGGTTCAAGCGAGCAAACTCGATCTGCTGCGGACGGTGTGGCGCGTCAGCCTGTTCGACGATCCAATCGTAGAGAGGCCGGTGATCTTCAAATTCCAAGGTGCAGAGTGAGTGCGTGATTCCCTCGATCGCATCTGAGAGGGGGTGCGCATAGTCATAGGCGGGATACAGGCACCAGCCGCTCCCTGTTCGATAATGCGTCGCATGCCTGATTCGATAGAGCACTGGGTCGCGTAAGTTGATATTGGCTGACGCCATGTCGATCTTGGCTCGGAGGACATGAGTTCCGTCGGCGAATTCCCCGGCTCGCATGTCTCGAAAGAGATCAAGATTGTTCTCGATGGAACGCTCACGAGAAGGGCTATTCTTTCCCGGCTGAGTCAGTGTGCCGCGATAGGCACGCATCTCTTCGGCCGTTAGGTTATCGACGTAGGCTTTGCCCTTGCGTATCAGCCGGACAGCAACGTCGTATAACTGTTCGAAGTAATCCGAGGCAAAGAACATCTGCTCATGCCAGTCGAACCCCAGCCATCGGACGTCGTCCTGAATAGCCTGGACATATTCAGGATCTTCGGCGGTCGGATTGGTGTCGTCGAATCGTAGGTGGCAGACGCCGCCCGGGGTGTCGTTCGCTATACCGAAATTCAAACAGATAGATTTCGCGTGACCGATATGGAGATAGCCGTTTGGCTCGGGTGGAAAACGCGTAACAACTCGGCCGCCATGCTTGCCCGCTGCGCGATCGGCAGCCACGATGTCGCGGATGAAGTTTGAAGCGCCAGTCGGTTCAGACACGATGGAACGATGACTCCTTTACAGACGAGAAATGATGAGCCGGGTCGTCGCGGGCTGTTCTATCACAAGAGTGGTATACGGGAGAAGAGCGTATACAGCGAAGGGGAATGTTGGGGGGAACCTAATACTACGCGGTTTGGTGAGTCGGCATCTGCATCACGCTGAAATCTTTCTGCGCAATAAGATGTCCATCCATAAGGAGACGAAACTCGTAGCGTCCAGGAGCAGGGAAGACCAGTGAGGGGATATTGATCCCAAAATCGGAAATTTGAAGGCGGTCGCCGATGGCAATATTCGGAAGGGTGGCTCGGCAAACAAGCTGTTCGCTGTTGAGGTATATCAAATCGATGTCGAAATGATACGTCCCTTCGGCATCGGTGAGACAGAAATACAGCCCCATTTGTGAATGTTGAAAGGGAAAGTTGACTGCCTGCAGGTGGGTGAAGAGGCCGATGAGGCATTTCTTCTTGGTGACGCTGTCCTCAATGACCTGGTCGCAGACCAAGAAGGCCTGCACGCTGGGCTTCACGACGTCCGACATACTGCCATTGTACGGGAGTCTTATGCCTTGTCAAAAAGGATGTGTTTTCTAACATCATCGTGTGGAGACGCCGTGTACGGCTCTCGGTAAAGAGGAACGGACACCGCCAATTGAGGTTGGAGGATAATGCGGGAGGTGGATTATCCGATTGCCGCCGCGCTGCCCCGGCTTTCCGCGACATGGCCGAACAGAGTGAAGCCAGTTCCGATGCGGCAGTAATGCGGGCTGACGGTGACTGAGTCGCCTTTATGAGTATGGAAATGTCCCACGGTTATTCGAATTTTTCTTCTCTGTATAAGGCAGGCTTCGAATACCGTGTGTCCAGATGTTCGTTCCGCTACGGTGACTGAAGGAGGGTCGTCCGGGACCGGCTCTCTGTTGGTCTTTACATTGATGGTGAAACGGTCTGTGCTATGGGCTGAAAGCGCGTTTCGCCGGATATGGCCGACACGGACTCCTTGATCGTTGTACAGGTCCATCGTCAGCAGCAACATCAGTGGATCGAGTTGGGTTTCCAGCACCAATTGTTCCTTGCCTTGAAGCTTGAGGACCCCGTTCGTATTTCGAAACACGTTCGAGCCGATGTGTATCTCAAGTCCCTGTTCGGGTTTCTCGAGGTCGATTAGTTCCGGAGTGTCTGCGTTCGAGACAGGTTTGATTTGGATCGAGTTATACATATTCCACCATGAGCCTGCTGATGGAAAGAAGAGATCTGCAACCGAAGAATCTCTCAGAACAGATTCGGGTTGAATGTGCCTGGCGCAAGGTAGGCCATACGACCGTCTCTGTCAAGTCATGAGTGAACCAGTGGTGTGAGATCAGAATGTCGCCCGGATTCATTATGAATTGCAAAGTGAAAAGTCCCTGTGCTACCGTGCCCATTCCTTATCAATGATATCTGGTCCCATCGTCTAGCCTGGCCTAGGACGGAGCCCTCTCAAGGCTTAAACACGGGTTCAAATCCCGTTGGGACCACCACGTTGATGTTATTGAGGTTTTAGATTCCGTGTTTGAGGAACATGCGAATGTTCCTCGAACATGGAACGGTCATCGCTTCGGAACGCCGCCAGCATCTGCCTCGCCGGTTCTTCGTAAAACGAGACCGCTTGCTTCAATTGTGCCGGGCGAATCATCGTGTAGATCTGCGTCGTGTCGATGCGCGAATGCCCGAGCAGTGCACGTACCTGTTCGAGGTCGTGTCGCTGCTCCAGCACTTCCATCGCGACGCCATGTCGGAGATCATGCGGCTTCAGCATCGGATAGCCGATCCTTCTTCCGTAGACCTTGCACAGCCTCCAGATGTTTTTTCCGGTCATCGGCGCACGATGCGTTCCGATGGACCGGCGACCCCACACGGACCAAAACAACGGCGTCTCCGGCATGAGGATTCCCACCACCGGCGCGACATATTGCTCGACATACGCGTGCAGAAATCGCATGACCGAATCGGGTAACGGGATGTCTCGCGTCTTTCCGCCCTTCACCCGCACCCGCCGC
>DATENE010000015.1:0-16423 GCA_035275205.1 Nitrospiraceae bacterium
CGGTATTAGCTAACCTTTCGGCTAGTTATTCCCCACTCGAGGGTAGGTTACCCATGTATTCCTCACCCGTTCGCCGCTTTACAAACGTATTGCTACGTCTTCTCGCTCGACTTGCATGTATTAGGCGCGCCGCCAGCGTTCATTCTGAGCCAGGATCAAACTCTCATAAAGGTGTTCTTAGAATTTGGACCAAGGGCCACCACTTCAATACACTTACACCATTGCTCAACATTCTCTATTCAGTTGTCAAAGAACAAGAAAACTCGTCACGCGAGCCGTGCACTCTACTCTGTGCACAGACGCATGTCAAGGGACCCTTTTACCAATTGCTATGGCCGGGTATTCCCTAGAACCGCATGCCCTCACCGCACTCTCGCACGCGGTCAACAGGCAGGAAGCACGAACACCATTCCAAACACGTGAAAAGATAACAAAGCCTCAGATGAGAGTCAAGTTGCATTTGTGTGTATAATGAAAACTGATGTCACAGTTCGAATCACCTCTGTCTATACGAAGAAGAACCATTCTGAAGGCGCTCGGCCTCGGCACGCTCGCCGGAGTGACCGGCGGCTGCGACGCGGCGGGGTCAGTGTTCGGACGCATGTTTGCCATGCCCCCGCGCGACACGAGCTACTTCACACCGAATGCAAAATTCTATGTGGTGAATTACGCCGACGGCGCCGTGTCAATGTCGCGGGATCTCAATATCGAACAGTGGAAACTTCATGTCAAAGGGGCCGTAAGCAATCCGATGTCGCTTGGCTGGCGGGATATTCTGAACCGCGACTCCTACGATCAGGTCTCGACACTCATGTGCATCGACACGTTGCCGGGCGGAGACAGCATGGGGAATGCGACGTGGCGCGGCATTTCACTCAAGAAGCTGCTCAAAGACGCCGGCGCCGATGAAGAAACCGCGCGCGATGTGGTCTTCCGCGGCATTGACGGCTACGACGACAGCATCCCGTTCAAGCGGGCCATGCAGGACGACGTCATGCTCGCCTTTCTGATGAACGGCGAGAAGTTGCCGAAGGAACATGGTTTCCCAATCAGACTCCTCGTACCAGGACTGTATGGGATCAAGAACGTGAAATGGATTGTCGAGATCGAAGTCTATCCCGGAGACTATCAAGGCTACTGGCAACGCAAAGGCTGGACCGACGACGGCACTATCAAGATTTTTTCGCGCATCGACTCACCCGGCCATTATCAAACACTCCGCGGAGCCGAGCAGAAGTTCAGGGGTATCGCTTTCGGTGGACCAAACAGCATCAGCAAAGTTGAATTGAGCTTCGACGCCGGCCGCACGTGGAACGAATGCGAGATCGAACCACCGATGTCGCCCTACTCCTGGGTCATCTGGAACTACACCTGGAAACCCTCTCAACGCGGCAAGTTCCAAACCGTTGTGCGCGCCACGGACACGAAGGGGCAGCTACAGATCGCAGAGATTGTGCGCCCGCAGCCGGCGGGGGCAAGCGGACTGCATACCATTATTACTGATGTCGAATCGATCGGTTGAAAAGACCGCCGGCTTCGTTCTCAGTCGAGTCCCTTCAACATAGCTGCCGCAGTTGAACTTCCTTTCCATCAGCAGGATAAAGTAGAAGAGCTACCGGCGACGAGGTTCGTGAATGTTTCACGTTTATCGTCGAGCGATAGCAGAATGGATCTGCTCAATCTCCCGGCTTGTCAAATCCCGCCATTTGCCTAACTGGAGGACGCCCAATGCAATCGGGCCGATAGCCACCCTTACAAGTCGTAATGTTGGGTGCCCCACTGCAGCAGTCATTCGCCTGACCTGTCGGTTCAGTCCCTCCCTCAGGGTGATCTCCAGCCAAGCAGTCGGCACGTTTTTTCGGAAACGGATGGGCACGGCACGTTCGGGCAACCGCGGGTCGTCTGGTAAGAGACGTACCTCCGCAGGCTTAGTCTTTTTGCCGTTCAGCATCACTCCCCCTCGCAACTGCTCCATGGCCTCCTCGTTCGGGATGCGTTCGACTTGCGAAAGATACACCTTCGGCAGCTTATGCTGCGGGTCGGTGATGTAGTGCGCCAAGCGTCCGTCCGACGTGAGGAGCAGAAGGCCTTCGCTATCCAGATCGAGACGACCAGCTGCATAGACCCCCGGCAAATCAATAAAGTCCGCCAAGGTCGGCCGCCCGTCCGCATCAGTAAAGCACGGCAACACGCCATAGGGTTTATTGAACGCGATCGTGCGAGGAGTGTTTTCATGCGTGGACTTGATGATCTACCTCACACGACCTGTTTGAGTCATGGAACGGGACCGAGGTCATGATGCAAACACGCAGGCTCTCGCCTACATAACTTCACTGCCCTTTTCGGAATCCGACAGGGCGTCGCCCCACGATCGTTCTGCATAAGCTGTTGAGAACGGAGAGTCTACGTACCATTTCTTTCTCTGAGCGTTGACGGATTTTACCCGATCAAAACACAAGGCATCTAGCTTGCTCTATCCGGATAAAGAAGTAGCTTCGCCACTCTCATCACGAGGAAGAGTGTTTCTGAAGCGACAGCATCGCATCGTGCGGTGGCTCGGTTTCATCAACTCAATAAATCATATGGAGGTTTCCATGACTCGCTACGCAAGCTTCATCGCACTCGCAGCGTTTCTCACATTCGGCATCGGTACAGCGGTGTCTTTCGCTGGCGAACCAGCCCCCGCCGAGCAGAAGGAGAAAAAGGATATGACCAGCGGCAAGGCTGAAGACGATAAGAAGAAAGACGAGAAAAAGGACATGGGCGGAAAGTAAAGCCTGATTCTGGGCGCAGTCTAGGCTGCGCCCAGTCTATTCCATAGTCCTACCGACCGTTAGACGCGCAGGTCAGTTCGGCAGCCTCTCACACGCAACGATACTGCGAAGCTGTAGGGTAACTCCTACAGTAATTCCAGTGCCCCTTGCATTCCCTCGCCCACAAGTCGACAATCGACCCATTCTTTCAATTGAAAGAAGTCATTCTCGTCCCATGCGTGTTGGATTCATTGGGCATTGAGCTTGCTCCCCTTCACTAGATGCTGTTCGCCATCATTCAAAGGAGGAGACTATGCGACGGACGTTGACTGATCGAGTCGTGCCACTCCGAACCCCCACATTGGCCATGCTATGCGTCGTTGCGATGGCGGGGTGCGTCAGTTCGGGAACTCATACAAAGACGCTCGCTGAACTTGAGGAAGCAAAGAAACAAGTGGCCGGACTTCAAAAAAATCTGGACCAAGAAGCTACCCAGAGAAAAGCCGCCCAACAGCAAGCAGCCGAGTTACAGTCACGTCTGGACGGCCTGGAGAGTCAGAACGGCCAACTGAACAGCGAACTCACCAATGTGCGCAGCCAAATCACCGATCTCGAGCAACAATCCGCAAGCGGACGCGCCTCTGCGCAGGAAGAAATCGCCAAGCTACAGAAGCAAGCCTCAGACCTTGAGGCGAACTCCGCCAAGATCGCGAAGGAGCGCGAACAACTACGCCAGGAACAGGCTCGATTGGCTGCGGCGCTCGAACAGGAACGAATCGCCAAAGAAGAGGAGATTAAACGGCTGACGAAGACACAGGAAGAATTATCAAAATCGCTACAAGACGAAATCGCAAAAGGCAACATCACCATTCAGCAAGTACGAGACCGCCTGACCATCAACATGGTGGATCGCGTCTTGTTCGATTCCGGGCAGGCCCAAGTGAAGCCGGCCGGCGTGACTGTCCTAAAACAAGTCGCCGATGTCCTCAACAAAATCACCGACAAGCAGATCCGGATCGAAGGTCACACCGACAATGTGCCCATCAGCACGAAACTGCAAAACCGCTACAAAACGAATTGGGAGCTCTCGACGGCGCGAGCCACCACCGTGGTGCGCTTCCTGATCGATCAGGGCGGTGTGGACCGTCAGTATCTTTCTGCCGTCGGTTACGCGGATACTCATCCTCTCGCCTCGAACGACACCGAAGAAGGACGATCATCTAACCGTCGAATCGAAATCGTGCTGTACCCCAAGGACCTCAAAGACATTGCCGGCGAAGTCGAGACCAATACCGCTGCATCGAAATAGCCAACCCTGTTCGGGAGGTGCTCATATGAAGTGAGCACCTCCCGCGCCGGTCAGGTCTTTCCCCTCCCCCCTGCTTCGGTTATGATGCATCCAAGCGCTCTATCTGAAACACAACCTCAATACGCGTGCGTTGGCCGCCATGAAAGGCGAGCTGGCAAAGGTCGATGCTCAGGTTGATCGGTTGGTCCGAGACATGAATCGCTCCATTGCTGAAGCCGACACGTTCATCCATGCCATGGAGAAAGAGCCGGCCTGATCAGCCGAACCTTCACCTCATCAAAAGGTCCCCATGCGCTGGGAAGGGCAACGAGAAAGCGGCAACATAGAAGATCGCCGAGGCATGGGACCGGCCAGGATCGGGGGCGGGTTAGGAATAGGTGGCGTCGTACTGGTGCTGGTCGTCAGCTATTTCACCGGCATCAATCCCCTGGTCCTCCTGAACATGCTCAGTGGTGGCCAGAGCATGCCGGAACTCGCTCCGCCATCCGACCCTGCACCGACCGGATCGCCTGACGATCAGCTGGGGAAATTCGCTTCGGTTGTCCTTGCCGACACAGAAACCACCTGGCACCAACTACTCGGGCCCCGGTATGAAGACCCGCGTCTCGTACTCTTCACAGGAGCAGTCCGCTCTGCTTGCGGTACTACGTCGTCCGCCGTCGGTCCTTTTTACTGTCCTATGGATCACAAGGTGTACCTCGATCTCTCATTTTTCAATGAAATGGCGCGGCGGTTGGGTGCGCCAGGTGAATTCGCACAGGCCTATGTCATCGCCCACGAGGTAGGTCATCACGTACAAAATCTGGTGGGCACCGCAGAGAAGGTGCGGCGCCTTCAGCGCCAGGCCTCTGAACGAGAGGGAAATGCCTTATCAGTGCGAATGGAACTTCAGGCTGACTGCTTCGCCGGTGTATGGGGCCATCACGCCAAGCGAGATCGGAATCTCATCGAGCCGGGCGATTTCGAAGCAGGATTGAAAGCCGCTGCCGCCATCGGAGACGACAGGCTCCAAAGGATGGGACAAGGCTATGTTCAACCCGAGAGCTGGACGCACGGCTCTTCCGAACAACGAGCAACCTGGCTCAGAAAAGGCTTGGAGACCGGCGACCCAAAGGCTTGCGACACCTTCGCAAGTAACCAGCCCTAGCCCTCTTCATGGATTACGATCACGAACAATCGCAAGAATTGCCATCGCAAGGCATTTGTGCGGCCTTTCTCGCCGATGCGCCCTGGAATGCGAAATCCGTCATTGCCGCTGGTCTCATCACGGCCGGAAGCCTCGCCTCATGGGTGGCTGATTACTCATCACCGGCTGTGGCAGGCATCGCTGGCAGCTATCTCGCAGGATTTTTCCTCGGCTGGGCATCCCGACGATTTCTCAGAGTGGCCGCGCTCATCACGGGCGGATTGCTGGCCGGCATCGCCGTACTGGAAGAGACCGGCTGGATCGATCTCGATTGGGCCTCAGTGGAAGCACAGATCAGCCATGCCGTTGCAGCGGCACAGCAGGGCGCGCAAGGACTCAAACACATCCTCTCCGGGTATCTTCCGTCAACAGGGGCAGGCGCGGTCGGAATGTTCTTCGGATTTCGGAAAAAATAGTGAGGCCCCGTCAATGCGGGGTGCTGTGTCCAGGGAGCGCTTGATACCACCCATTAGCTTGAGCCAATGATACGGGACAGTCGAACAACTGGCTGAGGTTGGTGTCGGTGAGAACGGCGCGTTTGTCCCCGTCCTGAAGAATCTTGCCTTGCTTCAAGAGCACGACACGCTCTACTTCCGGCGGAATCTCATGGATATGGTGCGTCACCAGCAATAGCGTTTTCTCCTTCCGTATGTGGGTCCGGACGAGATCCAGATAGTGAAACGTCGCCGTCAGATCAAGCCCACTCGTCGGTTCGTCAAGCACGAGCGCTGCCGGCTCATGAACGAGCGCCCGTCCCAACAAACATCGCCGCTGCTCGCCCGTCGACATCGCTCCAAACCGTCGATCCTTTAACGAACCTGCACCCATCTCTTCCAACATACCGTCTGCACGCGCAAGTTGCGCATAACTGAAATCTTGATGTCCATAAATCCCGATACTGGCATAAAAGCCTGACAGGACCACTTTAAGGCCGGTCACCTGGTCCATATACTGATGTTGAAGATCGTGCGACACCATACCCAATCGTTTACGAACATCCCACACGTTCCAACGTTCTTCGCCAAATATTCGGATGCGCGTCACGTCATTCGGGACCGGGTGGACCTCGCCGGCCAGCAATTTCAAGAAAGTAGATTTCCCGGCGCCATTGGGACCGAGAATGGCAACGTGTTCACCCACTTGGATGGACAATGAGAAGTCATTGAAGACACAGGTATCCCCCCGATAGACCGTCACCCGTTCGATCTCGAGTAAGGGGCTGCTAGGCTTCATCCGGATCGGGATTGATCATGGCAGGACTGGAAGATTTGGAAGAACGAGATGGTTTCTTGACTGAGGCAGGGATCTTCGGCGTCTTTGTCGTCACGTCGGCGTTCTGTGCCCGGTGAAGCAAGGCATGGTCCATGAGCACCAACGCCATCATGGCTTCGGCAATCGGCGTCGCCCTGATACCGACGCATGGATCATGACGCCCGTTGGTCTCGACAGTCACCGGCTTGCCCTGCTTATCGATGGATCGGCGGGCCACACGGATACTCGACGTCGGCTTGATTCCAATCGTGACGACGATATCCTGCCCGGTTGAGATTCCACCGAGAATGCCTCCGGCATGATTCGTCACAAACCCTTCCGGGGTCAGTTCATCGCCATGTTCGGACCCACGCTGCGTGACTGCGCCGAACCCTGCACCGATTTCCACAGCCTTCACGGCGTTGATGCTCATCATGGCGCCGGCCAAATCGGCATCGAGCTTCGCATAGACAGGCCCGCCCCACCCAACCGGCACAGACTCAGCCACCGTGGTGATCTTCGCTCCCACTGAATCGCCGGATTTCCGAAGCTCATCCATGAACGATTCGAGCTTCGGCACGACCCCGGAGTTTGCAGAGAAGAATGGGTTCTTGTTGACCTCAGCCCAACTCTTAAACGGCGCTTCAAGCGGGCCGAGCTGACTCAGATAGCCGCGAATCATGATCCCGTACTTCTCCCTGAGCCATTTCTTTGCAATCGCCGCTGCTGCTACACGGACGGCTGTCTCTCTCGCAGACGCGCGCCCGCCGCCTCGATGGTCGCGAATGCCGTATTTCTGCCAGTAGGTATAGTCCGCGTGGCCGGGCCGAAAGGTGTCGATCAAATCACCGTAATCCCTGCTACGGGCATCTTCGTTCCGGATGAGCAGCGCGATGGGAGTGCCGGTAGTCTTCCCTTCAAAAACACCTGAGAGGATTTCGACGGAATCGGATTCCTGCCGTTGCGTCACATGACGGGAGGTGCCTGGCTTGCGCCGATCGAGATCGTGCTGGATATCCTCGACGGAAAGGGCCAGCCCTGGAGGACAGCCATCCACGACACAGCCGATCGCAGGTCCGTGGCTCTCGCCGAATGATGTGATGGTAAAGATATGACCGAACGAATTGCCTGCCATGGGCCGGATGACTCCTCCCTACTCGATGAGATCGAGCTTGATGCGCAGTTCCTTTAATTGATCGGCGCTGACAGAAGACGGCGCATCGGTCAGCGGACATTGAGCCCGTTGTGTTTTGGGGAACGCGATCACGTCGCGGATTGAGTCCGCCGCCCCCAATAACATAATGAGCCGATCGAGACCGAAGGCAATACCGCCATGTGGAGGGGCTCCAAAGTCCAGCGCATCGAGCAAGAACCCGAACTTCGCCTGCGCCTGCTCCTTATTGATGCCCAGCAGGTCAAGAATGCGCAACTGGATGTCGCTCCGATGGTTCCGGATGCTCCCGCCGCCGATTTCACTTCCGTTCAGCACCATATCATAGGCCTTCGCCCGAACTTTGAGCGGCTCCGAGTCCAGTAACGCCACATCCTCGTCCATCGGCGCGGCAAAGGGATTGTGCATGAAGATATACCGCTTTTCTTCCGGCGAATAGTCCAACAAGGGAAACTCGATGACCCACAAGGGTTTCCAGGCAGTGGTGTCGATCAGCTTCAGTTCTTCACCCAGCAACAGCCTGATGCGGCCCAACACATCATGGACAATAGCGGCCTTGTCAGCGCCGAAGAGGACTAAATCCCCTGGCTTGGCATCGGGAAGGGCCGCTGCGAACGCCTTGGCATCCAAGAACTTGGCAATCACAGACTCCAACTGCCCCTCTGGAGTGATCTTCAACCAGGCCAGCCCCTTCGCGCCAAAACTCTTCGCCGTCTCACCGAGCGCGTCGATCCTGCTTCGCGGCGTGGCCGCTCCGCCTTTGACGATCAAGGCCTTCACGATCCCACCCTTGGTCGCCGCCTCCTTGAATACCTTGAACTCGCTGGCGGCCGCAAATGCGGTGACGTCATGCAGCGGCATGTCGAAGCGCAGATCCGGTTTGTCGGACCCATAACGGCCCACGGCTTCGGCATAGGTCATCCGAGGAAATGGAGCCGGTAACTGGACGCCGCCCGCGTCGCGAAACACCGTGACAATCAACTGCTCCATCACGCTCATGACTTGTTCGCGGTCTACAAAGGACAGCTCTGCGTCGATCTGTGTAAATTCCGGCTGCCGGTCATTGCGCAGATCTTCGTCGCGGAAGCAGCGCGCAATTTGATAGTAGCGATCAACCCCGCTGACCATCAGCACCTGCTTGAAGAGCTGCGGCGACTGCGGCAGCGCAAAAAATTGACCTGGGTTCACGCGGCTCGGCACCAAATAGTCCCGCGCGCCCTCCGGAGTGCTCTTGGTCAAAATCGGCGTTTCCACTTCAAGAAAGCGTTTCGAATTCAGAAATCCACGGACGGCCTGCATAATGTCGTGCCGGAGGCTCAGAAGCCGCTGCATTTTTGGACGCCGAAGGTCCAGATAGCGGTACTTCAGCCGGATCGACTCCGTGACTTCGGCATCGTCTTCGATCACGAACGGTGGTGTTTTCGACTCGTTCAGAATCTCCACGGCGTCTACAAACACTTCGATCTCGCCCGTAGGCAGGTTGGGATTCTTCGACTCTTCGGGACGGGCCATCACTTGGCCGGTCACCGACACGACACACTCGCTCCTCAACGCGTGAGAGGCTTGATGCACCGCTGCATTGCGCTCGGCGTTAAACACCACTTGCGTGATCCCTGTTCGATCGCGCAGATCGATGAACATGACCATACCGTGGTCGCGCCGCTTCTGAACCCAGCCGTTCAACACGACGGTCTGCCCGACTGCGGCTTTCGTGAGTTCCCCGCACCGATGAGTTCTGACCTTCATACCACCTTCACTTTCTTGGCCCGGGCCCATCCGGACCGACTGACCGGCCTCTTTGGCCTGAGAACCTGCTGCCCGGCGTCCTCCGCTGTAGCCAACTTCTGTTCCGCCAGTTCGCGCAACGCGTTCGCTTCACGATCGGTCAGGTACCTAAATTCGCCTGACCCAAGATCTCCCAACGAGAGGGGGCCCATCTTAATCCGCGTCAGTTTCAAAACCGGATGGCCGACGAACTCCATCATCCGCTTCACTTGATGCTGACGCCCTTCGCGGATCGTTATTTCGAGCCACGAGTTCAGCTTGGCCTTCTTCACCTTCTTCACAATAGCCGGACCGGTCATGCCGTCTTCCAGTTGCACGCCCTGCTCTAACTGCCGGATATGGTCGTCTGTCACCACCTGCTTGACCTTGATGAGATAGGTCTTCGGGACATGGTACCGGGGATGAAGCAGGGTCTGGGCCAAATCGCCATGATTGGTCAGGAGCATCAACCCTTCGCTGTCGAAGTCTAACCGACCGACAGGAAACACCCGAACCGAAATCCCACGGAGGAAGTCCTTCACCGTCGGCCTGCCTCCCGGATCGTCCAACGTCGACATCACATTCTTCGGTTTGTTCAGCAAGAGATAGACGTAGGGCTGAGTGGAACTGATGTGTTTGCCATCCACCTTGATGTGCACGCGATCCGGATCGACTTTGGTACCGAGCTCCGTCACCACCTTGCCGTTCACCGTCACGCGCCCAGCCGCGATCCACTCCTCGGCCTTTCGGCGAGAAGCCAATCCGGTTCCCGCAATGACTTTCTGCAATCTCACTTCCATAGTGTGTGAAAAGTAAAACGTGAAAGGTGAAACGATTGTCTTGATCTCACCTTTAACGTTTCACGTCTAACGGTTTATTCCCATTCTATAGTGGCCGGTGGCTTCGAGCTGATATCGTAGACGACTCGATTCACGCCCTTTACTTCGTTGATGATCCGGTTCGACATCTTGCCCAGCACGTCGTTCGGAATCTTTGCCCAATCGGCCGTCATCCCATCCAAACTCGTAACGGCGCGGAGCGCAATGACGTGTTCATAGGTCCGCTGATCACCCATGACGCCCACAGTCCTGATCGGTAACAGCACGGCAAGCGATTGCCAAATCTCCCGATACAAACCGGCGGCGCGAATCTCCTGATCGAGAATGGACTCGGCCGCCCGCAAGATGGTGAGCCGTTCTTTGGTCACCGCTCCCAACACCCGGATGGCAAGGCCAGGCCCAGGGAAGGGCTGCCGCCAAACAATTTCGTCCGGCAGGCCCAGCTCCTTCCCCAATACACGGACTTCGTCTTTAAAGAGCTCGCGCAACGGTTCGATCAATTTCAACTTCATCCGCGCCGGCAGACCGCCCACATTGTGATGCGTCTTGATCGTGGCCGACGGGCCCTTGAAACTCACACTCTCAATGACATCGGGATACAGCGTGCCCTGGACCAGAAATTTCGCATTCCCCGATTTCTTCTTGGCTTCGGCCTCGAATTGTTCGATGAACTGCTTCCCGATAATTTTTCTCTTACGCTCGGGATCGATCACTCCTTTGAGCTTGGCAAGGAACGAATCGGATGCATCGATGAGCCGCAGATTCAGATGAAGTTGTTGGGCGAACGTCTGTTTGACTTGTTCTTTCTCCCCACTCCGAAGCAGCCCGTTGTCGACGAAGATGCAGGTCAACTGCTCACCGATGGCCCGATGCGTGAGGGCCGCCGCCACCGACGAGTCTACCCCGCCGCTCAAGGCGCAAATCACTCGCTCCTTGCCGACTTGCTCGCGAATCTGCCGCACCGCTGTATCCACATACGACAACATCGTCCAAGTCGGTTTACAACCGCAGATGTCGTAGACGAAATTACGAAGCAGCGTCGTCCCTTCCTGTGTATGAACGACTTCCGGATGAAACTGGAGGCAATAGATCCGCCGCTTGTGATCGTCGCGTTTCATGGCGGCAATCGGCGAATTGGCTGTGTGCGCGATCGACCGAAAGCCCGGTGGCATCCGTTCTATACGGTCTCCGTGCGACATCCAGACGACGGTCGATCCCTCTGTGCCGATCCCCTTGAACAGATTGCTGCGGTCGTCGATCGTGAGATCCGCCCGGCCGTATTCCCGGTGCTTGGATTTGGCGACCTCCCCGCCCGAGAGATGCGTCACGAGCTGCATGCCGTAACAAATACCGAGAATGGGAATGCCTAGGTCGAAGAGTTCCTTGGGAACCGTCGGAGCCTTCTTCTCATACACGCTGGAAGGACCGCCCGACAGCACGATGCCTTGCGGACGATAGGCGAGAATCGTCGCTAAGGGAACGGTGCAGGGAAGAATTTGCGAGTAGACTTGGGCTTCGCGAATGCGGCGCGCAATCAGCTGGGTGTATTGCGACCCAAAATCGAGGACCAGAATTCTATTGTGCCAGAGTTCCATGGAGTGAGCCTTCAGCTGTCAGCATTCAGCCATCAGCAACCGATCAGATTAGGATAACCCCACACATGCTTGTGACAAGATCTGAGCCGAGGGGGGAATGAATTACGTCTTGCTGAAAGCTGACGGCTGAGAGCTGATAGCCTTCGATCACTCCCAATCCATCCGATAATTCGGCGCTTCTTTTGTGATGATCACATCGTGCACGTGGCTTTCACGGAGGCCGGCGACTGTTTGCCGGATAAACGTGGCCTTCTGTTGTAGGTCCGAGATCGTTCTGCATCCACAATAGCCCATGCCGGACTTCACGCCGCCGATCAATTGATAGATAACGGCCGAGAGTTTTCCCTTGTACGGCACGCGACCCTCAATGCCCTCCGGAACCAGCTTCTGCACCGGACGCCCGCCTTGCCCGTATCGATCTCCGCCACCGCGCTCCATTGCGCCGATCGAGCCCATGCCGCGGTACACCTTATAGGTCCTGGCTTGATAGAGTTCGGTTTCCCCGGGCGATTCTTCTGTGCCTGCCAAGAGTCCGCCCAACATGACTGAGGAGGCGCCTGCGGCCAGAGCCTTTGTAATATCGCCTGAATACTTGATCCCTCCGTCTGCAATAATCGGGACTCCGCTGCCCGCGAGGGTTTTTGCACAATCGGCAATCGCTGTCAGCTGCGGCAGCCCGGCGCCTGACACGATTCGGGTCGTACAAATGGAGCCAGGCCCTACCCCCACCTTCACGGCATCAACACCGGCTTTGAGGAGATCCTTCGCCGCCTCGGAGGTACCGATGTTCCCGGCTATCAGCTCAAGATCCGGATAACGTTTCTTGATCATCTTGACCGTATCCAGCACCGCTTGAGAATGTCCGTGAGCCGTATCGACCACCACGACATCCACCCCGGCCTTCTTGAGCCGAGCGACTCGTTCTTCCGTCTCCGGCCCCACACCGACTGCGGCGCCCACGCAGAGCCGCCCATGTCCATCCTTGCACGCGTTGGGATACATGATGCGTTTCTCGATATCCTTGATCGTAATCAGACCTTTAAGCTCCCCCTGCTTGTTGACAACCGGCAGTTTCTCGATCCGATGCTCGTGCAATACCTCGCGAGCCTTTTCCAGACTCGTTCCTTCTGGCGCCGTGATCAACTTGTCCCGCTTCATGATCTGCGAGACCTTCAAGTCCATCCTGGTTTCGAACCGCAGATCGCGATTCGTGAGAATACCGACCAACTTCTTGTCTTTGGTGACGGGGATTCCGGAAATTCTGTATTTTGCCATCAACGCATGGGCATCGCGAATCGTTTGATCGGGCGAGATCGTGATCGGGTCGAGAATCATGCCGCTTTCGGATTTCTTCACCCGGTCCACTTCTGTCGCTTGATCGACCGGCGACAACACGCGGTGAATAATTCCAAGACCGCCTTCGCGGGCGATGGCGATGGCCAAGCGGGACTCGGTGACCGTATCCATGGCCGAACTGATGATGGGGATGTTGATCTTGGTGTGACGAGTCAGCCTCGTACGCATATCGACTTCACTCGGCAAGATCTGAGACTTGGCCGGAACCAGCACGACGTCATCGTAGGTCAGTCCTAAGCGTGGTTCTTTATCAAGCATGTCTTCCCCCACCAAACTCTCGTGGCCGTTTATGCCTTTGATGTCCCTTGCGCATTCTCGATCTCTGCCACAGTCTCGGCATCTTCCTGAAGCCGTTCGCTTCCCTCATCCGCCGGCATGAACTGTTCAACTCTGGTGTTCCCGCTATCGACAATGAACACACTGCCCTTCACATCGACTGCGATCCCGTAAGGGAAATTGAATTGCCCTTTGCCGTTCCCGAACCCGCCCCATTGGGTGATGAAATTGCCTTCTTTATCGAACTTCTCGACTCGGTGATTGCCGGTATCCGTGACATAGACATCGCCCGCCCCGTCGACCGTAATGCCCCAGGGAGACCGCAACTGACCTGCCTCCTGCGCGAGCGGGCTGCTGGCGTGACCGGGCTCGGCGCTGCCGCCCCACTTGGCCAGCAACTGCGGGAGCACGTTGGTGCTGGTATCGAACTTCTGAATCCGGTGATTACCCATGTCGACGACGTACACAAACCCATCTGTCTGATCCACAGCGACGCCACGAGGGAAGTAGAACTGGCCGTCTCCGTTTCCGAAGCTGCCCCAGGACATGATGAACTCGCCGTTCATGTCGAACTTCTGCACGCGGAAGTTGGCACTGTCGACCACATAGACGTATCCACGCACTCGATCGACTGCGATGCCCCAGGGTGAGTTGAATTGCCCTTCACCGTTTCCACGCGACCCGAACTTCATAAGATAGCCGCCGAGCTTTCCATCGAATTTCTGGACACGGTGATTGTTCGTATCGACCACCCAGACGTCGCCTTTGCCGTCGCATGCAATCCCAGTAGGGTTATGGAAATTGGAATTCGCCGAACCGAAGTTTCCCCAAAGGATGATGAAGTTGCCGGCATTGTCGAACTTTTGAACCCGATTGTTGCCGTTATCGACCACGAACAGTGATCCTTGCTGATCGACGCAGAGACCATAGATCGGGGCCATAAACTCGCCCCCATGCAGCAAGGATGCGCCGCGACCCGTACGGCCCCATTCTGATACGCAGAGATACCCCGACGTGTTGACCAGAATGGTCGTACTCGCTGGGGTGGACACGTTCCCACCCACATCTTTAAACCAGACATAGATCGACTTCTGCCCATCTCCAAGCGACAGAATAAACGGGATGGTCGCGCCGAACTTGGTGGCCGGCGTCACCTCCACCCATCCCGGCGTCCCCGCCATAGGAGTCATCGGCGCTTCGGAAATGAAATAGGCCGAGACTCCCGTATCGACATCGTTCGCGGAGATTGTGACGATGACTTCCGGAGAGTTCGTCATGAACGCGCCATGATTGATCACGGCATACGGATTCTGCGGCGCCGTGATATCGATGAGCACCGGCGTCGCCATCACTTCATTCGACAGCTCGCTTTCGGCGCCGGACTCGAATGCAGCGCTTACGGCGTAATGGTATGGGGTATCGTTCGAGAGACCGGTGTGCGTGTACGGATTCGTTACACCCTCAATTTTCGTTGCCGTCTGCTTCGTGAGCTTGGAGACAGTGTTGAAGTACAGATTATAGGACTGCGCCCCAGGAACCTCCATCCAACTCAAAAAGGCTTCTGTATCCCCTGCCTTGACCGCCACGCTATGAGGGGCCGGAGTCTCGCTCGGCGCCTGAGCGGTTGAGGTCTCGTCCTTCCCGCGATTGAGCTCTTCGTCCGTCGGCACATACTTAAGAATACGTCCATTGCCACTGTCGACCACATAGACCGCGCCCTCTTTGTCGACCGCGATCCCGTATGGAAAATTCAGCTGCCCTTCTGTCTTTCCGCGGTTTCCCCAAGCACAGAGGAACGTCCCGTTGCCGTCGAACTTTTGGACGCGATGGTTGCCGGTATCGACGACATAGACATTGCCGAGCGCATCGCAGGCAATCCCCCAGGGAGACTTGAATTGGCCGGGGC
The DNA here is from genome assembly GCA_035275205.1 of Nitrospiraceae bacterium. GTDB lineage: Bacteria > Nitrospirota > Nitrospiria > Nitrospirales > Nitrospiraceae > Palsa-1315. Next base: position 15,407 of record DATENE010000015.1, read on the forward strand.
CAGCCCCCTCTCGCCCCCACTTGGCAAGGAAGCTCCCACGGGCATCGAACTTCTGAATGCGATTGTTGCTTTCATCGGCGACAAAGATATTGCCGACAAAATCGACGGCCACGCCTCGAGGAAAAAAGAAGGCACCGTCGAAACTTCCGTCGCGGCCCCACTTGAGTAACGGCGTCCCATCAGAGGTGAACTTCTGAATGCGCGCGTTGCTCGTGTCGGATACATACAGATTCCCTTCGGCATCCGTCGCGAGCCCCCAGGGCACATCGAACCGGCCCAGATCGGCTCCTCGCCATGCAAATCCGAACTTGCCCCAGGCCTGCATGACATTGCCGTCGAGGTCGAATTTCTGCATGCGATTATTGCCGCTGTCTGCGATATACAGCACGTCATTCGGTCCGACTGCCAAACCACGGGGATAGTAGAAACTCCCTTCTTGCGAAGAAGGTTCGCCACCCCATCTCGCAACAAACTTCCCGGCCTTGTCGAGCTTCTGAATCGAATGGTTATCGGTGTCGGCCACGTAGATGTTGCCGTCCTTGTCGAGGGCGATCCCCGTGGGCGAGCTGAACTCTCCATCATCTACACCTTCCCGGCCGATACTCATAGCCAAGAGATAGGGCGAAGGAATCGCCATGACCTCCTGAGACTCGAGACTCTCCCCCTTCTGCGTCACGACAGTCACGACGTAGTGGTAGCAGCTTCCGTTGGCCAAATCGTCATGGACAAATGGGCTCTGGCTGCCTTCCAAACAGGTGGCTTTATCTTTTTTCACCCCAATGACGGCTTTAAAATCGTCGGCGCCGGCAATCGGACGCGTGAGTTCGGAAAACTTGATCATCACCCCTTTGGTGGTTTGGAAATAGAGGTTGTAGTACATAGCCTCAGGAACGGGATCCCAGGTAATGGTGATCCGGCCATTCCCAGATTTTGCAGCCACGTTTGCAGGCGGCGGTGGGAGTTCTTCTTCTGCGGCGATCGAATCGCCGGCGCCCCATTCCCCCTGGATACCTTCAA
>DATENE010000016.1:0-5290 GCA_035275205.1 Nitrospiraceae bacterium
TTGACGCCTCTATTGTCGGTTGTGTATAAAGAATGCGCCGCTTGTCCGTTCACCTTTTATGGTAGGTAGACTTTCCATGGGCGCACGCGAATTCCACGACGGGGCGAAAGACGGCCTCGAAGCGCTCGAGCCTCTCGACCCAGAACAGATCGGGTCCTTCGACGGCCTGCTGACCGCAATGCGCAAGACCGCCTTTGGAGGCCGCAGACTGGGGGAGGCCTACGAAGTGCTGTGGACAATGATCGAAGACCCTGACTGCTCCGTTGTGTTGACGCTGTCAGGGGCGATGACTATTGCGAAGATGGGCAAGATCATCAGCGCGATGATCGATCATGGGATGGTGCAATGTGTCGTCTCGACCGGAGCATTGATCGCTCATGGATTGAGTGAGTCGGTTGGTAAAACACACTATCGACACCATTCATCCATGTCCGACCAAGAGTTGTTTGCGAAGGGCTATAACCGGGTCTACGATACACTGGAGATGGAGTCCAATCTCAACTACGTAGAACAAGTCGTTGCCCGAACGATGAAGCGGATAGATCAGGACCAGCCCCTTTCCTCCGAGATCCTCACTCGTGAGCTGGGGCGGACGCTCGCAGAGGAATATGACGGAACAGGTATTCTCAAAAGTGCCTATCTAAAAAAAGTCCCGGTCTTTATTCCCGCCTTTACCGATTCCGAGATGGGATTAGATATTGGAACCTGGGCTATGAGTCGAGATCTCAGTCAGGTCCATGCGCAGTTACAGGGGGGAAGTGACCTTGATGTGCTGCGTACGATTCTTCGCTCTTATCCATCGTTCAATCCCTATCTCGATCTCAACAGCTACGCGAGCCATGTCATTTCTGCCAAGCGGCGCGGGATCTTTACGATCGGGGGAGGGGTGCCTCGTAATTGGGCACAACAAGTCGGCCCCTACATTGAGATCAGCAACACGCGGCTTGGCCTCCATGTAGAGCCGCCTCGATTCCAATACGGGGTTCGGATCTGTCCGGAACCGGACCATTTGGGTGGGTTGAGCGGCTGTACGTATCAAGAAGGCCTTTCCTGGGGAAAGTTCGTTCCGCCGGAAGCAGGTGGGCGCTTTGCCGAAGTGTTGAGTGACGCCACGACTGTCTGGCCTCTCCTCATGGTCGGATTGCTGGAGCGAATAAAAGCAAAGGGCACTCCCCGCACATGATGGGCTCGCGCCTCTTTCACACAGGTGCTGCGGCGGGACTGCTGTTACTCGTCCAGATCACTCAGGCCGGCGCTGGGTCAATTACGGACGATGGACGTATGAGAGGGCAGGCGGACGCGCCGATCACGTTGATTGAGTATTCTGACTTCACCTGTGGATATTGTGCGAAGTTCTTTCAGGAGACTTGGCCTCGCTTGCAGGCCAAATATATCGATACGGGCAAAGTGCGTTTTGTCTATCGCGACTATCCTCGATCAGACGATGGAGTCGGCGTTGATGCCGCCGTGGCGGCGCGCTGTGCCGGAGCCCAGGGTCGATATTGGCCGATGCACGATCGGCTCTTCAGCGAACGTGGCCGCTTGGACTCGGGAGCCTTCAAGGGTTACGCGAAGGTGATCGGCTTGGATCAGACGGCATTTGATAAGTGTTTCGACGACCGGCACTATCTCGAATCCATTTTTCAGGATCGCCAAGAGGCGAATCGGTGGGGTTTTCATGGCACTCCCGGTTTTGTTCTGATGCGAACAGCTGGTGGACCCACCGAGAAAGAGCCGGCGATCGCGATTCCCGGCGCATTCCCGTTCAACAAGTTTGCCGAGGAGATTGATCGCATGTTGGCCGCTGCCCCACGCTCCCAGGGAGAATCCACCGAGCCTCACGGGTCGACGGCGGTGGCACAGAACAGTCCATTCATTATTCACTAAGGATGACCTATGTCTGCAACACAATCGTTTTGGTCTGTTCCGCAACGCGACGGGGAACCTTCCTATTGGATGTGCATGTCGTGCTTGTCAGAAGTCTTTTATCGTAAGGTACCGATGCCTGATTGTCCGTCGTGCCACGGCGTCTCGACCTACGAGGCCTTCACGCTTGAGGCGATCCGTGACTGGGGCACAGAGGATTTAGTTGCCAAAGCCGGTATCGCCCAGCAGGCTGCTAATCTTGAGCCGGCTTCTGCGGCATCGATTCATTCCGCCGACTGAGTCTTCACCACCCGCGGGGCGTCTCTCGTGCAGGGACCACGTCCATTCTTAATTGGAGGTCTATGGCGGCACGGAGAAACCGTTGTGCCTGTGAACAATCCGTTTACAGGGCGGCTACTCGCCGAGGTATCGAACGCAAGTTCCGCCGACGCCGAAGCGGCGATCCAATCGACGGTTGATGCCGCTGCCGCAATGGGCGCGTTGCCATCCCACGCCCGCTATCATGTGTTGCAAAAGATCGCAGGTGGACTCTATGACCGTCGGGAGGAATTTGCCCGCCTGATAATGGCTGAATCCGGCAAGCCGATCGCCGACGCGAAGCGGGAAGCCAGTCGGGCCGTTCAGACATTTACTGTGGCGGCTGAAGAGGCGAAGCGCATTCCGGGCGAGGTGATCCCTCTCGACTGGACGCCAGGGACGGATTCCCATCTCGGCATTCTCCGTCGGGTTCCGATCGGTCCAGTGCTTGGAATTACCCCCTTCAACTTTCCCCTGAATCTTGTGGCCCACAAAGTCGCGCCGGCGCTGGCCGCCGGTAATTCCATCCTCATCAAGCCGGCGCCACAGACACCCCTAACCGCGTTGCTCTTGGGCGAAGTGGCTCTGGAGGCTGGGCTTCCTCCCGGCGCACTCAACATTCTGCCTTGCGACAATACGGTGGCGGAACAGCTTGTCGTCGATCCGCGATTCAAACTTCTGAGCTTTACCGGTAGTGCCGCCGTAGGATGGATGTTGAAGGCCAAGTGCGGGAAGAAGAAGGTCGTGTTGGAACTCGGCGGGAACGCGGGCGTCATCGTGGAGCCCGATGCCGACCTGGAATTTGCCGCACAGCGTTGCGCAGTCGGCGGGTTTGGATATGCCGGTCAGACCTGCATCTCTGTTCAGCGAATCTTTGTCCATCATTCCATCGTAGACCTCTTCACCACGAAGCTTCTGTTGCAAGTCGCGCGTCTGAAGGCCGGTGACCCGAGCGACGATTCGACGGTAGTCGGGCCGTTGATCGATCAGTTCGCGGCCCATCGTGTGGAGACGTGGGTCGAGGAAGCGGTGTCGCAAGGGGCGCGTGTGCTTCTGGGAGGCAAACGCATGGGCTCGGTGATGGAGGCGACTGTGCTCTCGCACGTCACGCCAACGATGAAAATTTCTTGCCTGGAGGTGTTTGGACCGGTGGTGACGGTGATTCCGTATCGGCACTTCAGCGAAGCGATCACGGCGCTCAACCAGTCCGACTACGGGCTCCAAGCCGGAGTGTTCACTCAGGATGTGAATAAGATTTTTCATGCGTTCAAGCACCTTGAAGTTGGGGCCGTACTGGCAAACGAGATTCCGACATTTCGCGCCGACCATATGCCGTATGGCGGCGTGAAGGATTCCGGAGTTGGTCGTGAAGGGGTTCGGGCGGCAATTGAGGATATGACCGAGCCTCGCATGCTGGTGTTGAATCTCAAACCGCCTGCCGGGACCTAGTAGGATACCGACAAATAGGCGCGCGCCACACATCGTGGCGTGCGACGCGCAAACCTTGATTCCGAGTGTCTTGCCTTTTCCATCAGTCATGAATAGCTATCCTGCCGGGATAGTTTCCCTTGAAGCGTTTCAAAAGCATGCTGGAGAAAAAATTTTTCGCAGGATATTGCGAAGCTGCGCCAATCTTGGTACAACAGCGACCCTGTGCCTGTGTGAGATTTACTATGGGGGTGCATGTCAGCTCACGTAGCGCCCGTCACCCGATTGGTCGAACAAATTAAGGAGAAGAAACGATGGTACCTACGCAGTTGTTTCTGACACGAGGCGTCGGAGTCCACAAAGAAAAACTGGCCTCCTTCGAGCAAGCCTTGCGCAGTGCTGGCGTTGCCTATTGCAATCTCGTCACGGTGTCGTCGATTTTCCCACCAAATTGCAAGATTATCCCTCGTGCCCGCGGCGAAAAATTATTGAACCCCGGTGAAATCACGTTCTGTGTGATGGCGAGATCGGAAACGAATGAGCGGAATCGTCTAGTTTCCGCCTCGATTGGGGTGGCGTGCCCGACTGATCGTCGTACCTACGGATATCTGTCCGAACACCATGCGCATGGTGAAACCGATGAAGAGACGGGTGAGTATACGGAAGATCTGGCAGCACAGATGTTGGCCACAACACTCGGAGTGGAGTTCGACCCGAATATCGCGTGGAAAGAACGGGAACAAGTCTTCAAAATGGGCGGCAAAATCGTTCGAACTCAAAACATCACCCAGTCTGCTGTCGGAAAGCCCAATCGCTGGACGACGGTGATCGCACTGGCCGTATTTATTCCACCAGAGAATTTGCCGAAGCGGCGTCGGTAGTCCTGCCGCAAGAGCATACACTCATGACGCTTCCCGCCGGATGGGAAGGTATAAACCAGAACTTCCTCGGGCTTGACGAGCCTTGGTGCCATCCCGACCAGGCGGGCGTCTATGTCCTGCCTGCGCCCTACGAACATACCTCAAGCTATGTGCTGGGCTCCGACCGTGGTCCGTCAGCCATCATCGAGGCGTCTCAACAAGTCGAGCTATACGACGAAACCCTCCGGTGTGAGCCCTATCGAGAGTGGGGCGGGGTTGCCACCATTCGCTCCCTCGATCTTGATGGGAAGGTTGATCGGCAGGCAGTGGATGCCATCGACGCCTTCGTCACTCCCCATGTCGGTACCGGTCGGTTCGTCGTCACCTTGACCGGCGAACATACCGGAGCACTTGGGGCCATCCGAGCCCATGCCCGTCGCTATCCTGATTTGTGCGTGGTGCAAATCGATGCGCATGGCGACTTGCGGAAGGCGTACCAAGGAAACCCCTATAGCCATGCCAGCGTGATGGCTCGTGTGGTCGATGACGGATTGCCGTTAGTCCAAGTCGGCATTCGTTCCATTTCTCCTGAGGAAATCGATCGCATTCGGAGCACCGATCGGATCGCCACGTTTTTTGCCGCAGAGATTCTTGACCCGTCAGGTCCCTACGAAGGCAAGGCATCCCGCTGGGTTCCCGAGATAGTGAAGGCCTGTCGAGGGCCGGTCTATCTGACGTTCGATTGTGACGGGCTTGATGCCTCGCTGGTCCCTGCGCTGGGCACTCCCGAGCCCGGTGGGTTGGGGTGGTATGACACG
>DATENE010000017.1:0-5281 GCA_035275205.1 Nitrospiraceae bacterium
GTCGGTTCATTGATAATTCTCAACACGTCGAGCCCTGCGATCATGCCCGCATCTTTCGTGGCTTGCCGCTGGCTATCGTTGAAATAGGCAGGAACGGTAATGACAGCTTTGGTAATGCTCTCGCCGAGATGCGCCTCGGCCCGTTGCTTCAGTTCCTTCAGGATCATGGCCGATATCTGTGGAGGCGAATAGGTTTTCTCGCCGAGCTTGATCCGGATCACCCCGCCCTGTTCCGTCAAGTGGTAGGGGAAGTAGGCCAGCTCGTCCTTAACGTCCTCAAGGCTTTTCCCCATGAATCGCTTCACGGAATAAACGGTTCGTTCAGGGCTGCGCGTCAAGTGTTCTTTCGCCGGATCGCCGACGATCAGCCCGTTGTCGGTCATCGCGACGACAGAGGGAACCATTGTCCGTTCGTTCCGACCCGGGATGACACGCGGACGCCCGTCCGCCATGTAGGCCACGAGCGAATTCGTTGTGCCGAGATCAATGCCGACGATACGAGCCATGGTGGTGATTATCCGATGGTTGAGACGAGATCGCTCACGATGTTCTTGACGTAGGTGCGGTTGGAGAGATTTTCTCGCATCTGCTTCAGTATTCGACTGCGCTCGACCCGTGCCTGTTCGGTGGCTTCCCCGCGATCTTGAAGTGCATCCCACTGAACAAAGAGTTGCTGTAGAGCGGCCTCCATGTCCCGTTGCCGCTGTTCGAGCGTACTCCGTTCCGATTGGAGCTTCGCGCGGAGCGCCGACTCGGTTGCTGATGCGCGGTCGGCGGCTCGGTACTCGCTCAATGTATCTTGCAGCTCAAGAATTTCTTCAAAGAGGTCGGCGGGAGGAGAATTCCGAATTTCTTTCACCGCCCCGGCCTCCAGATCAAGCAGATATTCCGCCCGTTCGATCGGGTCACGGAGCGTCCGGTACGCGGTATTCAGCAGGGCGGAATTGCCGAGGCTGATGGTCTGTTCGTCAGCGCTCTTATTCTGATAGAAGTCAGGATGGAATGCGCGGCTCAGTTCATAGAATTTGCTTTCCAGCTGGCGCTGGTCGATCGTGAGGCGGCGAGGGAGGCCCAGGCAGGTGAAGTAGTCGAGTTCTTTCGAAACCGGCTGGACCTTGACGCATCGGTCACAGAAGTATTCACCGGACACTTCAGATTGGCAGTGCCAGCACATGCTGCGCGCCATCTGCAGCTCACGAGGACTTGAGTTATGGATGTGCTGATGGTCCATCCCGCTGCCTCTTCTGACAAGACGGGCATGGCAGCCTGCCATGCCCGTGGACGGTTGCGATGCTTTGCTGACAATCGTTACGCCGAGAAGGACTCTCCGCAGCCACAGGTCTTGTCGGCGTTCGGATTGACGAATTTGAAGTTTCCGCCCATCAGGTCTTTTTGGAAGTCCAACTGTGTGCCTTGAAGATAAATCGCGCTCTTGGCGTCGACAATGACTTTCACACCGTCGAAGTCATGGACCTGGTCGTGCTGGCCGATCTTTTCGTCGAAGTTGATTGTGTAGCTGAGGCCTGAACAGCCGCCGCCCTTCACACCGAGGCGGAGTCCCCCTTCGGTGAGGCCCTGCACGTTGATGAGGCGTTTGACTTCTTTCAGTGCCGCCTCGCTGAGCGTGACCACCGGAGCTTGAACCTCTGCGTTCGTCGTGTCCATAGTGCACTCCCTTTGTTCACGTTACTTCGCGTCGGTCAGTGCTCCATCGGTCTTCTTCTGGTAGTCCGCGAGGGCGGCCTTGATCGCATCCTCGGCGAGCACGGAGCAATGGATCTTCACGGGCGGCAGGTTCAACTCCTGCACGATGTCGGTGTTCTTGATCTTTTGAGCTTCCTCGATCGTCTTGCCCTTCAACCATTCGGTGGCGAGGCTTGAGCTGGCGATGGCGGAGCCGCAGCCGAAGGTTTTGAACTTCGCGTCCACGATCGTATCATTCTGTACCTTGATCTGAAGCTTCATGACATCGCCGCACTCCGGGGCTCCGACCATGCCGGTGCCGACCCCTTCCTCGTCCTTCTTGAAGCTCCCCATGTTGCGGGGGTTATTGAAATGATCGACGACTTTGTCACTGTAGGCCATGGTTCATCCTCCTCTTGCTACCCGAATCAGTGGGCAGCCCATTGAACTGATTTCAAATCGACGCCTTCTTTTGCCATCTCGTATAGCGGGGACATTTCACGTAATTTTGTAACGATCTCAATAACCTTCTTAATCGTGTAGTCAATCTCATCGTCCGTGTTGAAACGCCCCAGACCAAAGCGAATCGAGGAATGTGCCAACTCCGTTCCGACCCCCAATGCGCGGAGCACGTACGAGGGTTCCAATGTGGCTGAGGTGCAGGCCGAACCGGAGGAGAGGGCAATATCCTTCATTCCCATCAGCAACGACTCGCCTTCTACATAAGCAAAGGAGATATTGAGATTACCGGGGAGCCGGTTGGTCGGATGGCCGTTCAAATAGCTTTCTTCGAGGGCCTTCATGATACTGGACTCCAACCGGTCGCGCATTGCAATCAACCGTATGGATTCTTTGGCCATCTCCTGCTCGCAGAGCTCGCAGGCCTTGCCGAATCCCACGATTAAGGGCACCGCTAGCGTTCCGGAGCGCATGCCGCGTTCGTGCCCGCCGCCATCCATTTGCGCCGCGATGCGGACCCGAGGATTCTTTTTTCTCACATAGAGCGCCCCGATCCCTTTGGGTCCGTACATCTTGTGGGCTGAGAACGACATCAAATCGATACCCATATCCTGCACATCGACCGGGATCTTGCCGACGCCTTGCGTCGCATCGCAGTGAAAGAGGATGCCCTTCTCCTTGGCGATCTTGCCGATCTCCTTGACGGGGTTAATCGTGCCGATTTCATTGTTCGCCAGCATGACGGAGATGAGGATCGTCTTTTCTGTAATGGCTTTCCGCACATCTTCAGGATTCACCATCCCGAATTTATCGACGGAAAGATAGGTGGCTGTCGCTTTGCCCTTTCCCTCCAAGGCCTTGACAGTGTCGAGCACAGCGCGATGCTCGGTGGACGACGTAATAATGTGATCGCCCTTCTCTTTATACATTTCCAAGACGCCCTTGATCGCAAGATTGTCCGATTCAGTGGCGCCGCTCGTGAAGACGATCTCTTTCGGATCAGCCTTGATCAGTTTCGCAATCTGCTTCCTGGCCTGTTCAACCGCCTCTTCCGCCGCCCATCCGAAGGCGTGATTGCGGCTGGCCGCGTTTCCAAACTTCTCGATGAAGTAGGGAAGCATGGCATCCAACACGCGTGGATCCATCGGTGTTGTAGAGTGGTTGTCCAAGAAAATCGGAAATTTCATCGTTCAACTCCTTGTGCCGTGGGGGACTGAATTGTAATGAGAGGTGTGCCACCCATCATGTCTTGCAGGGTCATGTTATTGAGCAATTGGGCGATGCTGTCCTGAACTTTCAAGAGGGGTGTCCGGATATGGCAATTTTCCCGCTGCATGCAGAACTCTCCATCCTTCTCGTGCGAACAATCGGTGATACCCAGAGGGCCCTCGATGCTTTCGAGAATCTGTGCGATCGTAATCTGGTGCGTGCGTCGGGCCAGCACGTATCCGCCTTTGGGGCCGTTGTGGCTCTCGATCAGTGCACTCTTGGCAAGGGTCTGAAGCACTTTGGCCAGCAGCTCAAGGGGGATGTTATATTCTTCCGCGATTTCCTTTGTATTCACCACACGCCCAGGCGTCACATCGCCGAACTGAACAGCAGCAATGTGCTGGAGGGCCATAAGGGCGTAATCTGCTTTTTTGGAAATCTTCAACATTGCTATTGCCGATCGCTCCGGTCGGAGACTATAATGATCTCCGATCAATATGGTCGGACTAAGAGTAGCACGCAGGTTTCGCAGCTGTCAACAGCGGGAAATAAGGCTGAATTCGGGTGAGAAAGGAACTGGCATATGGGCGGAACCAATCCCTATATTGAAAAAGCTGATTACGAGCTTCCCCAAGTAGCCTATACCGTCACCTTTATCGCTCCTGACGGTGTAGTGACGAAGGTTGAAGTCGATCCAGCCAAGATTCCTTACGGTCCAACGGGGCTTCCAGGGAGCCTTTTGGATGTGGCGATGGGCAACGGGGTTGCACTAGAACATGTATGCGGGGGCGTCTGTGCCTGTTCAACCTGTCACGTTATCGTAAAACAAGGGCTTGAGAGTTGTAACGAAGGTACAGATGATGAATTCGATCAGTTGGAAGAGGCGCCAATTACCACACTACAGTCACGGCTTGGTTGCCAATGTGTGCCGAACGGGACGAAGGACATAGTTGTCGAGATTCCAGCGGTCAATAAGAACCTGGTAAGGGAAGGGCACTAGTCGTAGGTTTCGGTTTTCACTTCTTTTCGGTCATATCCTGCCTCCACAAAATAGGTTCGCAGCGGTCGGACAAAGTCTTTCGTGCCGCACAGCATCGGAACCACTTTCGGCACTCCCTCAATCAATGGTCTGAGCATGGAGAGCGTGAGGTCGACACCCTGTTGCTCTCCTCCAGCGGCCACCAATGGAAGATAGCGAAACCCTGGATGGGTCACGGCCAGCATGAGTAGTTCCTGATGAAAGAGCAGTTCTTCCTCCGCAGGAGCAACCGCAATGAGGAGAATGGTCGCCGTCTGTCGCTGCGCATAGAGATGCTTCAACATGCTGCGAATCGGGACGAGACCGGTGTAACGGGCGATCAGGATCAATTCTCGATCGAGTAGAGCCGGAAGGATGAAATTCCCATAGGGGCCCGAAAGCTGTGTGGTATCACCGGGCTTGAGTGTATAGAGATAGTTGGACCCCACGCCGCCCGGTACGCGATCAAAGATTAAGGTCAACTCGCCTGACGACGTGCCGGGCGCTGCCATCGAATACGCCCTATTGAGCGGTGGTTTTACGCCGACCGGCAACTTAAGTGAGACCCATTGGCCAGGCTGAAAGGCAATGTTCTGAACGGAAGGAAGCAGCACGAGCTGGCGAACGTGAGGGGTAAGATCGATTACTGAGAGTACCGCCGCAGGTTGGATGAATTCGGCCATATGATTTCCTTCTTCCTCATAGCAGAAGCTACGACGAGATGGAAGCGCGTCGTTTTCTGTACAAGGTTTTCCCCTGCATGTTATAGATACCGAGCTTTTCGTATCACATCAGTGAGTATGCAATGACCCAGGTACGAGTGCGGTTCGCGCCCAGTCCGACCGGGTTTCTCCATATTGGAGGAGTCCGAACGGCGTTGTTCAATTGGCTCTTCGCCCGTCAGCAGAAGGG
>DATENE010000018.1:0-40174 GCA_035275205.1 Nitrospiraceae bacterium
CGAATAATGTCCAATTTCATTGATTGGCTGCGAGAGGTTGGTGTACCGACAAGGATTGATCGTAGTTTTTGGGGGAGGAGGCTTAGCGGAAGCAGTGGCACCTATCTGGTTTCCGCACTCAGGTTTCTAGATCTGTTGGACGCCGAAGATAGGCCCACCATTCCACTAGAAGAAATCGTAAAAGACAAGGAGAAGGGCAAGGCCCTATTGCGTGAGCGATTGATGTCTGCTTATGGGCCTGTGCTTGAGGGATTAAATTTGGAACGTGCTTCGTTTGGTGAGCTTCAGAATCGCTTTGATGCCGAATTTGAACTTAAAGGAGACACTCTTCGTAAGGCAGTCACGTTCTTTGTTCATGCGGCCGAGCATGCGCATATTTCTCTTTCTAAATTCATAACTGAGAAAGCCAGGACGGTACGCACAGGTGATTCAAAGAAAACAGTTCGCCGGCCCAAAAAGGATAATGGAGAAACCGGAGAAGAGGAAGAGATGTCTGGTGATAATGGAGGAGGATCGCGACAAGATCAGACTCCCGCGCAGGTCTTGCTTGAACTGTTAGACCCAGAGACTATGAGCGAGGAAGAGCAGGGCGCAATCTGGACATTGATCAAGTTTTTGAAACGGCAGTCATAGCGCATAGATGAAAGGGGTGATCTTTATGAGAAGAGCGATAGCCCCCGCGATCCCGCTCACCGACGCGGAGGGCGATAACAGAAAGGGCCATCCCTTCTCCGCCTCGTAAGCAAGAGGGATGGCCCCTGGTGGGCCCCAATTGTCATGAGACCTAACTCCCTAATTATCCACTAGCCCATCAGGATTTGCAAGACAGGTCTCAAATATTCCTCTTGACAATGCTTGACCGCTCAAGCATAATACCTCCATACAACGGAGGGAGCCATGAACAAACTGACGCAAGCCAAACGAGTCCAGATCATCGCCGCTCTTGTCGAGGGCAATAGCATTCGCGCTACGTGCCGCATGACTGGCGCAGCCAAGGGCACGGTGCTCAAGTTGGTTGTGGATCTCGGCAAAGCTTGCGCCGCATATCAGGATCGCGTCCTTCGCAATCTGACCTGCAAGAAAATTCAGTGTGATGAAATTTGGAGCTTCTGTTACGCGAAGGAAAAGAATGTCCCTGAAGAAATGAAAGGCAAACTCGGCTTTGGTGATGTCTGGACCTGGGCGGCCATCGATGCGGACACCAAGCTGATCGCTTCATACCTCGTTGGCGGACGCACAGCAATCTACGCGAGGAAATTCATTGATGATCTGGCATCACGCTTGGCCCATCGCGTGCAACTCACGACCGATGGACACAGGGCCTATCTGACGGCGGTTGAAAGCGCCTTCGGTGGAGAGGTGGATTATGCGATGCTGGACAAGATCTACAATGCCCCTCCGACTTCGGGAACAACCCGCTACAGCCCTGCGGAGTGCTGCGGTACACGGAAGCTGAAAGTGAAGGGCAATCCCGATATGGCCAAAGTATCAACAAGTTTTGTGGAACGACAGAATCTTACGATGCGAATGAGCATGCGGCGTATGACGAGACTGACCAATGCCTTCAGCAAGAAGATTGAAAACCAGGCTCACGCGGTCGCTCTCCACTTCATGCATTACAACTTTGCGAGGATTCACCAGACGCTTCGAGTCACCCCGGCAATGGAGGCCGGAATCGCAAATCACGTATGGACATTGGAGGAAATCGCTGATTTGGTCGATTCAAACTGACCCACTACCACGTCTCCCTTTCCCTTGACTTCATCTTGCCTCGTCCTTTAGACTCCCCGATGCTCTTTTGCTAGATTTTTCGAGGCGATCGGAGATCCGGGGTAAGGCTTCGATTGCCTTTTTATTTGTGGCGCTATGCTCGATTCTCTCAGCGAAAAATTCGAGAAGATTTTAAAAAAGCTGCGCGGTTCCGGTGTCCTCACCGAACAGAACATCGCGGAAGCCTTGAAAGAGGTTCGTCTGGCGCTGCTCGAAGCCGACGTCAACTTCAAGATCGTCAAGGATTTTGTCGAGCGGATTCGCGTGAAAGCTGTTGGGCAGGAAATCCTCCAGAGTTTGACCCCCGGCCACCAGGTCGTCAAGGTGGTGTGGGACGAGCTTCGGGAGATGATGGGGCGCGAGAAGGCCGGTCTGGCTCTGGCTTCGAATCCTCCAACCGTCGTCATGATGGTGGGGCTCCAAGGCGCTGGAAAGACGACGACCTGCGGTAAGCTCGGGCGATACTTCAAGGCGCAAGGAAAACGGGTCCTTCTTGTTGCGGCAGATCCTCGTCGCCCGGCAGCCGGTGATCAGTTGGCGAGTCTGGGACGCGATCTTGCGATCGACGTGTATCGAGCTGACCAGGCGCAAGCGGTTCAGGCCGATGTCGTCCGCATTTGCCAGACTGGTGCGGAACGAGGGCGAGACCAGGGGTACGATCTCGTCGTGCTGGATACCGGCGGACGTCTCCACATCGACGATGAGTTGATGGGAGAGCTGGTCGCGGTGAAAGCGGCTGTGCAGCCACAAGAAACGCTCTTGGTGGCAGACGCCATGACAGGCCAAGACGCGGTCACGATGGCGAGCCAGTTCGATCAACGCATCGGACTGACCGGCATCATCCTGACCAAGGTTGAGGGCGATGCTCGGGGCGGGGCGATCCTGTCTATCCGGGCGGTGACCGGCAAGCCGATCAAGTTTTTGGGCGTGGGCGAGAAGCTCGATGCGCTGGAGCTGTTTCATCCCGATCGGATGGCCTCCCGTATCCTTGGAATGGGCGACGTGCTTTCACTGATTGAAAAGGCTCAGGAGACTTTTTCACGCGAACAGGCAGAGGAAACACAGAAACGACTTGCCAGCACTACGCTCACGCTGGAAGATTTCCGCGCTCAGCTGGGGCAGGTCAATCGTCTGGGTTCGATGGACCAAATTCTAGGCATGTTGCCTGGCGGTCAGAAGCTCAAGGGGGCGATGGAAGGGCAGATGCCCGAGCGAGAGATGAAACGAGTGTTGGCGATGATCGACTCGATGACTGTGCGCGAGCGGCGCGATCATACGCTCATCAATGGAAGCAGGAAAAAGCGGATAGCCCGCGGAAGCGGGACGAAGGTGGAAGAGGTGAATCGGATGATTAAACAGTTTCTATCGGCGAGAAAAATCGCCAAGGTTATGGCAGGGTCGGGAGGGCGTCGGCAGCTTGCGCAGATGATGCGCTCCAGGTGATTCATGGCATTCAGCTGTCAGCTATCAGCTTTCAGCTCGTGCAGAATCGAATTTGAAGTCAAAGAACTGACAGCTGACAGCTGATGGCTGGACGCTCATTAATTAAGGAGGACGACAGTGGCTGTTCATTTGAGATTGACGAGGACCGGACGACACAAACGACCGCTCTACCGCGTTGTGGCAGCGGATTCTCGGAAGCCGCGCGACGGGCGGTTCCTGGAAATTCTCGGGATTTTCGATCCCTTGAAAGAGGCGGGTTTGCCGGAGTTGAAGCAGGAACGGGTGTTGAGCTGGTTGCATCAGGGAGCCCAGCCGACCGTCACCGTCAAGACATTGCTCCGCCGCAGCGGCGTGTGGAAGCAGTTCGAAGCGGAGAAGACGGCGAAGAAGAAGGGCGCCTAGGACATCATGCTCGCTCAGGCAGATCTTGTGACGATCGGTAAGATCGAACGCCACTTTGGCGTGCGAGGCGAATTCAAAGTGCGATCGTTGAGCGATGTGCCTGGCCGGTTGGACAATCTGAAGCAGGTGCAGGTGTTAGCGCCCACAGGAGAGATGGTCGAGAAGACCGTGGCGCATGTTCGCCGCACCGGTTCGACCTACATCATGGGGCTTGTCGGTGTCACGACGCCGGAAGAAGCCGCGACGTTGCGCGGGGGATTGCTCCAAGTGCCTCGTGTCCCGGCTGCGGTGTTGGCGACGGATGTGTACTTTGAGTGCGATTTGATCGGGCTGGCGGTCGAGACTGAGCAGGGCGACGAGGTCGGTGCGCTGGAGGCGATTCTGGAAATACCGGATAATCGAATCTTCGTCGTCCGCAAGGGGACGAAAGAAATTCTCATTCCGGCCGCGAAGAGTTTTGTGGCTTCGGTGGATCTCCAGCGCCGCCGGATGGTGGTTCGCGGGATCGACGACTTGTTTGAGGAACGCCATGCGGTGTGACATCCTGACGCTGTTCCCTGACATGGTGGCGCCGGTGCTCGGTCAGAGCATTCTCAAACGAGCGCAGGAAAAAGGTCTGCTCCACGTTCACGTGCGAAACTTGCGCGACTATATGCTCGACCGCCACAAGGTAGCGGACGACGTGCCCTATGGCGGAGGGGCCGGAATGGTGATGAAGGCCGAGCCTATTTTGCATGCAGTGGAAGTGATTCAAAATGACTATGCGCGGGTCGGTGAACAGATCCGGTTGCTGTTTCCTTCTCCGCAGGGTCGTCCGTTTACGCAGGCCTACGCGAAAAATCTGGCGGACGACCCACGTCGGCTCGTCATTCTCTGTGGCCACTACGAGGGGGTCGATGAACGAGTGCGGCTCGCCTTGCACCCGGAAGAAATTTCCGTCGGAGATTATGTGCTGACTGGAGGCGAATTGCCGGCGCTGGTGCTCGTCGATGCCGCAGCCCGTTTGGTTCCCGGTGTATTGGGTGACCCGGAGTCGATCGTGGAAGAATCGTTCACTGATGCCATGCTTGAATATCCGCATTATACAAGGCCGGCGGAGGTTCGAGGGATGCCTGTGCCGGAGGTGTTGCTTTCAGGGCATCATGAGGCCATTCGTCTGTGGCGTCGGAAGGAAGCCCTGCGCAGCACCTATCAGAGACGGCCGGATCTTTTACAAGATAGGGTCTTGAGTCTCGAAGATCAACAATTGTTAGACGAACTTACTCGTGAAGGCGTCCAGGGGGCGCCTGTTCGATGTGGGGAGGAGGGGGTAGTCTCATGAATCGGTTGGAACGAATACAGCAGTCTTTCAGGAAAAAGTCGGCGCCCAGTTTTGAAATCGGAGATACCGTCCGCGTGCACGTGAAAGTGGTCGAAGGGGAAAAAGAGCGTATTCAGGTGTTTGAAGGCGCGGTGATCGCTCGGAAAGGGCTCCTGAACACGGAGACCTTTACGGTGCGCAAAGTCTCCTACGGCGTTGGTGTGGAACGAATCTTCCCCCTCCATTCGCCGATCGTCACGCGTGTCGAGGTCATGCGTCAGGGCAAGGTGCGTCGGGCCAAGCTGTACTATCTACGCGGGAAGAAGGGGAAGTTTGCCAAGGTCGAAGATCGGGAATTTGTCGCAAGCGTAAAGGGGCAATCCGGGGCCGCCCGCAAGGCCGAACCAAGTGAAGAACCGGTCGGAGCCGGCCCGGCTTCAAAAGCCTAGTCTCATTCCCTGGTTCCATCGACGACGAGTGTCGCGTGCCCTTTCAACAGTCGCATCGCGTGGCCGCATCGTGGGACCTACCGACGAATTTGAATTAGAAGCCAGGCGGCGCGGCTGTCGCCGCATCGCCGGCTTGGATGAAGCCGGACGGGGCCCTCTCGCGGGCCCTGTCGTCGCAGCGGCGGTGATCCTACCTTCTCGTTGCCGCTTGGTTGGCGTGAACGATTCCAAACAAGTCTCCGAATCCGAGAGGGCGCGGCTCTACGACGTGATCGTCGCGCGGGCACGTGGTATCGGAGTGGGAATTGCAACGGAGCAGGAGATCGACCGCGTCAATATCTTAGAAGCGACTCGCCTGGCCATGCGTCGCGCGCTGGCATCGTTGACTCCTCCGGCGGACTGCCTCTTGATCGATGCCGTAACAGTGCCGGATCTCGCCATTCCCTCCCGCTCTATCATTAAGGGTGATATGTTGTCGATGTCGATTGCCGCTGCGTCGATTGTGGCCAAAGTCACGCGTGATCGTATGATGGAGGTGTACCATCAGATCTACCCCGATTATAATTTTCTCTCGCATAAAGGGTATGGGACGGAAGAGCATTTGCAGCGGCTCGTTCAGCATGGTCCCTGCGCGATCCATCGGCGCACGTTCGCTCCGGTCGCACAACTCTTGAGTGGAAGCCGCGACGGGTGGCCGCTCTCGCATACTGGTCTGGGCGAATTTTCACGGATGAATCAGTGACCATCCTTGATCCCCGCAGGGCTTTTGGTCAAGCTGGGGAATCGGCAGCCGAGAAGTATCTGCGGCACAAGGGGTATCGGATCGTGGCACGCAATCTGCGCTCGTCGGTCGGGGAGTTGGACTTAGTGGCCGAAGACGGCCAAGTGGTGGTCTTTGTCGAGGTGAAGGCGCGTCGAACCGACGCGTTCGGCGGAGCGGTCCATGCCGTTCACCAACGGAAGCAGGAGAAGTTGATCCGGTTAGCGGCTCAGTATTTGGCCCGCCACCACATCAAAGATCGGCTGTGCCGATTCGATGTCGTCTTGCTGCAAGGCACGGACGCCGTCGCTCCGC
Organism: Nitrospiraceae bacterium; assembly: GCA_035275205.1. Lineage (GTDB taxonomy): Bacteria > Nitrospirota > Nitrospiria > Nitrospirales > Nitrospiraceae > Palsa-1315. The sequence continues at coordinate 6,440 of DATENE010000018.1, forward strand.
AGATCGAGCATATTCAGAATGCCTTCGAAGTTTCCGGAGACGATCTTCGTTGGTAGGCTGGCCCGCATTATTTATGAAAATTCGTCGCGAAGGCGCGCAGACGCGAAGCGAGACGGGCACTCGGAGGCGTGAAGCCCTGAGGCATACTTGTGTAGTATGTCGAAGGGCTGAACGGCGAGACTGCCCGTCACAGCCGCGTATCCGCGCTTGCAGTAGAACTTTCATGATAATGAGGGCTAAGAGCCTGTCCGAGTAATCCTTCGTGGCGAGGCGAAGGAGGTGCAGGCAGGTGAGCGGCGCGGACTCGAAAAAGCCGGAGGCGTATTCGCTGGAATACGTTGAGGATTTTTTCGAACCGAAAACGATGAAAATGTCGGCAGATCGTTCGCCGCAGTAGAATGGCATTACTCGAACAGGCTCCTAAGATGATTCAATTAATCCACGTTTCGAAACAGTACGATCAACGGTCGGCGCTCTCGGACGTCAGTCTCGAGATCGGCAAGGGAGAATTTGTCCTACTTATGGGGCCCAGCGGAGCAGGCAAGTCGACGCTGTTGCGGATGCTTATCGGGGCTGAACGGCCCGACGAGGGGCAGATCTTCGTTCATCAAAAAAATGTGACGACGCTCAGGACGTCTGATATTCCCTATCTGCGCCGCAAGGTGGGAACGGTGTTTCAAGACTTTCGGCTGTTGCCGAAAAAGTCCGTCTTCGACAATGTCGCGCTGCCCCTGCTGGTGCAAGGAATTTCTTCTGCCGACATTCGCCGGAAAGTGACGGAAGCATTACGGGCGGTCGGTGTCGAACACAAGCGAGATCAGCTTCCGGCGGGTCTCTCGACGGGAGAACAACAGAGAGTCTGCATCGCGCGCGCCATTGTCAACGGTCCGGTCGTCTTGTTGGCGGATGAACCAACCGGAAATTTGGACCCTGCCCTGACGTCGGAGATCATCGAACTATTTAAACTCATTAACGCGCGAGGGACAACTGTCGTGGTGGCGACGCATGATCCTCTGGTCATGGGGCAGGTCAATCGGCGGGTGCTTACATTGTCACAGGGCCGATTGCTGCCTGAACAGCGGGTGCTGGAATGAGGACGCTCTCGTATCTTCTCAGAGAGTCCTGGGTCAATATGCGAACCAACCGGACGACGACGATGGTGGCCATCTTGACAACGGCGTTTACGTTGGCCTGTGTCGGCATTTTCTTGCTGCTCTACGTCAATCTGCGGGCGGCGGCCGGGTGGCTCCAGGACGATGTCAAGATTATGGTGTATCTTGATGAACAACTCACCTCCGGCTCGATCGCTGAAGTAGAACAGCAGTTGCGGGGCGATCGTGCGGTCGCCTCACTGCTGTTTATCTCGAAAGAGCAGGCGCTGGGAGAGTTCAAAGCGCAATTTCCTTCGGAGTCTCACTTACTTGATGGGCTGGGCCAGAATCCCCTACCGGCCTCCTTCGTCGTAGCGCTCAGCCCGTCGTTCCGTTCGCCGGAGGCGATTAAGCGATGGGCGGAACGGGTCAGACAGGTCGCCGGTGTCTCCAAGGTTGACTACAATCAAGATTGGATCGACGCCCTTGCGACAGTGATTCGGTCGATTGAGTTGGTCGCTATCGGCACCGGCGTCATTCTCTCGGCGGCCGCCGTGACCATTATCGCCAATACTATTCGTCTCACGCTGTTCGCCCGGCGGGACGAGATTGCCATTTTGCGCCTCATCGGGGCCACGACCAGTTTTATCCGTATCCCCTATCTGTTGGAGGGCGCAGTGCTTGGCGCCTTGGGCAGCGCACTCTCGCTGGTCATGCTCAAGTTCATGTACGAATTGTTTCGACAGCAAATGCAGACCACAGGACGATTTGCGGGACTCGACAACCTCATCGCATTCTTTCCACTATCGGTGTGTTTTGCCTTGATTGCGGTAGGGATGGGGCTTGGGTTTGCGGGGAGTTTCGTGTCGATACGGCGTTTCGGCGAGGCCAAGGCATGAAGTGTTGGCCGGGGCTCAGAGCCGCAGTCATCATCTGGGGGTTACTGGGTGTATCTTGGCCGGCGGGTGCGGGTGCCGATTCGATTACCGACAAGATCGAAAAAGAACGCAAGGCCCTCGACCAATTGAAAGGCCAGATCGAAGAGACACGCAAGCAGGCTGATGAGGCAGGGAAAAAACGAGAGTCTCTCTTGCAGGGGATTCAGACACTCGATGAACGCGTAGTGCACTATCGACAAGCGCATCAGGAGATTAGCCGAAAGTTGCGGAAAAAAGATCAAGAGATCGAAGCCATTAATATGCAATTATCCGGTTTACGTGTGAGTGTACGAGAACGTCAGGACGCTATTCTGGCTCGATTGCGTGTTCAGTACATGGAAGGGCGTTTTGGGTACTGGAAAACGTTGCTTGCCTCCGATACATATGGCGATTTCCAGCGCCGGCTCCAGTATCTCTCGGCCGTATCTGAACGGGACTATGCCCTCATGGGGACGTTCCGAGCCGATATGACCCGTATGGAGCAGGCGGAACGGCAGCGGGAAGAAGCGCGGATCGGGATCCTGGCGTACAAGCAAAGTACTGAGAAGCAGCTGGCGGAGATGAAATCGGTCAAAAAAGAAAAGAAGATCTATCTTGCCAAGATCACGCATGAAAAAGAGTCGTACGAACATGCCCTCCAAGAGTTAGAACGTTCCGCGTCGCGGATCGACAGTCTATTGCGCGAAATGGAACAGCGCCGTCGCGCGGCCACAGCCCGGCCTCCCACCGGGGTGATCGCCCCTCGTGGGGTGAAGGGCGCGCTGCCGTGGCCGGCTGATGGGAGCGTCGTCTCTTTCTTCGGCCGTCAGAAACATCCGACTTTCAACACCTATGTGCAGCGCAGAGGCATCGAAATCAAGACGGCTGAAGGGAGCGCCATTCACGCGGTCATGCCTGGGTCCGTCGTCTATGCGGACTGGTTGAAAGGCTATGGACTCGTTATAATCCTTGATCATGCGAACGGGTTCTTTTCGCTGTATGCCCATGCCTCAAAAATCTTGGCGACAGTGGGAGCGCAGGTGGGAGCCGGGCAGGCCATCGGCGAAGCAGGTGACACAGGCATGACGGGTGAAAATACTCTATACTTTGAGTTGCGCCAGGGGGCGGAGCCGGTTGATCCTCTCCAATGGTTGGCGAGGCGGTAGCAGGTTGTGGAATAACTTGGTTTATGTATGCAACATCGCTGAGATCTCACAAAATGTGCTGATGCCACAAGAGCTCAGGATGCTCAAAAAGGCCAGACGTCTCACCCGCCCAGCCCCGGCGCGCCGAGACGCGCCATTCCGCAGGCAAGGCCGCAGCAAGCGAAGAGGCGCGGCGGACGCTTTGGTATGTTGAGCTTCTGAGCGATGCGAGAACGACGCCTGGTGAGAAGCGCGTCTCGGCGCGCTGGGTCGGGCGGGTGAGAAAAGAGACTTTTTCAGCATCCTGATAGGGAATGGGAAGAGGAAAGGACACTATATGATGGAACAGAATCCTCGACGACGATTCTGGATATTGACCCCGATGGTGATGGTAGCGCTGGCTGTGGGTGTGCTGCTTGGCAAAGGGTGGGAGCGAACCGGGCATGCCACGGAAACCTACGAAGAGTTGAAGACGTTCTCCGAGGTGTTGACCCAAGTTCAGAAGAGTTACGTCGACGAAACGAAGGTGAAGGATCTCGTCCAGGGAGCCATTCGTGGAATGCTCTCAACCCTCGATCCACATTCAGCGTACATGACGCCCGATATGTTTAAGGAAATGCAGGTTGAAACGAAGGGTGAGTTTGGGGGCGTAGGCATCCAGATCGGGGTGAAGGAGAATCGTTTGGCGGTGATCGCGCCCATTGAGGGCACGCCGGCCTATCGAGCCGGGGTCAAGGCAGGGGATTTCATTACCAAGGTGAACGACGAGACGACCAAAGACCTTACGCTGATGGATGCGGTTCAGAAGATGCGTGGACCCAAAGGCTCGAAGGTCAATTTGACGATTCAGCGGGAAGGGACGCCCGATCCGCTTCAATTTACGCTGGTTCGCGATACCATCAAGATTGAGAGTGTGAAGTCGAAGATATTAGACAATATCGGGTACGTGAGGCTGACGCAATTTCAAGAATCGACAGGGCGGGATTTGAGCAAAGTGCTCAAACAGTTCAAAGAGCAGAAGCTGCAATCGACGATCCTGGACCTTCGCAACAATCCCGGCGGGCTGCTGACCGCGTCCGTTGAGGTGTCCGAGCAGTTTCTCCCCGGCGGCAAATTGGTGGTCTATACAAAAGGACGTGAAAGTAAGAAGGACGAGTGGATTGCCAAGGGGAAAGATCAGATGGACGATTCACCCATGATCGTTCTGATCAATGAAGGATCGGCGAGTGCGTCTGAGATCGTGGCCGGTGCCTTGCAGGACTACGGGCGAGCGGTGATTGTCGGCACGACTTCGTTCGGCAAGGGATCGGTGCAAACGATTCTCCCGTTGGGGGATGGCTCCGGGCTCCGCCTCACGACGGCGAAGTACTACACGCCGAAAGGGCGTTCGATCCAATCAACCGGTATCACGCCTGATATTGTCGTGAAGGCCCAACCGCCGACCACTGTCGCCAAGGCCGGTGAGACGAAGCCCGGTGAAAAGGAAGGGGAGCTGAAGCAGGTCAAGCCCGCGGTCGTGCCGGGGAAAGATCAACCGGCTCAGAACGGCAAAGGACAGGAAGAGGGCACTCCGAAGAACGGCGTCACGCCTCAGCCTCCTCCCGTCGAGGCTTCCGGTGATCCTTCGCTTGAGCAGGATGTACAACTCCAAAAGGCGATTGAGATGCTGAAGACGTGGAAAATTTTCAAGGAGCTTCCTCGCCCGTCCTAGTTGGAGACAGCTGTTGTGAGGCGGCGATCGCCTCCAGCAGCCGTTCTTCCGATCCTGTGAACCCTGGTACGGTGCGCAGCATGTGCGATCGCACCAGTTGTTCCAGATCAGTCAATGTGGTGATGGAGAGGCGGGTGTAGAGGTATGACACAAGCGATTCAGACAGTCCCGGGAGCTGAGCCCAGGTTTTCACCGCTTCTGGGAGAGGCGTTCTCAAAGCTTCATAGGCCTGAATGGTTCCAGTTCTGAGAAATTCTTCAATTTTGTCCGCCAGGTCACTGCCGACTCCATCAATATCTTCAAGCGCTTGCCGAGAGGCAACGTCTGCAATGTCTTCTTCCAAGGCTTCGATGTTCTCCGCTGCCTTTCGATAGGCTCTGACCCGATAGGGGTTAGCCCGTTGTGCGGCCAATCGTTCCGCCATCGACCGAAAGATGGTGGCGACTTGCTGGTTATGTTGAGGGCTAGACATCATAGGCCGTGGTGTCGTCATTCTGACGTGGTCATTGATTCAGAGGCAAGGGGATAGTCCAGGGCTTGTTGACAACCAGATTTCTGGTCCCCTAGGATGATGAACGATGGCGGAGGCGATTCAGATTCAGGTGAACGGAGAACAGCGGGGCTGTCAGGCTGGTGCCACCGTGGGGGATTTGCTGCGTGAACTCGCCATCAAGACCGAGCGTGTGGCCGTGGAGCTGAATCTGGAAATCCTGGACCGCAAGGATTTCGATCACCGAAGTCTGAAGCAAGGGGATCGAGTGGAGATCTTAAGCTTCATCGGCGGGGGTACGCCAGTGGATATTCAAGGCAAAAGGAAGGATTCCGTCCATGCAGAATGATCGGTTGATCATTGCCGGTCGTGAGTTTACGTCTCGGTTGTTTGTTGGCACCGGAAAGTATAAGGATTTTGCCGAAACCAAGAAAGCCATTGAGGCGTCGGGAGCCGATGTGGTGACCGTGGCGGTGCGGCGCGTCAATATCACCGATCGTTCCAAAGAGAATCTGCTTGATTATATCGATCCGAAGAAATACACCATTCTTCCCAACACAGCTGGTTGCTACAACGTGGAAGATGCGTTGCGCTATTCTCGCTTGGCCCGAGCGGCCGGCGTGTCCGATTTGATTAAGCTGGAAGTACTCGGCGATGAGAGGACGCTCTTTCCCGATACGGTCGGATTACTTGAAGCGGCAAGGATTCTCGTCAAAGAAGGCTTTATCGTCCTGCCCTATACGAATGACGATCCGATTGTGGCTCAGAAGCTCGTCGACATCGGGTGCCCCGCCGTTATGCCCTTGGCTGCACCGATTGGATCGGGACTCGGTATCCGCAATCCCTATAATTTAAAAATCATTATGGAAATGATCAAGGTGCCGATCGTCGTCGATGCCGGTGTCGGGACTGCGTCCGACGCCGCCTTGGCGATGGAATTAGGAGCGGATGCAGTGTTGATGAACACGGCCATTGCCGGCGCTCAGGATCCCATCGCCATGGCCGAAGCGATGAAGTATGCAGTGCAGGCAGGGCGGCTTGCATACAAGGCCGGACGTATCCCGCGAAAACTGTATGCGACGGCGAGTAGCCCCATCGAAGGGATGCTCTAATCAGAATGCTGAAAACGTCCGCCAGCTTCGTTCTCGCCTCGAAAGCATCCTCAACGTAGCCCAGAGGCTACGCCTCCGGTGCTTTCGTCGGCTGCGGCCTCGCTGGACGAACGTTTTGAGCATCCTGCTCAGCACTCAGGATTCAGAACTCAACGCTTACTGCTTCGCCGATGCCGACACTCTCCAGCCGTCTTCTTGTCGTCACAGATCGCCATCAGACGCACGGGCGTCCGTTGGTTCCTCTTCTTCAGCGGATGCTCACAGCCGGGATATCGATGGTCCAACTCCGTGAACGCGATCTCTCGGCCAGGGAACTCATGACGCTTGCCCATGAGGTGCAGGCTCTCACGGCTTCGCATGGTTCTCAACTCTTGATCAATGATCGGATCGATGTCGCGTTGGCGCTGGAAGGAGTCGGCGTGCATTTGCGCAGCAATAGTCTGCCTGTGTCGGTCGCACGGCAGATGCTGGGGGCACAGCGTCTGCTGGGAATTTCTGCGCATTCGGTAGAGGAGGTGGTGCAAGCAGCTTCGCAGGGAGCAGACTACATCTTCCTTGGTCCGATCTACGAGACGCCGACTAAACAGATGTACGGTCCGCCGCTCGGCATTCACACTCTTGAAAAGGCTTGCGGGCTGATCCGCATTCCTATTGTTGGAATCGGTGGAGTGACGGCGGCGCGTGCGCGTGAGATGCGGCGCGCCGGGGCATTCGGTGTGGCGGTCATCACGGCGATTCTCGGCGCAGACGATGTGGAGTCGGCGACTCGCGAGATGCTCGATGCTGTGACGCTCGCGCCGTGATGTGTGTTGCGCGCGATCGTCATGCGTAGGATGACGCTGTCTGGTTGACCACCCTGGGAACGGATGATAGAATCCGCGCAGACAAGGACTTCTCGACTCAGCAAGGTGTTTCGCGTCTTCGAGTAGCTCCATGGACGGCAAGAAAGAAAGTCCGAGTCGATTCCGGTCTCTCCGAGATTCCGTCACGCACCTGACGAAGCGGTTGACCGAAGGAGAAGCGGCCGTGGCACCACGCAACGACGAACATGTCCGCGAGGTTGAGAAGCTTCGTGTGCAAATTCAGTCGATGGAAGAAGAAATCCGCCGGCTGTACCAGTCTCGCTACCAACTCGAGCAAGCCACCAAACAGAACGAAAAGCTCGTTGCGACTCTCCAAGAAGCAAAGTCGCAGATCGAAGCCTTGCGTGCCGAAGTGGAAAAACTGACAGCGCCTCCTTCGGCCTACGCCATCTTTTCCAGCCTCAATGAGGATGGGACCGGAAATGTCTATGTTTCTGGGCGGAAAATGAAAGTCAGTATGCACCCGTCGATCAATAGAAAGACGATGCGTAAGGGGCAGGAAGTGGTCCTGAACGAAGCGTTGAACGTCATTGAGGTCAAGGGTTTCGATATCCAGGGTGAAGTCGTGCGGTTGAAAGACGTACTGGAAGGCAATCGCGCCCTGGTCACGTTGCATTTCGATGAAGAAAAGGTCGCAGAACTCGGTGACCCACTGTTGGCCGAGCGATTGAGCGTCGGCGACCATCTGCTCTATGACCCTCGTTCCGGCTACGTCGTCGAAAAGTTGCCGAGGTCCGAGGCGGAAGAGTTGGTCTTGGAAGAAGTGCCTGATGTGGACTATGCGCACATCGGCGGGTTGCAGCATGAGTTGGAGCAAGTCCGTGATGCGGTCGAGTTGCCGTTTCTTCATCCGACCCTGTTTTCAGAGTACAAGTTAAGCGCGCCCAAGGGGGTCTTGCTCTATGGACCGCCGGGCTGCGGGAAAACCTTGATTGCCAAGGCCGTTGCAAATTCGATCGCCAAGAAGCTCGGGCATCTCACGGGAAAAGAGGTGCGGAGTTATTTCTTGCACGTGAAGGGCCCGGAGTTGCTCAATAAGTATGTCGGTGAGTCCGAGCGCCAAGTCCGCGAAGTGTTCAAAAAAGCGAAAGAGCGGGCGGCAGACGGAAATCCCGTCATCGTGTTCTTCGACGAAATGGATGCGCTCTTCAGAACGCGAGGCACCGGGATCTCTTCCGATATCGAATCGACGATCGTCCCGCAGTTTCTCTCGGAAATCGACGGCATGGAACGGCTCCGCAACGTGATTGTGATCGGAGCCAGCAATCGCCAGGATCTTATCGATCCGGCTGTACTCCGCGCCGGACGGTTGGATGTGAAGGTCAAGGTGGGGCGTCCCGATGCGGTGGCGGCCAAAGATATTTTCTCGAAGTATCTGAGCATCGATCTGCCGTTTGCCGAGGAAGATCTGAAGCGCCATGGCGGAGACGCCAAGGCCTTGGTTGAACAGATGACCGATCTCACGGTCGAGGCGATGTATGCCTCTTCGGAGGAGAATAAGTTCATCGAGGTCACCTACGCGAACGGTGAAAAAGAAGTGCTCTACTTCAAAGATTTCGCGAGTGGCGCTCTGATCGAAGGGATCGTCTCGCGCGCGAAGAAGTTTGCCGTCAAGCGGGCGATCGCGAAGGAAGGCCGTGGCCTTCGGTCCGAAGATTTGATCCGCGCCATTCGGGAGGAGTTTAAGGAGCACGAGGACCTGCCCAATACGACCAATCCGGACGATTGGGCGAAGATCTCCGGAAAGAAGGGCGAAAAGATCGTGCATCTTCGAACGATCAGCGGAGGCCCTGGTGAGTCGCGCCAGATCGAGACCGTGACGACAGGGCACTATCTCTAAGACGTCATAACCCATGCAGGAACCTACCTCGCGCGTACTGGGAACAGAAACAGAATTCGGCATCGCGTCACGTGATCCTGCCGCTGCGGATCCTGTCTCCAATTCCATCGCCGTCATCGGGCACTATCCCGGCTTGCCCGCTCCGCAGGCCGTCTGGGACTACGAAAATGAGAACCCATTGCTCGATGCGCGAGGCTTCGAGGTCGAAGGAGAACGGGAGCGGCCTAATCCCGAGTACAATCGTCAGCTGAACAAGGTGCTGGCTAATGGGGGGCGCCTCTACGTCGACGGCGCCCATCCGGAATACTCCACGCCTGAGTGTACTAATCCGCGAGAAATCGTGGCGTTCGAACGAGCCGGTGAACGAATCCTTGCCCAGTGTCTCGAACAGATGACGCGAGCCACTGGACGAGACTACTGCGTGCTGTACAAGAACAACTCGGACGGCAAGGGGAACAGCTACGGCTATCACGAAAGCTATCTCATGTCCCGCGCGGTTCCCTTCGAGCGCATTGTGAAGGTCTTGGCGCCGTTCTTTGTGACGCGACCAATTTTTGCAGGAGCAGGAAAGGTCGGCGCAGAGAATCAAACCAGCCCGACGGACTATCAGATCTCGCAGCGCGCAGACTTCTTCGAGTGCCTCGTCGATCTCAACACAATGGTCAGGCGCCCCATCGTCAATTCACGCGATGAGCCGCATGCGGAGTATAGCAAGTACCGGCGATTGCACGTCATTGTCGGAGATGCCAACATGGCGGAGCTGTCGACCTACCTCAAGGTCGGCACGTTGGGCATTGTCCTGGACCTTCTCGACGCCGGGGCCGATCTGCCGCAGTTCGAGTTGGACGATCCGGTCCGAAGCATCAAGCAAGTGTCGCGCGATCTCAGCATGAAGGAATCGCTCAAACTCACAGGTGGATGCTCGACGACGGCTGTGGCGATTCAACGAGCCTATTTGAAGGCCGCCATGGGATACTATGCCTGTCGCGATCTTTCCCAAGTCACGAAAGATATTCTTGTGCGCTGGGAGGATGTGTTGGATAAGTTGGAGCAAGATCCCCGGCTCCTGGCGCGTGAATTGGATTGGGTCGCGAAGCGCCAGATGATGGAATCCTATATGGAGCGGAAAGGCTGTGGGTGGGACGACCCTCGCGTACGGCTGATGGATCTGCAGTATCACGACGTCCGTCCTGACAAGGGGCTCTACTTTACACTCGAACGCAGCCACCTGATCGAGCGAATCGTGCAGGATGTCGAAATCGCCCGAGCGGAGTTCACCCCGCCGTCAGGAACGCGCGCCTATTTCCGCGGACGATGTGTCAGCAAGTTTGCCAAGTCGATCTATGGAGTCAGCTGGACCTCGGTCCTCTTCGATGTCGGTAATAATCAGGTGAAACGAGTACCCTTGATGGACCCGCTCCGAGGCACGGCCTCGCTGACGAGCGATCTCCTCGATCAGGTTGAGACCGTCGACGCATTGCTGGCGAAGCTTCAAGCCTCATGAACAAGCTTCCTCGCGATTGACATTATGAAATTGCCGTTTCTTCCCAACCATGACGATCCGAGTTTCTTCGACTTCTTGACCGAGCATCATCCCACACTCACTCCGACCGGCCGTAGCGGATTCCTGCAAGCCCAGGCTGCGATCGAGCCGGCGCGCGTGGCCGGCTCGATGAGCGTTCCCCATGCCACCACTGTGTTGGCGATCAAGTATCAACAGGGTGTGGTGATTGCCGGAGATCGTCGAGCGACGGAAGGATTTCAAATTGCCGAGCGCCGGATTGAGAAAGTCTTCAAGATCGACGAGTATTCCGCAATGGCAATCGCCGGTGCCGCCGGCCCGTGCATCGAAATGGCCAAGCTGTTCCAAGTCGAGCTGGAGCATTACGAAAAACTAGAGGGTGTGCAGCTATCCTGTGAAGGGAAGGCCAACAAGCTCGGGCAGATGGTCAAGGCCAATTTGCCGATGGTCTTTCAAGGCCTGGTCGTCATGCCGCTCTATGTCGGCTACGATCTCAAGCGCGCAGAGGGCCGGATCTTCAAGTACGATCTTGCAGGCGGCAGGTACGAAGAGTCGGATTATCATGCCATAGGATCGGGCGGGAAAGATGCGCGCAATACGATGCGGGAGCATTTCCTCAAAGGCTTGGCTGAGCCGGACGCGCTGAAGTTGGCTCTGCTGGCTCTCTATAATGCGGCAGACGACGACGTCGGCACCGGGGGTCCGGATCTCGTGCGGGGCATCTATCCCACCGCGAAGATCGTCAACGCAGCCGGTATCACCGATGTTCTCGATCAGCAGATTCGCGGCATCTATGACGGGCTGATTGCCACTCGCCGTTCCAAGGAGAATTAACCATGCCGATGCCCTATTACGTCTCGCCCGAGCAGATGATGCAGGACAAGGCGGAGTATGCCAAGAAAGGCATCGCCAAAGGCCGCTCCATCATTGCCATCGAATATGTGAACGGGATCCTGCTCGTTGCGGAAAACCCCAGCGCCTCGCTGTACAAGATCTCCGAGATCTACGACAGCATCGCCTTCGCGGGAGCCGGTAAGTACAGTGAGTTTGAAAATCTCAGGAAGGCCGGCATTAGGCACGCGGATCTCAAAGGATTTATGTACAGCCGGGAAGATGTGACGGCCCGCTCTCTGGCGAACGGCTACTCTCAAAGTCTTGGCACCATTTTCAGCCAGGAGCTGAAGCCGCTGGAGGTGGAAATCCTGGTGGTGCAGGTCGGGCACAACGGCCAGCCCAACGAGATGTATCGCATTTCTTTCGATGGCAGCATTATCGACGAGCGTACCTTTGCGGTCATCGGCGGCAAGTCCGAGGCGGTGCAGGCCTTGCTCAAGGAGAAAGGCCTCACGCAGCCCCCGGAACTCCAGGCTGCTCTTTCCCTCTGTCTCTCTGCACTCGAACACATCGGGAATCAGAAGCTCTCGCTGGAGAGCTTGGAAGTGGCGGTTCTGGACCGCACCCGAGACGGCAGAAAGTTCCGTCGGCTCACGCCGGCCGACACCAAACAGCTCCTCTCTTCTTAGCAAGCTGCTGAAAAAGCCCGCCAGCAGCGTTCTCGGCTCGTCGAAATCCTCAACGTACCCTCTGAGGGTACGCCTCCGGTTTCAACTCGCCTGCGGCCTTGCTGACGGCCTTTTTGAGCAGCTCGCGTGAATGTTCTTCTGTCGTATCACACGTGCGACCCAGGAATTCAATCGTGCCTACTAGTTTTCCCCATCCGGCTAGTTTTTCTCACTAGCGGATCATGCGCTTCTGTTGAAGATGGCGGAGTTGGCTGCTATTCTGTTTGTACTCGCATGTTGCAACCCAGTCCACTGAAACGACGGATCTTCGGTTTGGAGAATGAGTACGGTCTCATTTTTTCTCCGAACGGACGTGTCTACCTGCCGATGGAGAAGGTGCTGGGGTATATTTTTGAAGGTCTCATTCCAAACAGCTGGCCCTCCAACGCCTTCCTGGTGAATGGCGCGCGGTTTTATCAAGACACCGGCTGCCATCCTGAGTATTCCACTCCCGAGTGCGACAACATTCTCGATCTCGTCATCCACGATAAAGCCGGTGAGCGACTGCTCGAAGCCTGTCTGCCTGCGGCTGAAGAGCGATTGCGGGAAGAAGGTTTGTCCGGGGAAATCTATATTTTCAAGAACAATACGGACTCACTCGGCAATACCTACGGGTGCCATGAAAACTTTTTGATGCGCCGCGACGTCGATTTTTGGAAGGTCACGGAGCAACTCATTCCCTTCTTCGTCACGCGGCAGATCTACAGTGGAGCGGGAAAGGTCCTGAAAGTATCCGGCAAGCCTCAGTACTTCATTTCTCAGCGCGCGCAACACATTCACGAGAAGACATCTTCCTCGACGACCTCCTCTCGCAGCATCATCAATACCAGAGACGAACCGCACTCCGATGCGGAACGCTACCGGCGCCTCCATATCATCGTCGGGGACTCCAATATGTCGGAGTTCGTGACCTATTTGAAAGTCGGCACGGCGACGTTGGTGCTGTCCATGATCGAGGAAGGGTACGCGGTCCAAGGGATGGAGTTCGAGGATCCCGTCAAAGCCATTCGAGAGGTGTCGCGCGATCCCACGTTGAAGCGCAAGATCAAGCTGGACGATGGCCGTCAGATGACGGCGGTCGAAGTGCAGCGGGTCTATCTGGACCGAGCGCAGACATATTTGGCCCAACAGGAGCACGATCCGATCCTCGACGATGTGTGGCAACGATGGGCCATGGTGCTAGATAAGCTCGAAGAGGAACCGATGCAGCTCGTACGCGAAATCGATTGGGTGACCAAGCGCCATCTGATCCAGTCCTATATCGACAAGAAGGGATGCGGCTGGGATGATCCACGGGTGTTCCTGCTCGATCTCCAATTTCATGATGTCAAACGGACGCGTGGGTTGTACTATCTCATGGAGTCTCGGGGGCTGATTGAACGAGTGGTGGAAGAAGAAGCAGTTCAACGAGCCATGTCGACTCCGCCACAGACGACGAGGGCGAAGGTGCGCGGCGATTTTATCCGGTTTGCCCGCGCGAAGAATCGGTCCTATACGGTCGACTGGACTTATCTGAAACTCAATGGTTACTGGGAAGAAACAATTCTCTGTATGGACCCCTTCAGCGCCGTGAATCGGCGCGTGGATGAGTTGCTCTCGCAGGTCGCGGGGTTACGGTTCTACCGATGATGATGACTGGTCCCAAACAGACTCGTGCGCGGATCTCACGGCTGGACCGAACCCTGATAATGACCGTGGTGTTGCTGTCCAGTGTCTTTCCCGTCGAATTATTTTCCAATACACCCCCAGCGCAGAAGGGCGTCGATGGGCAATACAGCGGCAAGCAGGGGCAGGTCCTGGTGGTCAAGGTAAAGGGCGAAGAGCAGGCGACGGAAGTGAAGGGGACATTTCTGAAGCGGACGATTCCATTTTTCCGGGAGTTCAGACCTGGAGAGCCGACCGGCTATATCGGGCTGCTTGGAATCGACATGCAGGACGAACCGGGGACCTATGAACTTACCGTGGAAGTGAAGCAGGGCGAGCATGCGAAGCAGTTGAGCTTTAACGTCCTGGTGGCCAAAGAGAAGTTCGCCGTCGAACATCTCACGCTGCCGAAAGAAAAGGTCGACCTGGATGAAAAGGGCGCGGCACGTTGGAAGGCTGAGCAGGAACAAGTCAAGCAGGCTCTCGCAGAGAACTCGCGTATGAAGTTATGGCGTAGCAACTTCGTGGAGCCGGTGAATGGCAAGCGCACCGGCATTTTCGGCAGCGTGCGGATCATGAACGGCCAACCGCGCAATCCGCACAATGGAGAGGATATCGGCGCGCCGCTGGGGGCCGATGTCGCCGCCACAAATGACGGAATTGTCCGCATCACCGTCGATCATATTTTCTCCGGCAAAGGCATCTTTATCGACCATGGCCTTGGATTCTATACGATGTATTTTCACTTGTCTGAAGTATCGGTCAAAGACGGCGACTTGATCACAGCGGGACAAATCATTGGCAAGGTAGGAGCCACCGGCCGCGCCACCGGCCCGCACCTCCATTGGGGCGTCAAACTCAACGGCGCCCGTGTGAACCCCTATTCGCTGCTCGATCTACCATTCAGGAATGGCTCCTCTCCCGCCACATCCGTTGTTGTTCCAACTTCTGAAGCCGCCCCGGCTCCATAGGCTGTACTCAGATCCTCGGGGATGGACCAGGATTATCGACCACTCCCCACCATGCCATTCAGTAAATCTGGCAACCTGTCGGCATCGGGATGGTTCTTCATCGCCTCGCCGATGTCGTCGAGAAGCGGGCCGGCTTCGGGGTTGAGGGTTCTCAACGTCTGTTCGAGTGTGCCTGACTTCAGTTCTTCCTGGATTTGTGCTTGAGTCAGCTTGCCCTCTTTCATATTCTGTTGCATGACCTTTCCTAACACCTCAACCTTTTTCGTCGTTTCAGGCGGGAGTTCGCTAAGAAGTTTCATGACCTCAGCTTGGCTCTGTCCGTCGATCGGCATTTGCGCCTGGGCAGTGCTGATGCATGCGATACAGATTCCCCCACATAGCAGTCTGACGAGTGTCCGCATGATCATCCTCCCTGCAGATGGTGGAAGCGTACCACCAGTATTGCAGTGCTGTGGTAGCCTGTCATCAAAATCAGCAAATTGATGAAAAAGTTTTTCCCAGTCAGGGTTGTCTATTTGGGCTGCAACCAAAAAACCAGACAGACCAAAAACACCAAATAGATTAGAAAGACCGGGCTAGTCGTTGGACTCGATGCTCGACGGGGTCTTGTTGAGGACTGTGGCGGTGGCGCGCGAAAGAGCTTCGTCGTGTGCGTGATCGTGGGAATAGACGCGGAATTGGACCAGGCGGGTGGGCAGCAAGTCGAGGAATTCTTCCAATGGGTCGGTCGAGATGGCTTTGGTGCCGGGGTCGTAGACATAGAGGGGATTCCCGCGTCGGTCTTTCGGGTCCGGGCGTGGATCGAGCGGCGCCATATCGACACGGAACGCCACTTTTTTGAACCGCGCCGGCAATTCCTTCCTGATCTGTTCTTCAAAGTGTTCATGGCTCGGAAAGTCCATGCCGCGTTCTTGGCCCTTTTCCTTGAGCACGGCGCTATAGGCCATCTTCCATTTAACGTCGCGGCTGAGAATCCGCTGCCATTCGGCGCCCAGGCGCCGCTCGGTGGCGTGGCGAGAGGTCTTCCATTCCCGCACCTGTTCGAGCAAGGACCAGTCGGTCAGCGTCTGGTAGTCATCCATCTTCTTGCGAGGATCGTGGGGAAACAGGAGCTTCATCGTGTCGCCGAAGATGTCACGGAGGTGGATGTCGATCGCGCGCGTGGTTCGGTGATAGTAGACGTTGGAATAGAGATACATGCGGGTATTGAGGAACATCTGCAGCGCCGGAAGGCCCGTCTTGTGGATCGTAAACCCCTTGTTGGTGATGATCGTGTAGTGAATGAGTCTGGAGAGATCGACCGGGCCGACCGCCACGCCGCACATATAGGAATCGCGCAGAACATAGTCGAGGTTATCTGCGGTATAGCTGCCGGAAATAACCGGCTGGAGCATGTTGAGCCATCGCGGAATGCGGGAGTTGTCTTTGCCCTTTTCCTTGAGAATCACATGCGCGATTTGATCTGGATTGAGTTCCTCGCCTTTGGCAAATGGGCCTGACGGGCTGCGCCGGATCTTGCGGATGATTGGGCCGAGATGGTCGCGGATGATGATCTGCCCGAGTTTTTCGTGACTGGCGCCGAAGGCATGTAAGAAGTTGTCGTCGAAGAAGTGACAGAAGGGGCCGTGTCCGATGTCGTGGACAAGCGCCGTGACGCGGAGAAATTCCTCGACATAGTTGGCCGACGGGACTTCTTTAACCGCTTTCTTGAGAAACGGATACAGATGGCGCGCAAAGCGGCCTGCCACATGCATGGTGCCGAGCGAGTGGACAAAGCGGGTGTGCTCCGCCGAGGGGTACACCCATCGGGCGCTTTGGAGTTGATAGATGTATCGGAGGCGCTGGACCCAAGGGGAGTCGATCAAGTCCTTTTCCGTCCGTTCGTGGAGGTCCGCAACGGAGAAGGGTACGGTGAACGAGACGTATTGGTGAATCGGATCGGCAATCAGCGCCGACCCATCATATGGAGCATGAGATTGATGCGCGAATTCAGACATGACGAGCCAGGATCTTAACGTATATCTCGAGGGGGCGGCAATGGTTCACCCTGGGCGAGGGGGTGCGACTGCCGATATTTGGCGACAAAATAGTAGGCGAGCGGATAGGCGAGTGCCGCGCCGAGAACGCTCAAGATGAATCCGCCAAGAGCAAATGGTATGGCGTAGGGCATGACCTGTTCATAGATCGCGCTGAAACTTACATCGTTCCAGTCGAAGGTGGGGCTGTCCGATCGGCCGAGCACGAGCGCGCCGACCCAGTAGGTGGCGCCGAGGATGGGGACCAGGGTCCATGGATTGTTGAGATAGGCGCCCGCCATGAGCGCGAGAACGTTGAGTCTCCATGCCCAGGCGCAGATGAACACGATGACTGTGTGTAATCCATAGGCCGGGGAAAAGCCGATGAAGACCCCGATAGCAAAGGCCAACGCCGTTCGTTGCGGCGATTCCTGCAAGTGGAGGACCTGTTTCAGCAGCGATCGAAATGAAGGGATACTGGCCATAGCCGTAGCAGCTGAAGTCGGTTAGGTGAAATGCTCGTAACTGCGGTTCGCCAACCGGCGACGCCGGCCGTGAGGAGACAGGGTTTGCATTCCGAAGCGATGGGGGTGAATTGTTCCAATGCATGTCAGGGAGAATCCTCGCTCGATGGCTGATTGCTCGAGTCGTCGCCGCTGCCGTGGTGAGACGGTAAAAAGCAATTCATAGTCTTCACCACCCGTCAACGCGTGATCCACCGGGTCGAGTTTTCGAGAGGCTGCATAGGCGCGGCAGGCTGTCGATAACGGAAGCGCGCCCAGATTCAGCTCCACTCCGACATGGCTCTCCTCACAGATATGACGGAGGTCGCCGGAGAGGCCGTCGGACATATCGATCGCGGACGTGGCAAAACGATGGGTACTGAGCCACCGGCCTTCCACAACACGCGCGGTCGGGCGCAGGTGCCGTCCAATTAGAAATTGCCGATGTCGGGTTGAGAGGGCAGCCGTGCGCGGATGGCGCTTCGCACGAGGCGGTTGTTCGTTCAAGAGTTTCAGCCCGGCCAAGGCGTCGCCGATTGTACCGGTGACGTAGAGGGAATCTCCGATTCGTGCGCCGCTCCGAAAGAGAGCCTTGCGTGGAGGGACGATCCCGATCAATGTCAGACTGAGAAACCATCCGCTGCGAGAAGCCGACGTGTCTCCGCCGATGAGCTGTACGTGATGTGGTCGGCACGCGGCCATCATCCCTTGGTACAGTTGCTGAACGTGGCGGCTGGAGCCGGTGCGGGGGATGGCCAAGGACACGAGCAGGTATTGAGGGGCGCCTCCCATCGCCGCGATGTCGCTGAGATTCGCGGCTGCGGCGCGAAATCCGATATCGGTCATCGTGGCGGTTCGCAGGTCGAAGTGGACGCCTTCCGTTAAGAGGTCGGTCGTCAGCACCGTCCATTGGCCGGCCCGTGATGTGATGACGGCGGCGTCGTCACCGATCCCGCGAATCACCGAGGGAGCGCGGCGGCTGTACAGTCGGTGGAGCGCGTGAATGAGATCGAACTCGTGAATCGTAGAGCGGGCCTTCGGACGGACCGTGGACGCCATGTTAGTGAAGGTGTGTGGGCGGCACTGCCGTAGTAGCCGCATGTGCCGGCAGCGAGCGAGCGGCCCGCCCTGTCTTCGTGCGCGTGGCCTGTTTTTTTGAGTGTGGCTGCGGCTGGTGGGATTTCCCAGTTGGGCGTGCGGATTTTGAATCCCGCCGGAGCGCCACCTTCATGACGTCATCCATCGTGTCGGCAAAGACAAGGTGGATGCCTTTTAAAATGTGTTTGGGAATCTCGTCGAGATCCTTCTTGTTGCGTTTCGGAAGGATCACAGTCGTGAGTTTGGCTCGTTTAGCTGCCAATATTTTTTCCTTCAATCCTCCGATGGGAAGGATTCGGCCTCGGAGGGTGATCTCACCTGTCATCGCCAGGTCACGGCGTACCGGGATTTGAGACAATGTCGAGGCAATGGCAATGGCCATGGTAATACCCGCCGATGGTCCGTCCTTCGGAATCGCTCCGGCCGGCACATGGATATGGAGATCCTGAGTGGTGAACACATCGGGATTGATGCCGAGGGTACGCTCGCGCGACCGAACATAGCTCAAAGCTGCTTGCGCGGACTCCTTCATGACGTCGCCCAATTGGCCTGTGAGAGTCAGTTGCCCCTTGCCCTTCATCGCCGTGGCCTCGATGTAGAGCACATCGCCGCCGGACTCCGTCCAGGCTAATCCCGTTGCCACGCCGACCTCGTCCATCTTCAATTCCTCTTCGGGCACGAACTTAGGAACGCCGAGATATTTATGCAGGTTGGCGGGATCGACGGGGAACCCCACGCCTTTGCCCTCCGCCACTTTCTTCGCCACCTTGCGCATGACGTTCGCGATTTCTCGCTCGAGGTTCCTGACGCCGGCTTCTCGCGTATAGTTGGCGATGATTTGACGCACCGCTTGCTCAGCGATACGGACATGTTTCTCAGTGATACCGTGTTCGTTCAGTTGCCGAGGGATCAGGTACTTCTGGGCGATGCCTAATTTCTCTTCTTCGGTATAGCCGGGGATTCCGATCACTTCCATCCGGTCGCGCAAGGCAGGCAAAATGGGATCGATTAAATTCGCCGTTGCGATGAACATGACTCCAGTCAGGTCGAAGGGCACGCCCAGGTAGTGATCCGTAAACGAATTGTTCTGTTCAGGGTCGAGCACTTCGAGCAGGGCGGCGGAAGGATCGCCGCGGAAGTCCATCCCGACCTTGTCCACTTCGTCCAGCATGAAGACCGGGTTGTTGGTGCCGGCTTGTTTCATGCCTTGAATGATGCGACCGGGGAGCGCGCCGACGTAGGTGCGTCGGTGGCCGCGGATCTCGGCTTCATCACGGACGCCGCCGAGACTGATGCGGACAAATTCTCGGCCGAGGGCGCGGGCAATCGACTTTCCGAGCGAGGTCTTTCCGACGCCCGGAGGGCCGACGAAACAGAGAATCGGACCTTTCATTTTGTCCTTGAGCTTCCGCACAGCGAGATACTCAAGAATCCGTTCCTTCACCTTTTCAAGATCGTAGTGGTCCTCGTTCAGCACTTTGGCGGCAGCTTTGAGGTCGAGATTGTCCGTAGATTTCTTGGACCAGGGCAATTCCACGATCCACTCGAGATAGGTTCTGACGGTCGCAGACTCGGCGGTATCCGGGTGCATTTTCTCGAGGCGTTTAAGCTGCTTTTCGGTTTCTTTCAGCACCTTTTCCGGCATCTTCAGTTCGACGATCCGTTTACGAAACTCGGTAATTTCTTCTGCGCGTTCGTCGAGTTCGCCCAGCTCTTTTTGAATCGCTTTGAGTTGCTCGCGCAGAAAGTATTCGCGTTGGGTCTTGTCCATCTCCCCCTTGGCTTGCGCTTGGATTTTCTGTTGCATGGAGAGTACTTCGATCTCCTTGCCGAGGATCTCGCTGACGTGCCGGAGTCGCTTGATCGGATCGATGACTTCCAGGACTGCCTGGGTGACCTCGACCTTGAGGCCAAGATTGGAGGCCACCATGTCGGCAAGACGGCCGGGGTCTTCGAGGTTCTCGATGACGATCATCACGTCGGGGATCAAGACTTTACCGAGACTCACAATCCGTTCGATCTGTTCCTTGACCGTCCGCATCGCAGCTTCGGTTTCAAGGGCGGCACTTGCCGGTTTGTGTTCAGTCAGCTTGTCGATACGCACGGAATAATAGGGCTCTGTCTGAATGTAGCCAGCAATCTTGGCTTTCGAGAGTCCCTGCACGAGGATTTTGATGCGTTCATCAGGCAGTTTCAGCATCCGCATGATGATGCCGACTGTGCCGACGGTATGGATATCTTCCGGTGAGGGATTTTCGACGTCCAACGCCTTTTGCGTCGACAGGAAGATCATTCGATTGCCGGCCAACGCGGCTTCGATCGCTTTGATCGACATTTCTCGCCCGACAAACAATGGAAGGACCATGTAGGGGAAGACGACGATGTCTCGGACCGGCAACAGCGGAAGCTGGTCGGGGATTTCAACGTTCTGGGGCGGCTGCAAGTCTTGTTCGATCGAGTCGCTCATCGGTGTGGTCTCGGTGTGGTGTTCAGTGGTGTATGAGATATGAGAATTTGCCTTTGTTGAGTGTCGTGACTAGGATTTTCGTGACCGTGTCATGCGGCGTTCGCCGGAAGGCCGCATCCGACTCCGCAGATAGTCGCCGAATTCCGGTCCCAGAGCGGGATTTTTGAGTGCGAACTCAACGGTCGCAATGAGAAATCCCAGCTTGTCACCGGCATCGTATCGCTGCCCCTGTATCTCCAATGCATACATCGGGGACTTCTTTGCCAGCTCCCGCAGTGCGTCGGTCAATTGAATTTCGCCGTTCTTTCCGGGTTGGGTCTTTCGCAGGATGGAGAAAATCTCCGGCGGTAGGACGTAGCGACCGATGACTGCGAGATTGGATGGAGCCTCGGCCGGGGCCGGTTTTTCGACGAGGCCTTCAACTCGATGCAATCCCGCTGAGATCGTTCGAGGCGACACGATTCCATAGCGGTTGACATCGTGATGGGGCACCTCCTGCACGCCAAGGGCTGCACCGTGTCGTTTCTTATAAACATGAATGAGTTGTGCGAGGCCAGGAACAGGCGCATCGATGACTTCGTCGCCGAGAATGACCGCAAAAGGTTCGTCACCGATCAGCCGTTGGGCGCAGAGGACCGCATGGCCGAGTCCGAGTGCCACCGACTGACGGACGTAGCAGAAATTTGCGAGCGTAGAGATGTGCCGCATCTGGCTCAGGATCTGAGCCTTGCCGTTGTCCTTGAGATTTTCTTCCAATTCGACGGATCGGTCGAAGTGGTCTTCGATCGCGCGTTTGCCTCGCCCGGTGATGATGATAATGTCTTCGATTCCTGAGGCGACCGCTTCCTCCACCGCGTATTGAATCAACGGCTTGTCGACGAGCGGCAACATTTCTTTGGGAGACGCTTTTGTCGCGGGGAGGAAGCGAGTACCGAGGCCTGCAGCGGGAATCACGGCTTTGCGCACTTCGAAGCGTGACATGTTTCGATACTATGTGATGGGGTAGGCGATGTCAAGGAATGCAGGAGCATAGCGCACATTCTTCATGAAAGTTTCTGCTGCAATCACGGATACGCCGCTCTTGCGCGTGAAGCGCAGGACGGAATGATTGAGTCTGACCGTCGCGCGAGATACGAGATGCGCTTCACGAGGAACGCGGTTTTTCGACGAACCGTCTTGTGAATCATACACGGAGAGCGGCGTGAGACGCCCGCGCAACCGAGCCGTCCTCCCCATGGTCTATGACATGTCTGCCAGCCATGCGGATCCCTTGCTCAAGCGAGACAGGTGAGACCTTGCATGAATGGCATGACCTCCAGGAGGTAAGAGTTTGCACATACGCAAGTCGTATTTCTTGTGCTGAACGTTCCACCTCGCCGGCTTGCGAGGTCCTGCGCGAATAATAATGTGGGTTATCAGCTTTACATTCAAATACTTGCCCAATATAATTCAGAAGTTTTGCACGCATGCCGCCGTGAGAGATTGTGTGCGCTGACCGCCTGGCCTTCTCACGCCAGCAATCTCTGCCGCTGTCATCACACGCGTCCCAAATACGTCGTGTGAGCTTGAGCCAGAGGTGCGGGTACAAGGTCACAGCCGAAGTTAGAGTTACCCATGATGCCGGTATTATTTTCCTCTTCTTATGGAATTCAGATCCGGTGAGGGGAACATGTGGTGTAATCAGGTCTTGCTGGTTCTTCGTCATGGCGTTCACTGTCCTGATTTGCGGTATGCTGCCGGTGTTTGTGGTTGCTGCTGAGCAAGCGGGAGTCAAAGTCACGGCGATTGAGATTCGAGGGAACAAGCGGATCGAGTTGCCGGCGATTGTCGGCCGAATGACATTGAAGCCCGGCGATCCCTACACCCCTGAGAATGTCCGTGGGCAAATCAAGATCCTCTATGACACCGGATTCTTTGAAGAGGTGCAAGTAGAGACGGAATCGGGAACGAGTGGGGTGGCCCTGGCTTTTCTGGTCCGAGAGAAACCGTTTATCACCGAGATTGTGTTCGATGGAAATAGTGCGCTGAGCGACGATAAGCTCAAAGAGAAGATCACGATCAAGAGCCAAGCTTTTTTGGATCAGCCGCAGGCCAAGGAGAGTGCAGAGAAGATTCGCCTAACCTACCAGGCGGACGGGTATTTCAATTGCCGGGTGACTCCTATTGTGCAGACCTTGGACGAGGATCGGAAGCGCTTGACCTTTTTTGTGAAAGAAGGAGAAAAGGCGCGTGTCAAAACGGTCAATTTTGACGGCCTGCACGCGGCGACGAAGGACGAGATGTTCAAAGTGATGGCGACACGGGAATGGATTCCCTGGTACGGCCTGTTCACTCAGTTGAAGTTGCCGTCGCTTGTCTCGGATGCCGGCGTCCTGAAGCGGGACGAAATGGCCAACGACGTCGAGCGGATCAAAGAGGTCTTGCTCAACAAAGGCTATCTTAACGTCCGGGTCGGATTGCCGACGGTGGAACTCAGCGACGAGAAGAAATGGTTCGTCGTGACGTACACGGTCACGGAAGGGGAGCCGTTCACGATCGGCGAGATCGGATTCCGTGGGAATACAGTGTTCGAAGATCCGGAGCTTCGACAGGGGCTCAAGATGAAGGAGGGGGAAATTTTCCAGCGTCAGAAACTCCGCGACGAGATTACGCGGTTGAATGATCTCTATGGAAGCAGGGGGTATTCGTTTGCCGAGGTTTCACCCAATGTGAATCCGAATATGGCGGACCGGACTGCAACCATCATCCTGACCATTAAGGAAGGGGAGATGATGCGGATCCGTCAGATCAACATCAGTGGGAACGAGAAGACCAAAGACAACGTGATTCGTCGTGAAATCCGTGTCGACGAACAGGATGTCATCGATACCCCCGCGCTCAAGCGGAGCTTTCAGCGTCTCAATAACTTAAATTTTTTCGAGACGGTGGAAATTCTTCCGGCGCAGGTGGCTACGGATAAGGTCGATCTCAATGTTCGCGTGAAAGAGAAGCCGACCGGCCAGTTCAGCGTCGGCGGTGGATTCAGCACATTGGACCAGTTGGTCGCAATTGCCGATATTACGGAAGGAAACCTCGGTGGCAATGGCTGGATGGGACGAATTCGCGGTCAGTTGGGCCAGCAACGGCAAATCGGGTTGATCACGTTTCGTAACCCTGCGGTGAATGACTCCTTGACCTCAATGCAGCTGGATATTTACAAAAGCGCCACGAACTACGTCACCTATTTTGAGGAGAAAACCGGGGCCAGCGCAACGTTCGGCCGATGGTTCTCCGAGTATCTATCAGGGAGCATCGGTCCGTACGCGGAGGAGATCGAGTACAGCAAACCGACGGCCAGCGCGCCGCCCATCATCACCGATCAAATAGGGCGTCAAACGACCACGGGCCTTCGGGCATCGCTGACCCGTGACACACGAGACTATTTCATGGATCCCCGTTCCGGCTGGCGTACGTCGCTCGCAGTGAGTTGGGGCACACCGTACCTGGGTGGCACGAACGACTTTTATAAATATACTTTCGATGTCAACAAGTACACCCCGCTCTTCTACGATACGCGGTTGTCAGTCCGTGCACGGTATGGTGTGGTCGAATTGCTCAATGCTGGGCCGGATACCCCGGTTCCTCTGAGCGAACTCTATTTCGTCGGAGGCATCAATACCATGCGTGGGTTTGTTTTCGGCAAGGCGGGGCCTGTGACTTCTGATAACAAGCTCCTCGGTGCGGTCAGTGAACTGATCTTCAACGTCGATTTTATTTTTCCGATCTCCACTGAGGCAAAACTCAACGGCGTGATTTTCTTCGACTATGGGAAAGGATTTGCCGATAGTCACGTGTCCTTCCCCTTGCGGCCGGCGGCGGGGTTGGAGGGACGATGGGTTTCACCCTTTGGCCCCCTCCGTGCCGCATATGGGATCAATCTGGATCCCAACCCAATGGAAAAGTCAGGGGTCTTTGAGTTTACGATCGGTACGATATTCTAACGGGGCGAATCTTTGACCACGAGTGAGAGGTGACGGTGTGATGCAGATCGAAATCATGATGCGGAAGGCGTTCTGTGCGGGGTGGCTGTTGGTGGCGTTCTTCGTGGTCTCCGGCTGTGCAGCAGGTGGACCCAAAGTCGAGGGGAAGATCGGAGTCGTCGATCCGGCTCGTGTCCTGAACGAGACGAGTCACGGCAAGAAAGCCAAGGAATCCTTGAGCGCATTCTCCAAGAATCGCCAGGCGGTCATCGAGATGGATGAGAAAGAGCTTCGCCGCATGGAAGAAGATTTCGGGAGACAGGCCAGTGTGCTGAGCCCGACAGCGAAAAAGGAGCGCGAAGATCAGTTTCGACGTCGGGTCGCGGAGTATCAACAGAAAGCAGGCGAGATGAACCGGGAGGTTCAGGAAAAACAAAAAGACGTGCTCGAAGGATTCCGTGAGAAGGTGGGACTCGTCGTAGGGAAAGTATCGAAGCGCCTCGGATTTACGGTCGTCATAGATAAGGGGAAAGGCGGCCCCACCTTATATAGCGATGAGGGGCTCGATATGACCGGCCAGGTCATCGAAGAGTTCAATCGAGAGTATCCGTAGGCGAGACGCGCGAGACATGCGAGAAAGGTGCGAAGTGGACAGGATCGGGTCTCCTTCTCAGTTGGCTCGTCTCGCTTGTCCCGCCAGTCTCGCACGTCTCGCGTCACGGTGCATGACGCGTGGAGAAGGGAATTTTTACCACCCTGCTGATGCAGGTGTGGGATATGGTGATTGTGAAGCGCAGAGGAGGATTCAATGGAACGAGCGGGAGTGATTGGCGTGATCGGTGCAACGGCCTTGTGGCTGGCGATGGTGTCGCCGGTGTTGTCGGATGACACCCTCAAGGTTGCCGTGATGAACCAGCAAATGGTGGTGGAGCAGTCGAAGGCCGGCAAGCGGGCCCTTGAAGAGCTCAAGGCCTACTCCATGACCAGGCAAAAGATTATCAATGCCGACGATCAAGAACTGAAAGAGTTGCAACAGGCGATGGGAGACGAAAAGTTGACCGACAGCGCGAAACAAGAGAAGCAAGGTCAATTTCAGGCCAAGTTGGAGGCCTATCAACGCCGCCTGGCCGACTTCAATCGCGAGATTCAGCAGAAGCAGCGTGAAATGGTGGCGGAATACATGAAAAAGGTGCAAGCGGCCGCGCAAGTTGTGGGAGAAAAAAACGGGTATGTCGCGATCATCGACAAGGGGAGCGAGGCGGCAATGAAGATTGTGCTCTACCATCAACCTGCGCTGGATTTGACCGATCAAGTGGTGAAGGAGTTCGATCGGCAGAATAAATAGAGGGGGATGGAACCGGATGATCTTCTTTGCTCGCGCAACGCGCGGTCTCAAAAGGCCCTCGTTGGACGCGCAGTAGAAGCTCAATCAGGCCCCATCCCCGGAGAGGTGAGGAGAAAGGTTGGAAGAAACAGTCTTCGTGTCGCCTCAACTTGAACAGGCGAATTGAAGTCTTGCCTATGAGGAGGTCCGCCGATGTCCGTCATGGAACAAGCCGAAATTCAGGCCCTTTTGCCTCACCGGTATCCCTTTCTCCTGGTCGATCGCGTGCAGGAGCTGGATCCTGATCGGCGGATCGTAGGAATCAAGAACGTGACGATCAATGAGCCCTTCTTTCAAGGGCACTTCCCCGGACGTCCGGTCATGCCGGGGGTGCTGATTCTCGAAGCCATGTCTCAAGTCGGCGCGATTCTGGCGTTGAAGTCACTGGGGCACGCGACGCGTCCGGTGGTCTATCTGACCGGCGTCGATGGCGCGAAGTTTCGAAAACCGGTCGTGCCTGGCGATCGATTGCGGTTTGAAATCAGTGTGACCAAGAAGCGGGCGCCGTTTTGGAAGATGCAGGGTAAGGCGTTTGTCGAGGAAGAACTCGTCTGTGAAGCCGACGTCACCGCCATGGTGACCGAGGAGAAAGATGTAAATGTAAAACGTGAAGGGTAAAACGTGAGACGAAAAGACAGATGGCCGGCGTCCGTGGGCGGGGGTATCGAGTAACGACTCACAATGTTCGTTTCGCTGGAGGTTTAGAGTGCAGATTCATTCAACAGCGATTGTTCATCCCAAGGCAACCCTTGCCGATGATGTCGAGATCGGGCCGTTCTGCTTGATCGGTGAGCATGTCACGATCGGAAAGGGGACCAGATTGCTGTCTCATGTGACGGTCGACGGATGGACGGAGATCGGCGAGCGGAATGAGGTGTATTCCTTTGTCTCGATAGGCGGGCCACCTCAGCATCTCGGATATAAGGGGGAAGCGACCAAGGTCATCATCGGCGATGACAATATCCTTCGCGAGTATGTGACGGTCAACCGCGCGACGGCACAAGGCGGTGGAGTGACATCGCTCGGGTCAAAGAATTTTCTGATGGCCTATGTCCATGTGGCGCATGATTGCCGGCTCGGCAGCCATCTTATTATGGCCAATGCCGCCACTTTAGCCGGCCACATCGTGATCGGCGACCATGCCATCATCGGGGGACTGACTGGCATTCATCAACATGTGCGGATCGGATCGTACTCCATGGTCGGTGGTTGTTGCGCGCTCGGGCAGGACCTCCCGCCATTCATGCGGGCTGCGGGCGGTTATCGCGCGCGGATGTATGGCCTCAATTCGGTGGGGTTGCGCCGACAGGGGTTTTCAACCGATCGGATTTCGGTGCTGAAACGAGCCTACGACATGCTTTTCCGGTCGGGGCACCGAACCGCTGAAGCAGCCAAGCTTGCCAAGGCCGAGTTCGGAGATCAACCCGATGTCATGACGGTCCTGGGGTTCCTGGAAGGGACAAAGCGAGGCATCTGCCGGTCGGTCGCCAAAGATCAAGAGGATGAGGAGTAAGCGCCATGGCATCACTGCCTCATGTCGCCAATGGTGAGCGAATCGGACTCATTGCCGGCAATGGCCGGTTCCCGATCATCTTTGCGGACAACGCAAGGAGGCTCGGCTATCACGTGTCGGCAGTGGCGCATGAAGGCGAGACAGAACCGGAGTTGGCCGGCCATGTGGATCGGATTCATTGGATCAAGATCGGCCAGCTCAATAAGCTGATCAAAGCGTTCAAGGAAGACAAGGTCCATCAGGCCGTCATGTTGGGCGGGATCAAGAAGACCCACGTCTTTACCACGCTACGTCCGGATCTCCGCACCTTGGCATTGGCGACACGGCTGGCGCTCAGGAAAGACGACGACATTTTGCGCGAGTTTGCGAAGGAGCTTGAAGGAGAAGGGATTGCCATCTGTGAGTCGACCTTTGGACTTGAGGGAATCCTTGCAGAAGAAGGGACGTTGACCGCGCGAGCCCCATCGGAGAAAGAGTGGGAGGACATCCGTTACGGGTGGGAAGTGGCGTATGACATCGGGCGTCTCGATATCGGACAGTGTGTCGTGATCAAAGATCGTGTGGTTGTGGCCGTCGAGGCCGTCGAGGGCACCGACGGAGCGATCAAGCGCGGCGGCGATTTGGCGAAGGAGGGCGCGGTGGTGGTCAAGCGATCGAAGCCACAGCAGGACATGCGGTTCGATCTCCCGGCGGTGGGGCCTCGGACCATCGAGGTGATGGTATCGGTCAAGGCCTCCGTGTTGGCCATTGAGGCTGGACGCACGATCCTATTGGATCGCGAGATCGTATTGGAGAAGGCCAAGTCTGCCCGGATTGCCATCGTCGGGATTACGAAACTCGATCCGAGTAGGAAATAAGCTTTGAGCGTGACACCGAGTAGGGCAGGAGTCATCGGCGTCGGACATCTCGGTCAACACCATGCGCGACTCTATGCCTCCTTGCCCGATGCGCAGCTCATCGGCGTGACGGATCAGTCGATCGAACGCGCGCAGACAGTCGCAGACCGGCATAAGGCGCGCGTCTTTCGCACGGCCGATGAATTGTTGCCGCACGTCGATGTCGTCAGTGTAGCGGTCCCCACGTCAGGCCACTATGCCGTGGTAAAAGCCTGTCTGCAGGCGGGCAAGCATGTCTTGGTCGAAAAGCCGATTGCCGCCACACCTAGAGAGGCGCAGGAGTTGGTGCAGTTGGCCAAGCAGCGGGGCTGTTGTGTCCAGGTCGGTCACAGCGAACGATTCAATCCAGTGATGGCGCTGATGCGTCCCCATATCGGGCAGCCTGTGTTCATCGAAGGTCACCGTCTCAGTAGTTTCAGCGAGCGGGGGACGGACGTGGATGTGGTGTTGGACTTGATGATCCACGATCTGGATCTCGTGCTCTCTTTGAATCCCGGCCCTGTTGAAGAGGTGCGCGCTGCGGGGGTGGCAGTGTTGTCCTCGTCGATCGATATCGCCAACGCTCGTATTCAGTTCCGGAGCGGCTGTGTGGCCAACCTGACTTCCAGCCGTGTGTCGACGACGAAGATGCGCCGGCTACGCTTCTTCCAGCGAGACAATTATCTGTCGATTGATTTCCAGACCAGGCAAGGGATGATTTCGCGACGGCATGCCAAAGCAGGTGAGCGACCGACCATTGAAGTTGAGCAGTTCCAGGGCGGAGACGAAGAACCGTTGAAGCTCCAACTGGCATCGTTTCTTCACGCCGTCGGCACTGGTACGAAGCCGGTGGTATCAGGTGAGGACGGCGCGGCGGCAGTGGAGGTGGCGCATCAGGTCTTGCAGGCTATTGCGGTTTTTTCCGCTCGCCAGGAAGAAGGGGGAGCGGAAAGAAAAGGGGTAAAGGGGGTAAGGGGATCATGAGGTAGCAAGTAATGGGGGGAGCAGGAACGCGAGGCAAAACATGAGTAGACTCTTATTCCTCTACAAGGGCGCCCCTTTCCCCCTATCTCTCGTCTCCTTGCCCCGTACTCCGTTATCCCTTTACTCCTGTACCCGTTCTCCGGATTCATGAGGATTCTGATCGTCACAGGCGAAGCTTCGGGTGATCTCCACGGGGCTCATTTAGCCAAAGCGATCATGGCGCTCGATCCGACGGCCCAGTTGGTCGGCATTGGCGGGCCTGGGATGCGGGCCGCGGGTGTGACCCTAGTGCCGGGTGTCCCACAGCTGGATGTGATGGGATTGATCGGACTGTCGGCTATCCCGGCCGTGGTCCGGCGCGTACTCGCCATCCGACGGGTGCTGAAGGCAGAGGCCTGGGATCTTGTCGTGCTGATCGATAATCCCGGGCTGAATTTTCATTTTGCCCGGGTTGCCAAAGCCGCCGGCCGGCGCGTGCTCTACTATATTGCCCCACAAGTGTGGGCCTGGCGGCCGGGACGCATGAAGTGGATTCAGCGCCGGGTCGATCACGTGGTGGTCATCCTCCCATTCGAGCCGGAACTCTATCACCGGGCGGGAGTTCGCTGCACGTTTGTCGGCCATCCACTTCTTGATGAGGTCGCGCCGCAGTATGATCGTGCGAAGCTTCGCAAAGAACTCGGCATGGACGAGTCCGCCCGCGTCGTCGGATTGTTGCCGGGCAGTCGAGCGGGCGAAGTCGAAATGCTGTTGCCGGTGCTCCTCGAAGCGGCAGCTCAGCTGGTCGTCGCCGAACCGGGAACGCAGTTTATCCTGGCACAGGCTTCCTCAATTGACGATAATCTGATCCAGACCCTGCTCCAGCACAGCCCTGTGCCGGTTCGGGTGGTGCACGATCGAGCGAGTGAGGTGATGGCCCTATCCGATGTGCTGTTCATTGCGTCGGGGACCGCGACCTTGCAGGCGGCGGTGGTGGGGACTCCGATGGTGCTGCTGTACAAGACGTCACCCGTGACGTACCGGCTGGCGCGGTGGCTTATCAATGTGAAGTGGATCGGGCTCGTGAATTTGGTGGCCGGCCGATCGGTCGTGCCGGAACTGATTCAGGATGAGGCGACGGCCGAGCGGCTGTGTCAGGAAGTCCTGCACCTTTTGCGCGATCCGTCGGCGTATAATGACATGAAAGAAGGGCTGCGACAGGTTCGGCAATTGTTGGGGGAACCGGGCGCCTCCAGCCGGGCTGCGCAGGTGGCATTGTCTGAATGTCGACGTTAGATCGCCTACTACGACTATTTCGCTACCTGAAATCCTACCGGGTTCGGTTGGGTGCGGCGTTCTTGTGCTCGGGGATGGTGGCCGCCCTCTCCGGCGCGTATGCCTGGCTCGTCAAACCGGTCCTCGACGAGATTTTCATCAACAAGAACGAAAGCCTTCTCGTCATTCTCCCGCTCGCACTCTTTGTCGTGGCGGTGCTCAAGAGCATTTTCCACTACGGGCAAAACTATCTCATGAACTATGTCGGAAACCATGTAGTCGCCGATATTCGACAGGAGTTGTTCGGGAAACTTATCCGGCTGCCTGTTTCCTACCATGATGCGAATACGTCGGGGCGGCTGGTGTCCCGTGTGGTGAACGACGTCACGTTGATGTCCAACGCGGTGTCGGGAGTGTTGAAAGATATTTTTCAGCAGGGACTCACGTTCCTGGCCATGATGGGCGTGATCTTCTATCAGGAGTGGCGGCTGGCCGGTCTCTCTGTGATCGTCATTCCCTTGGCGGTGGTTACGATCGTCCGGATGGGGAAGCGGCTGCGGACGTTGGCGGCAAGCGGCCAGGAGCGCATGGGGGATATGGCCTCCACGCTTCAGGAAACGTTATCCGGGATTCGGGCGGTGAAGGCCTATGGACGTGAAGACTCGGAGCAGGCGCGATTTCAACGGAGCAACCGCTCGTTCCTCGGTACGACGATGAAAGCGATTCAGGTCGGCTCCCTCGGCTCGTCGCATTTGGAAGTGATCGGTGTCGTGGGGGTCGCGGCGATTATTTGGTATGGCGGCTTTCTCGTGATCAACGGCGCGATGACGCCGGGAGCGTTTTTCTCATTTCTGACCGCGATGTTCATGGCCTATGCGCCGATTCGGAAACTGTCCGGCGCCAATAATCAGATTCAACAGGCGCTGGCCGCTGCGGAGCGGGTCTTTGCCGTGTTGGATCTCAAGACCGAGCAGGATGCGGATCGAGGCCGGTTGGAATTGCCACGGGTTGCGCAGTCGGTGGTGTTCGACGACGTGACGTTTCATTATGAAAGCCAGGCTGTCCCGGCTCTCAACGACATCAACCTGACGATTCGCGCCGGGGAAATGGTCGCCCTCGTGGGCAGCAGCGGCAGCGGAAAAACGACGCTGGTCAATCTGATTCCGCGCTTTTACGAGCCGACGGCCGGCCATATCCTCATCGATGGGGTCGATATTCAGTCGTACACCCTCCACTCGCTCCGATCGCGGATCGGCATGGTGTCGCAGGATGTGGTCTTGTTCGACGACAGTATTCGCAACAACGTCGCGTTTGGGCGGGAGGACGCGACCGACGAAGACATCGTTCAGGCGGCGCGATTGGCCTATGCACATGATTTTGTCGAACGTCTTCCTGACGGATACCAGACGATCGTCGGAGAGAAAGGGGTGAAACTCTCCGGCGGGGAACGGCAGCGCTTGGCTATTGCCCGCGCGATTTTGCGCGACCCTCCCTTGCTCATCCTCGATGAAGCGACGTCGGCGTTGGACACCGAATCCGAACGGGTCGTCCAGCTGGCTCTCGCCAATTTGATGAAGAATCGAACGACCGTCGTCATCGCTCATCGATTGTCTACGATTCAGCAGGCCGATCGGATCATGGTGCTGGCTCGAGGCTCGATCGTCGAAGTGGGGACACACGAGGAACTGCTTCGCCGCGGGGGGCAGTACCAGCGGCTCCATGCGATGCAGTTCCAGGATATTTCCGATGCGTAACCCCGCCATGAAGCGGGTCGAACAGTGGGTGAAGCTCTCTGTCCTTCCCCCGATCGGCGCTGCGGTGATTCGCGGCCTGGGGCGATCGATGCGGATGGAGTCGCAAGGCCACGAGCAGGTGGACGAGTTGTATCGTCAGGGGCGGCATATCATTCTCGCGTTTTGGCACGCGCAGCAACTCATGGTCCCCATAGGCTATCGTGGAACAAGGGGCAATGTGTTGATCAGCCAACATCGGGATGGTGAGATCATCGCGCGTGTCATCGCTCGATTCGGGCATGGTGCGGTTCGTGGCTCAAGTACCAGGGGTGGGGCGCTCGCCTTGCGCGAGCTGATTCGCCTTGGGCGATCTGGCGTCGACCTGGTGGTGACTCCCGATGGACCCAAGGGGCCTCGCCAGGTTGCGAAACTCGGGGTGGTTCAGCTGGCGAAAGCGACCGGGCTTCCGATTGTGCCACTGGCGTTTGGTTGCTCAAAAAAAAACTCTTTACGAGCTGGGATCAGTTCATGGTTCCGTACCCATGGTCCCGAGGCCTCTATCTGTGGGGAACTCCTATTTGGGTTCCGCGTGATGCGGATGAACAGGTGTTGAAGGCGGCATGCTCGGAGCTTGAGACCGTCCTGAATCGGTTGACGGAGCAGGCGGATGGGGCTTGGAAAACCTAGCCATCAGCTGTCAGCTCTCAGCACTCAGCTCTGGAAGAAGAGTATGTTGACTGCTGATGGCTGACTGCTGACAGCTCATTATGTGGCGTTTCTTCTACAACATTGTGTTGCTGCTCGTGTCCCCGATCTTCGTCGGGGTCCTGCTGGCTAAGCCACGGTGCCGTCCGGGATTCCTTCAACGGCTGGGTGTATTTAAACAGGACCAGCCACATCAACCTGACCAACCGGTTATCTGGATTCACGCCGTCTCTCTCGGCGAAGTGGTGGCTGTGACACCACTCGTCAACGAACTGCATCGCCGTTATCCTGCGCATCGCCTGGTGGTCTCAACGGTAACCGAGACAGGGCGGGAAGCCGTGGAACAGCGGTTGGCCGGCGTGGCAGAGCACTGTTAT
>DATENE010000019.1:0-2311 GCA_035275205.1 Nitrospiraceae bacterium
GCTGAACGTGTCCCGAAGTCAGAGAAGTTGCTCAAGCTGCAAGTCAGTCTTGGAGAAGGGGCGGAGCAGCGGCAGATCGTCGCCGGCATCGGCAAGAAATACACACCGGAGGACTTGATCGGCAAGACCATCATCATTGTCGCCAACCTCAAACCCGCAAAGCTCATGGGCATCGAATCGCAAGGCATGGTCCTAGCCGCAGGGGACAGCGAAGTCCGTGGCCTAGCCACCATCCTCGAAGAGGTTGACCCTGGGACCAAAGTGAAATGAACCTGGCGGTTGCCACAGCCCGGCTGCTGCTTCTCTGCGGTGCTGCGTTGACGCCCCTCCCCTCCCTTGGGATCCCAGCTGAAAGCGCCTCCCCTTCCGATCTCCGTCTGAACCATCCACAACCGACCACCATCTTAGTCCGCGTCGTGGGCCATGGCGCGATGGTCCTCGGTCGAGAGGTCGGTAGCGCCCGCGTCACGATCACCGACGTAGCCACCAAACGGGTTCTTGCCACCGGCATTCAGCAGGGCGACGCCGGCGACCAGAATCAAATCATGCGGACGCCGCGTCTCATGGAGGAGCCGCACTATAGCTCCAGGCCTGCTGCGGCCTTTATCGCGACATTCGACTTGCTCCATCCCACGCTGGTTGAAGTGACCGCCGAAGGACCGCTCGCCTACCCTGCGTCGTCCCAGCGTGCCTCGACGACGGTATGGCTCGTTCCCGGGCAAGACACGACCAACGACGGGATTGTCCTTCATCTCTATGGGTACATCGTCCAGATCGAACATCCAAAACCAGGCGAACCCTTGATCGCAAAAGACGATGTGATCCTGAGCGCCTCGGTCCGAACATTGTCCGGAGCGCTGGTTCGGCCACACGGGGACTGGGACTCCCGGAAGATCCACATCTACGGTGAGCTGATGATTGGAGAGCGGGTTCTCGAACGACTCCAGTTGTTTTACAATAACGATCGAGCCACCTTCGAGGCCCCGTTCTTCGTCCCTCTCCCTGAAAATGCTCCGAACGGAATCATCCTCCGCGTCGTGTCAGCAGATCCTGCGAGTGGAAACTTCGGCGTCAGCCAAGCAAAGTTTCCCGTGCTCAGCGAACGACTCAAACCACAAACACGATAATGAGACATCTACTTTCTCTAGCGATCGCATGCTGCGTACTGTCCACGACAGCCTTTGCCACAGAAGAACATCAGGCTCACCGCCGGCCGGCTGACATCAAGCAATATCTTGAGCAGCTAGATAGCGAAGAGCGAGACCAGCACCAGAAGCCCAGACAAGTTATCGAGGCCCTCAATCTGAAGCCTGGCCTGACCGTGGCCGACCTCGGTTCAGGGTCCGGCTATTTCACTCGGCGATTCATTGAAGCGGTGACAGAGACAGGCAAAGTCTATGCGGTCGATGTGGAACCGGAGATGTTGAAGTATGCGGAAGAGAGCGTCGTCCACATGCATCGGTCCTATACGGCGGAATTCATCTTGGCACGGCCTGACAGTCCAAAACTGCCCTATGAGTCAATCGATCTTCTCTTTGTCTGCAACACCTATCACCACTTGGACGAACGTACGAAATACTTCTCTGACGCTCAGTCATCGCTGAAACCAGGTGGCCGCGTCGCCATCATCGACTTCTACCACGACGAACGGTCGGGCGAGCTTGGGTTTCCGAAACACCATCTGGTCTCCCGGGAAACCGTGATTGCAGAATTAACCGGGGCTAGATATAAGCTCGTTCGAGAGCACCATTTCTTACCGAAGCAGTACTTTCTCGAATTCACTCCCTTACAATAACATCGACCCGATCGCGCCTGCGCTGACTTGCCCGGGACTCTTGCCGAGATGCGAGGGCCGTGCGACACTATAAGTAATGTCTATCCCAGCCTCCTACGAACACCTCCGCTCCCGACTGTACCTCGCCCTGGCACTGAACGCGGCGATCATCGTCGCTGAGTTCATCGGCGGATGGATCCTCGACAGCATGGGACTCATGAGCGATGCGGGCCACAACTTCGTCGACCAAGGCGCGCTCTTTCTTGCCCTCTATGCCCATATTCTTACGGCCAGACCTGCTACAGAAGCCAAAACATTTGGGTATCACCGAGCCGGCATCATTGCGGCGTTCTTGAACGCATTCATCCTGTTGCTCACGGCCCTCGGTATCGCGCTCGTTGCACTCAAGCGGCTGCTGCAACCCATTCCGGTGGACGGCGGCTGGGTCATGGCGGTCGCCGCGCTGAGTTTCGCGGCCAATCTGAGTATCGCGCTCCTCTTGCAGCACGGAGCCAAGAATGATCTCAATATCCGCAG
>DATENE010000020.1:0-7857 GCA_035275205.1 Nitrospiraceae bacterium
TCCGAGGTGCCATGCGCGCTATTCAGCGTTTCGGCAAACAGCTCCAGCGGTTGAGAATCCGCCGTGGTCTGACGCAAGAGCAGCTCGCCGTGACCGCCGGCCTTTCGCGCACGTTCCTGACGCGGCTGGAATTGGGACAGCACGACCCTTCGTTGGGCACGCTGGTGCGCTTGGCGAAGGCACTCAGGGTGTCGGTGGCGGAGTTGTTAGGAGAGAGCGTGAGTGCAAGCCAGTGGTGGCAGGTAGGGGAGGTTCGCTTCGCGACGCGGGAGGATGCCGAGGAGCATGCCCGCACGGCGGGCGAGATGTTTGTCGCGCGGTATCAGAATAAACCGACAGGTCCGGTGAGACGGCTACTCCCTATTCGCGAGATGAAAGTTTAAGACGGGCAATACGCCTGCCATGTTTTCTTATTCGCTGCCGGATGAGCTGTGTTTCGTCTTGACCAGCATGGCGATGACTTGCGTAATTCGCTCGGCAAGCTTCGGTTCGTGAGTGTCGAAGTCTACCCCGAACGCAGCCCTCTTGACCCATTTCACGGTGGCCCGATCGATCACTAACAGCTCCGGGTCTCCCGGCACAAAAATATGCAGGGCGAGCACCACCCCGATGGAGACCGGTACATTCCCGGTTATGTAACTTCCGTTCAGCGAAAGATCTTTGATGATTCCTTCACCGGCAACCCCGTCCCCAAAGTAGCGCATCGTCGCGAATGTCTTGAGCCGTTGACCCTTCCGCATGGCAAACCCGCTCATGCTGTCTCCTTGTCGCTATCGATGACCCTTGCGCGCAAGAACTCTTCGGATGGTTGCAAGGAAATCGTCCGTTCACTCAGTCGTTACGGCATCTTTACTGCTGCAATTGTACTCTCTCGCTGACAGTTTGGACAGAAAATTGCCCCGTCATCCTTGCCCCTGCCTGCGTGCGACATTCTCACCCACCCAACCCTGAGCACGCCGAGACGTGCTCTTCTCCCGAGCGAGCACATTCTGATCGTGCGGCCTCAGCGAGCAAGAAGGATGGTCTGGCTGCCCCCCTCCATCCCCCTCCCGCTTGCGCTGTTCTCCAAATGGGGAGTAGGCTCAATCCATGAGCAGGCAGTGTATGCAAGGGAGGGGATCATGGAAGTCCTCTTGATCGTCCTCGCGGTTCTCGCTGCTGGCGCGCTCTTGGTCTATTTCTTGATGTCACCCTGGGGCATACACGTTGTTCACAACAAGACTGTTTCAACCATTCTTAGCGATGTTCAAGCCATACAAAGCTCAGCGCCTCAGACACCGCTCCACGAGATCTACTATTCTCTTGCGGAAGAAAGAGCTAATAAGAGCAAGTGGCTCGTTGAGTTCAATTACTTGTACAAGTTACGGGATGCCGGATGTTTCGATGAAAGAACGGCGCCACAACCTGAACAATTTGCTGAGGTCATGGCGAGTCTGGAGGAGAAGATTCGACTCCGCGCCAGTGGTGTGGAGACATGACGCCACAAACACTCAGGATCAAGGAGGACCCATGTCCATTGTGACTGCGATAGTGTTTTCCATGTTCTTGATCACCGTGACCGGCTGCGCCTTCTCTATGGATCCTTCCACTGAGAAGGTGGAGAACCGCAAAAAAGATTCCCCCGTGAAACCCGCTAAACATGATGAGAAGAGGTCAATGAATGAGGAGAGCATGAACGCCGTTCAGTAGGCGGAAACCCCCGTGCTTCCGGTTTCGATGAGTATCCTCCACTTGTGTGTGTGACTAGGAATCTTGTGTATGCAATATGTTCACCTCGGTCGGTCGGGAGTCAAAGTCAGCCGGCTCTGTCTCGGCACGATGAATTTCGGCCCGGAGACAAGCGAAGCGGACAGTTTCTCCATCATGGATCGGGCGCTGGAGCTGGGCCTCAACTTTTTCGATACGGCTGACGTCTATGGCTGGAAAGTGGGGGAAGGGTGGACAGAGCAGATCGTGGGGCGTTGGTTCGCCCAGGGCGGAGGACGGCGTGAGAAAGTCGTTCTGGCGACGAAAGTATTCGGCCGCATGGGCGAGGGGCCGAATCAGTCTCGCTTGTCGGCCCTGCATATCAAGAGGGCTTGCGAGGCGAGCCTGCGACGCCTTCAGACCGACTGCATCGACCTATATCAGATGCATCACGTTGATCGGGAGACCCCGTGGGAGGAAATCTGGCAGGCGATGGAGCAGTTGGTCCGGGAAGGCAAGATTCTCTATGCGGGCAGCAGCAATTTCGCCGGCTGGCATCTAGCTCAGGCGCAAGAATTGGCGCGCAGCCGCCACTTCGTCGGCCTCGTGTCGGAGCAGAGTCTCTATAATTTGAACGAGCGCACGATCGAGTTAGAAGTGATTCCAGCCTGCGAAGCCTATGGCATCGGCCTGATCCCCTGGAGTCCGCTCGCGCGTGGGCTGTTGGCCGGGGCATTGGAACCGGCGAAGGTCGGTCGACGCGCGGACAAGGATGTGCAGAAAGACATCGAGAAGCATCGTCCCAAGCTGGAGGCCTATGAGGCGCTGTGCACACAACTCGGTGAGCATCCAGCCGATGTCGCGCTTGCCTGGCTGTTGCACCAAAAAGCCGTCACGTCGCCGATTATCGGCCCGCGCACGATGGAGCAATTGAACGGCACGATGCGAGTCCTGAGTCTCACGTTGAGCCGGGACACACTGAAACGGCTCGACGGTATCTTCCCCGGCCCTGGCGGGCCTGCACCGGAAGCCTACGCCTGGTAGCGCGCAACCTCTGTCTCTAGGCGCAAAAAAGACGTTTTCATGAACCACTTGTGCCTTGTATGCGCTATGCTCCAGGCGAGGAGTGGGCTGGCCTCCCCGGTTTGTCTCGCTCCCGACACTCCTGCGAGGTTGTTTCATGGATCTCCGCCGCCAGCAGCGCTTTCCCGTACACTTTCAGAGCGTGGCCTCTGACCAACCGCGCGGTGAATTAGTCGGTACGATCATGAACCTGTCGAAGAGTGGCTGTCGCGCGAAGACCGACAGCAAGGTCTATTCAGGCATGCAGGTGTCCCTTCGCTTCGACGTGCCAGGCGAGCCGACACCTATTTGCATTGACCGGGCGGCGGTACGTTGGAATCGTGGTGGTGAGCTAGGCGTGGGGTTCATCACTGTGGCGTCGCCTCAACAGGAACGATTGGACCAACTGCTCAAACGCTTGAAACAGGATCTCCAGGGTTGAGCACCGGTTAGATCGGAATCCGGCACCCCTTCTCAGTCTGTCCCGCACCTGGCGAAGAGTTTCTTCACCTTCCAGTTTCTACCCCAATTCGAGCGAGCACGATTACATATGCTCCCACCAAGCTCGCTCCTTCTTTCTCCAGGGATGGGGTGCGCGTTCTGCGAGTAAGGAGGGCACCTGGCCGCTCCCTCTCATCCATCCCCTTGCGCTGTTCTACGTAGGAGAGTAGGCTGAGGGCCTGCCTGTTCCGCTTCGCGGAGGATCGCCATGCGCGTTATCTTCCTCCTCGTTCTGCTGTTGCTCTTTTCCCTCACCCCAGCGTTTGCCGAACCAGGCTTCAACGAGAAGTACGAGCGCGACTACAATATCTTCAACCCCCTCAATCAATACCGCGCCGATAATCCGTTGAACCCGATCAGCGCCTACGATCCGCAGAATCCGTTGAATCCCATCAATCAGTACGATCTCGACAACCCGGCGAATCCGATCAATCAGTACAACCCGAACAATCCGTTCAATCCTGTCAACCAATATAATCCGAAGAACCCGTTGAACCCTGTCAACGAATACAACCCGTCGGTGCCGTTCAAACCCCTCAACCGTTTTCTGGGACCAAATCGCTAATAATTGGTTGGAGAAAGGGGAGCCTGTTCGATCCTCGATCGCGCGTAATTCGCGAACACACAGCAGAGGTCGGATCATCTGCATAAATCTCATAGGGAGGCTGATCATGTTGTCAACGATCGTACGGTGGACCGTCAAGGTAGGACTGGGAAGCGCGCTTCTGCTTACGCTTCCGTTGCTTCCCTTTACCTTGACCAATTCCCCGCCGGCTCAAGCTGCCGACCAGGCGGATCTTCTCGACATCAATACCGCCACAGCCGATCAACTCAAGGCGCTTCCCGGTATCGGTGAAGTCTATGCAGCAAAGATTATCAAGGGGCGCCCGTACCAACGGAAAGACGAGCTGGTGCAGAAGCAGATTCTTCCGCGCGCCACGTACGAGGGGATCAAGTACAAGATTGTGGCGAAGCAGAAGCAGAAGAAGTCGTGAGCTAGCGTATCTCCCCGTGCACGCATGATTTCTCGTCTCTTCTTACCTTCTATTCCTTTAGAAGGGCCGTCAGGCCAGCTCTCACAGCGGCCGTCGAACGAGCACATTCTGATCGTGCGCGTTCCGGGGGCACAGGAGTTGCCCTGACGGCCCTTCCTTCCTCCTCCTTGCATCTTCGATCCCCGGCCGAATAGAATGTCATTCATTGTGAGGCACACATGTCCATCGTATTGGAGCGTCTAGCATGGAGAATTATTACTCCATTCTGGAAATTTCCGAATCGGCGACCCGCGAAGAGATAACCCAAGCCTACCGACTCCTATTACAAGTCTGGCATCCCGATCGCTTTCATCATAACCCCGCGCTTCTGGCGAAGGCCGAGGAGAGGAGCAGGGACATTAATGTTGCGTTCGAGACGCTCCGCGACCCTGAATCGAAACAACGCTACGATGATGGGCTGCGTGCCCACAGTGCGCGGAAAGGACAGCCCAAGCCTAAACCGCCCGAAGCTCGCATTACTCGATGTCCCGACTTGAAGTGTAATTCGGTGCTTCGGGTCGACGCGAGAAACGTTGTGATCGTGACGTGCCCCACCTGCCGGGCAACATTTCGCTTCGATCCCGAGCGAGATGAGAAATGGGACATTAAACTTCCGGAAAAGGATGAGTTTTTTACCCCTGCGCGAGTGGCGATGTTGGCGATCGCCGTACTTTTTGCCGTCATCCTCATATTTACGACCACAAAAAAATCCAAAGTGATTATTTCCAACAAGCCGCCTCACACGGATGAACATGCAACACCTTCGGGGAATGCTCTATTCGTAGTTGAAGCGGAGGAACACGATCACCCTGCTGCGGTACTAGGGGATCAGGGGTCCCATGTTCATACTCCGAAGGATGATCATGCAACACCTCCGAGGAATGCGCCAACGGCAGGAATCCAACAGCAACGCCTGAATGGCCCTGATGTGATGCAGCGACAGATGGCGCAGGCCGCTAGACATGCGCCTGGCGCTTCGGAGGACATAGTTTCTGAGGTCGATCTGCAGCAACTGAAGAGGCTGGCTGCTCAGGGCAGCGCGTCGGCACAGACTAAGCTCGGGCAGCTGTATGAAAGCGGGCGGAGGGGTGTGCCGCAGGACTATGCAACGGCACGGAAGTGGTACGAGTTTGCTGCCGCCCAGGGTCATGGTTGGGCGCAGAGCCAGCTCGGGCAGTTGTATGCTGAAGGGCGGGGTGTGCCGCAGGATTTCACAAAGGCGCGACAGTGGTGGGAGCAAGCGGCAACCCAAGGTGTTGCGCAAGCGCAGTACAATCTTGGGCAGCTGTATGTCAACGGGCGGGGGGTGCCACAGGATTATAAGGCGGCACGTGGATGGCACGAGAAAGCCGCTGCTCAGGGCCATGCATGGGCGCAGGCCCAGCTCGGCCAGCTCTATGCCAACGGGTGGGGCGGGCCTCAGGACTATGCGACGGCACGGGGATGGTACGAGAGATCTGCCGCTCAAGGCAACGCGTGGGCGCAGGCTCAGCTGGCGTTGTTGTAGTCAACGGGCGAGAAGCGCGTGAGGAGCGGGACTGGCGCGACGCAAATCTGGTGGATTTTCAGCTCCGCATGTGGACCGATACATCGCTGCTTTATCTCTCCCTTGAGGACGAGCTGTATGGACTCCCACACTGCGCGGGTTGCGCGAGCGAAGGAGAACAACAGGCTACCTCTGCGTTTTCCACTTGATGCTGCAGCCGACACTGGCCCTTTGGTTGCTGGCAACTGGTTTTCCGGCAAGTACGGCATCGATCGCGGCGCGTAGGTCGCGACCGGTGACGGGCTTGTTGCTGCCCGGGCGGCTGTCGTCGAGCTGACCACGGTAGACTAGCCTCCGTTCCCCATCGAAGAGATAGAAGTCCGGAGTGCAGGCTGCCCGATAGGCCCTCGCAACGTCTTGGGTTTCGTCGAAACAGAAGGGAAAGGTGAAACCGAGGCGCTCGGCCATCTCTTTCAGCCGTGGTGGGGCGTCATCCGGATAGTTCACCGGATCGTTGCTGCTGATGCCAAGGATGCCAAGCCCTGTGCCTGCGTAGTCCTGTCCGATCTTCGCGATCTCGTGCTCGACGTGAACGACATAGGGGCAGTGCCGGCAGATGAACATGACCAGCAGCGCGGTCTTGTTGGCAAACGAGGTAAGCGAATAGGTCTGACCGCTCACGACATCGCGCAACGCAAATGGGGGAGCGGGCGTTCCGAGCGAAAGCATGACGGACTCTATGGCCATGGCGCCTCCTTCTCGATTGTTTCTCGTGACGATCTGGAAGATGCCCCACTGTGATCACTTCGTCAAGAGGCGCGCCGGCGTCCATTTCCTTCTCCATCACCCGCTATAAAGTCTCTTTCCCACTATGCTAGGCTCGTGCAGCATTGCGCCAGATCAAATGGGGACGTTGCTGTGAAACAGGGCTATCGGTTGATTATTGTCGACAAGGCCGGTGTGCTGGTCTCCGAATTCCAATTGACGGAGAACGCCCTGGCTCAACCGGAGGTCTTTGTCGAGGCGCTCAAACAGTCGATCGAGGATATTGAAGAGGAAGAGGGCTGATATAACAAGACTGGTGTCTGGTCTATTTGGTCTATCTCGTCTGGCTGGTTTGTCTGGTTTTTCGCACAGGGGAACCAAATAAACCAGATCAACCAGACAGACCAGATGAACTAGATAGGCCCGCGTTGTTGGCCGTCCAATCCACAAAGAATAACCGGAGTATTTTTCGCATGGCGACGATTTTGATCATCGATGACGAGGAAACCATCCGCGTGCTCCTCTGCTCCGCTCTTGGAGCGGCAGGATATGAAGTTACGGAAGCTGTCAACGGTCGCAAGGGGCTTGATCTGTACCGCAAGAGGCCGACGGATTTGGTCATCACAGACATTGTCATGCCTGAGATGAATGGGTTGGATCTGCTCCTGGAGTTGACGCGTGAATTTCTCCGAGCCAAGGTGATCGCGATCTCAGGAGCTGGAGACTCAGCGCATGCCTTGAGTGTCGCGAAACTCCTCGGGGCACGGCAGACCTTCCAGAAGCCCTTTAGTATGCCGGATTTATTGAGTGCTGTACGTTACGAATTGGACCATTAGTATCGTAGTAATACCGCTTGACCGAGCCTTCCACGGCGTCTAGCATAGAGTCGTGCGGTATTGAGACTCGCTGACTGTCCTATCCCGCGCGCGCGTTGTGTTCATCCTGCGCGCTTGATTCTCCAGTCTCCGCTGCTCCAGTAAGAAAATTGACCTTGCGCTGGCGGAGATGCAGCAGCATGTGGATGATTTGCAGCGCGCCATCAATGTGCTGGCGACGGGCGGATCGTATTCCATCAATCGTTCTCGATAGCGCGCGATAGCAGTAGGCATGGTTGTCGGCGGAGCACACTCAACAAGAAAGCGTACAGCCATCATGCCTGACGGTGCCAAAGATAAGATAGTTCATGCTGCGGCTAAACCGACAGGCGCTCCAT
The DNA here is from genome assembly GCA_035275205.1 of Nitrospiraceae bacterium. Lineage (GTDB taxonomy): Bacteria > Nitrospirota > Nitrospiria > Nitrospirales > Nitrospiraceae > Palsa-1315. Next base: position 7,748 of record DATENE010000020.1, read on the forward strand.
TACGGAAACCAGTCGATAGCGATCTCACGTGCAGCGAATCCCAGATTGAGGACATTCTTTCTGAAGGTGAGTCCAGCAGGCCAATGAGCAAGAGCGACAAGGGCTTGCAT
>DATENE010000021.1:0-5547 GCA_035275205.1 Nitrospiraceae bacterium
TCTCAAACACCGTGTTCATTCCAAGCCCTATGAAGAGTGCTACCGCGTCCTCGGTATACTTGTCGAAATCGGTGTCGAAGATTCCTTGATACATGAAGTACTTTTCTTTCCCGATGTCGAAGAGCACCCAGCGCAGGTAATGGAGCTTGAGTGTGGCGAGTCCGTCGGGACTCGAGCTTATCGTTGTCTCGACTTTCTTTGCATACTCATAGAACACGGGCTCTCGCTCCGGTTTGATCTTCGCGATAATCGTGAAGCCGTAACACGCCGGTGTTCGCGGGAAAACCGGACCGTATTTCCCCTTCTCGAGATGGCTGGTATCCCTTGGTAGGGCCATCGCGGCTGGTTTCGTCCAGTCACCTTGCCCTGATGCGTCTCGCATGCGGCCTCCTTTTAGAGTTCGTCAAATTTAGTGTAGTGATGCGGTCGCGAAGCATGTATCCGGTCTATTACGTATTCCGATCGAGGAATTTATTTAGCTCAATGAAGTGTCGGAAGAAGACGAGTCGAGTGGTGGAGTAGAAAAGGCGCGTGAGGTCCCCTCCTCAGCAGGAGGAGGGGTGGCTGCACGATTCAAGAAAAGTCGCGAAGCCTCATTAGTTCGTGCAGACGGACATCTGAGTTGGTCTAATCGGCCGGAGGGTCCTTGATCAGGGGGGATTGCTTGGCTCGAAGAGACGCGAGATAAATTTGCTCGTCATAGGGTTTTCGGTCCTTCCAGCAGCGGTACATGATCCGGATCCATTTGAAAGCTAGGGCACGGACGGCGGCGGGATGTTTTAAACCGCGGGCACGCATTTGATCGTAGTAGGCACGAGCCCAGGACGAGTAGCGGATGGATTGAGCGGCGAACTCGTGGAAGGTTTGGCGGATGAAGTTGGAGCAGGCCAAACGCCGGTGGACGGAACGGGAATTTCCGCTTTTCTTCGTCACCGGAGCAATACCGGAATGACACAGGAAGTCGGCCGTGGAGATCCAGCGGGCGCGATCCTGGCCAAAGACGGTCAAAAGACGTGGCGCATAGACGGCTCCCGCACCGGGAAAACTTTCAAACAGGTCGTGCTCCGGATGCAAGGCGCAATACTGAGCAATGATCTTATCGAAGTGGGCAATCCACTCTAGAATGGTGCGGAGTTCAGCGGCGTGGGCTTGAACAGCCAAACTAAGGGTTTCGATAATGGCCGGATCATCGGTGAGGCTGCGGGAGCCGTAGATTTCCGCCAGGCGCTGCTCAATCAAGATTCGATTGCGGCAGCGATGTTGGTGATAGAACGCGCGGACCTGGGCGGGATGGATTTGTTGAACAGCGGTCAGTGTAGGCCAACTCTGTAGGAAGTCGCAGGCTTGAACGGTATCCAAGGCGCCGGCCCAGTCGAGTGCCTGGGGAAAATACATCTTCAACAGGCTGGTGATGCGATTGGTATGGCGGATACGGGTATTGACGAGTTTGCGACGGTATTCGGTCAATATCTGGAGCCGGCGTGTTTCCACCGAATCGGGAAGCCATGAACGCAACCGGTTGCGGTGAAGACGCAGCAGGTCCATCAGCAGTTCTGCATCGGAAGGATCGTCCTTAGCACCGCTGACGCGAAAGGCTTCCCTGTAACGTGCCAGTGCTTTGGGATTGATCGGATAGATCAGGAGGAATTCATACATCATCAAGGCATGGATCACGGCGCCGCGAGATTGTTCGATAGCAATGCCAATCCTGGCTCCTGCGAATCGCACCCGAAGTTGTGCAATCCATTCATGTAAAGCATCGGGCTTCTGGTCTAGCCGCTTTGATTCGACTTGGCTGCTCTGTGTGGCCTGGAGACAGATCAGGTGCTGCTGATCAGCCCAATCCAGGCCCACACAGGCCGCTAGCTCCGGCTCGACCGGTTGTTTGCTCATAGCATTCTCCTTCGAAATCACACGCGTGCTCTGATCCGGCGCAAGCCCTATAGGGGAGTCCTCTTGGGGACGACATCTGAGGATGCGTTGGTGGACCAAAGCGCAGCGGGCATCAATGGAAGCTCCGTCTGAAACCGTCTTGCGGTTGGGGTAGTTAATTCCTAATTGATGACGCGTGCGAAACGGCTCCTATATGCGAAAATCCGGTGAAACAAATGCATGGTGCGGCGCCGTGGATTGCACTTTCCGGCGCAGGTAGTCGATGTAGCCCCTCGGTGGGGGGACATTAACCAATTCCTCGATGATGGATTCGAAATAGTGAAGCGACCGGATCGCTTCTGAAGCCTGTGCGCGGCTGTGGCACGCCCGGCGAGCCGAACCCAGCAACAGCGCGGTTTCGACGAGTTCGATGGGAATGTGCCGATCGAAAAACCAACCCGCCAGTTGCCGGTCACTTCGACGCGGTGGGCACGCAATGTCTGGCATGTGAACGTAGAGATTCAAAACCGTTTGGATGTAGACCTGACGATCAGTCATCACTTTCACTCCTTTGCTTCGTTTTCGGCTTTGTACACGCCCACTCGCCCGCACTTGATGCAAACGATCCACTTCCAGGGAATGGCGGTCTGCTTGAAAGCGGTTTCGAACGGCTCTGCCGCCGGAAACGATATCGATGACGTGATCTTGCCGGAAAGTAATTGGCAAGGTGAAGATTGATCCGTCACGCCCGCAGCCGCTTCAGCTTGGCGCTCGCGGTAATTTCGCTGCCGATCGCGATGATCGGCCCTTCCATGTTCGGTTTTTTGGTATTTGCGATTCGCCTCACGCCGCTGCCGACGCCGCGCCTCTTGTCGACAGTGATCACTGCAATATCGATGACCACGATCGCAACAGCAGCAGACGTGGAACATGCCGCCACATCCACCACACCAACGCTGGCGAAAAACAATTTCGGCGTGTTTCCGCCTCATCCGCACCCGGTGGCGGGCTGGACAAGCGGATCGCCAACATGAGACGCTGGATCACGCTTCGGGTGGTGGACTGCTTATCCCAGTCTCCGCTACGAATAAGACCCCCAACCGGGCTAACGGCTGGGGGTCTTTGACTTTACTCTGGCCGATTGACGCGCCTACGGCGCGGATGATGATAAACAAATTTCTGTGCTGTTTTATTTGGAAAGACTGCCCGGACCAACTATAGGGGTGGTGTGGTCCAGGAATTTCGTGACCACACCACCCCGGCCTTCGGCCACCCCTCCTCCTGCTCAATCCGTGTCCCAAAACTTTTTTGCTGGACACCGGTGGCAGGAAATTCTACTGTAGGCAGATGCGAGCGAGCGGTCGCGAGTTCAGCAACGAAGACATCATTCAGATACAGCGCAAGATCGATAACGAACCGAATATATCGCGGCGAGCGTTGTCACAACAGATTTGCGAGGAACTGGATTGGCGTTCAGCAAGCGGAAAGCTGAAGGAGATGAGCTGCCGGGTAGGGTTGGTGAAGCTAGAGCGAGCGGGGAAGGTTCGGCTAAACCAAGTGGCGGCATTTCCAGCAAGGCGAAAGGCGCGGACGGCGAGAAGGGCGGTGGAAGCGGAGCCGATCCGGTGTGGGCTGGATAAGCTGCAGCCGATTGAATTGATCGAAGTCAGGGATCGGCGGCAGTCCCAAATCTGGAATGATCTGATGGAACGATACCACCCGTTAGGAAGCGGGCCGCTGTGCGGGGCTCAGTTGCGGTATCTGATTCGGGGAAGGCAAAAAGAGGAATTGGGCGGGTTGGCCTTCAGTGCGGGGGCATGGCAATTGCAGGCGCGGGATGAATGGATAGGCTGGAGCGCCACAGCCCGAGAACAGAATCGGGAGCAGGTTGCGGTCAATAGCCGGTTTTTGATTTTGCCGCATGTGCGAGTACCGCACCTGGCATCGCACGTCTTAGGCCTGGCAATGAATCGCCTGAAGCGGGATTGGCAACGGCGCTACGGCCATGAATTGCTGCTGGTGGAAACATTCGTCGATACGCAGCACTATCGGGGAACGTGCTACCGAGCGTCAAACTGGATCGAGATCGGTCGAACTCAGGGGAGAGGACGTCAGGATGCGGCGCATCGCCACTGCTCATCGGTCAAGCAAGTCTTCGTGTATGCTCTCGATGCGGAAGCGAAACAGCGGTTGTGTAAGGCGGAAATCTCTGATGCCGCACCAGTGCCACCGCATCGCGTCGCGATCGATTGGGCCGAAGAAGAGTTCGGAAATGCGCAGCTGGGCCACGAGCGATTAAGGAAGCGGTTAATCAAGATCGCGCGCGATTTTTATGCGCGACCGCAGGCTCAGATCCCACAAGCCTGTCAAAGTCGTGCGGCAACGAAGGCGGCCTATCGGTTCTTTCAGCACCCTGAGACGACGATGGACGCACTATTGGAACCTCACGTCGAAGCCACCCAGCAACGAATTGGAAAAGAAAAGATTGTGCTGGCGGTACAAGATACGACGAGTCTGAACTACAGCACGCACCCGGCGACCCATGATCTGGGACCGATTGGTTCCAGTCCGGACGGTATCGTGGGACTGATCGTACACGACACGATGGCGTTTTCATTGGAAGGCACACCGTTGGGGTTGGTCGATGTGCAGTGCTGGGCGCGCAATGGAGACGAGTTCGGCAAAAAACATCAACGCCGGGAACGCCCGATTGAACAGAAAGAAAGCTATAAGTGGTTGCAGAGTTATCAGAAGACCGCCCAGATCCAACAACAGTGCCCGAACACAACGCTGGTCAGTGTCGGCGATCGTGAAGCCGACATCTATGAATTGTTCCATCTTGCTTTAGAAAATCCATCGGGTCCGAAGCTGTTGGTTCGTGCCGAACAAGATCGGTTGCTTGCCGATGGCCAAGGGCACCTCTGGAGCATGGTGGAGCAGCAAGCTCGGGCTGGTATTCAACAGCTCCAGGTTCCCCGCCGCGGCAATCGTCGGGCACGCGAGGCGCAGCTGGAGATCCGTTTCTTAGAAGTCCTGTTGAAACCACCGAAGGGCAAAGCATCCTATGGCCCGTTAACATTGTGGGCTGTGTTAGCTCAGGAGATCGATGCACCACCATCGGTGGAACCTTTGCGTTGGATGTTGCTGACCACATTGCCTGTCGATAGCTTCGATGGAGCCCTCGAAAAACTGAACTGGTACGCGAAACGTTGGGGCATTGAGATTTTTCATCGCACCTTAAAAAGCGGCTGCAAGATTGAAGAACGCCAACTCGGCAGTGCGATCCGTATCGAAGCGTGTTTGGCCATCGACATGGTCGTGGCCTGGCGTGTCTACCATCTGACCAAACTTGGTCGTGAAGTTCCTCACGTCCCCTGCACGGTTTTCTTTGAAGAAGCGGAATGGATCTCATTGACCGCCTTCATCACCCGGAACCCTGTTGCCCCAGCTCAGCCGCCGAGTTTGCGTGAAGCCATTCGCATGGTCGCCTCTCTGGGTGGTTTTCTTGGACGCAAAGCGGACGGCGAACCTGGTACAAAATCCCTTTGGCTCGGCTTGCAACGTCTGGACGACATCACCGCGACCGCCAAAATCTACAACCCATATCTCCGACCACCTCCGGTGTCCGGCGCATCGAGTTATGGGTAACGATCAGCCTCCTGCTGAGGAGGGGAG
>DATENE010000022.1:0-34191 GCA_035275205.1 Nitrospiraceae bacterium
GCTCAACCGTTCCTCGCATATCTGACATGGTGGCACCTCTGCCTCGCAACCGTCACGGCAGGAATTGTGTTGTCGTTGTTGTTGGGGCCATGGGTGGCATTGGGCTGTCTCCTCATCGGCACAGCCGTCGTTCGCCTTTCAACAGCCTGGTTTCATCGTATGTTCGGCGGCGTGACGGGTGATTTGCTGGGGGCAACGAACGAAGTCGCGGAAATTCTTTTTATTTTGATCGTTCCCGTGGTGCTTTTTCGATGACCGGAGGCGAATTAGCGGTGGCATGCCTGTTAGATGCGGCGGTCGGGGACCCGCGTTGGTTTCCTCATCCGGTGCGATGGATGGGTGCGATTGTCGATTGGTGCGACCGGCAAGTCTATCAACTCCTCCTCACTCCCGCCAAGCAACGCATGGCAGGGGTCTTGTTGGCTGTCGTCTTGCCTGTCGGAGCCTATGTGGCCGGCGCGGTGCTCGTCTGGTTCGGGAGTTCGGTCGATCCCATGTGGGGAAGTGCAGCCACGGTGCTATTGGCCTGGACCACGCTTGCAGCGCGCGATCTCATCGATCATGTCGTCTCGGTGCAACGGGCTCTCCAATCCGTATCTTTAGAGGAAGCCCGAGCAGCAGTCGCCAAAATCGTTGGACGCGATACAGAGGAGATGGACGAATCTGATATCGTCCGCGCGACGGTCGAAACCATTGCAGAAAGTACAGCTGATGGCATCGTGGCGCCGCTGTTCTACCTGGTTCTTGGAGGGGCTCCGTTGGCGCTGGCGTATAAGGCGGTCAGCACGCTGGACTCGATGATCGGCCATTTGGACGACCGATACCGGTGGTTCGGCTGGGCATCGGCACGATTGGATGATGCGGCAAATTACATTCCGGCTCGCATCACCGCGCTCCTGCTGGTTCTCTCAGCAGGAATTGTTTCTCGATCTTGGCCTGCGACGCGGCAGGCCTGGAGGATCTTGCTTCGGGACGGTAGCCACCATCCAAGTCCGAACAGCGGGCGTCCGGAAGCTGCGATGGCCGGCGCACTCGGAGTCCAACTGGGCGGGATCAATCGCTATGACGGTCTTCCAATTGAACGTCCATGCCTTGGCGATCCTCATCAGCCTCTGACGAGGGCCCACATCGGCATGGCGCTTACCCTTATGCTCTGGACAAGTCTCACCGGAGTTCTGCTGGGTGTAGGGTGGCTTCTATGGTGAAGAAATGACGCAACCCACTCACGGCGGGAATGTCTACAAGGCCGCTCAGGAACAACGAGTTCCCGTCGAGCAGATCATTGATTTTAGCGCCAGCATCAACCCGCTGGGTCCTCCCGCAGCGGTGCTCCGCGCGATCCGCTCGGCAGTCAAGCAGATCGTGCACTATCCGGACCCCGATTGTCGGCGACTCAGACAAGAATTGTCGCTACGGTGCGGCGTGGATCCAGACATGATTTTGGTCGGTAACGGCTCGAGTGAATTGATTCATCTCCTCCCCCGAGCGCTCCGGATCAAGTCTGCGCTCATTATCGGTCCCACGTTTGAGGAATATGCACGCGCGCTTCTGGAAGCAGGCAGCGTGGTTCAATACGTTCTTGCGAAGCGAGAGCACCGTTTCCGCCCTCCGTTAGAGGATGTTCTGAAACGGTTCTCTGCCAAACAATCGAAATTGGATGCCCTGTTTCTGTGCAATCCCAATAATCCAACCGGCCAAGTGATGAATCGGCGGGCTCTCCGCGAGCTCGCTGAAGTTGTCGAACGGCAACAGGGCTGGTTGATCGTCGACGAAGCCTTTATCGACTATTGTCAGGAACAGTCTGTCGTTTCTCTATTGAATGAGTATCCCCATATGGTGGTATTGCGCAGTCTTACGAAATTTTATGCCATGCCGGGGCTTCGGATCGGTTACCTGCTTGGCGCAAGTAAGGTAGTGGATCTTCTGAAAGAGCGTCAGCCCCCTTGGTCGGTCAACTCTTTGGCTCAAGAGGTCTCGTGCGCGGTATTACAGGATGAGACCTATGCGAAAAAAAGTCGGATATTCATGGAGAATGAACGTTCGTGTTTCGTGCGCGGGCTTCGCTCCTTCTCCGGTCTACAAGTCTACTCATCAGCCGCGAATTTTGTCCTGATCGGCCTTCCTGCTTGGACGAGCGCCGGCGAGGTCACTGACCGATTGGCATCCGAGAGGTTGCTCGTCCGCGACTGTTCGAGGTTGCCGGGCCTGACTACGCAGATGATTCGTGTTGCAATTAGGACGGCAAAAGAGAATCAACGATTACTCACAGCTCTTGGCGCCTACTTGAAGGCAAGGCAGGCATGAAGGTGTCTACCAAGCCTGCGATGCAGACTGCCTTTAGTGTCAGACGAAAGACGCTCATCGTCGACCTGGGGAGCCTCCGGTCCGTGCTCTCTTCGGCCCCCAGGGCCGGTGGAATCACGCGGGCCAGGTATATCTTGAACCATCAAGTAGCGAATAATCCGATTCGCAAGAATAATTGCGGCATAGATCCAGGTGTGAGCTGCGCCGATCCTTCTAGAACGCTGAGCAAGCTGGCCACCTCGCTCGGCATCCGCGACAAATTCGTCGGTCTCATGACAGCCGTGTCGCTTGCAGATTTAGTTTCCATCCGAGCGGCCTCGGATGAAATCTGGGTTGAAGGATTTGTGACGGTCGGAACTGCCAATGCCGTGCGGGCGGGAGAACCGGCGGAGCTGAAACAGCTCACCAACGGTCGGACCCATCCTGGCACGATCAACGTGATTCTTGTGACCAATGCCCGCCTGTCCGCTTCGGCAATGGTCGGTATGGTGCAGGTTGCAACCGAAGCTAAAACCGCTGTCCTGTTGCATGCCAAGGTAAAGAGTTGGACCGGCCGCCCCAGGGCGACTGGAACCGGGACAGACGCGGTCGTGGTTGTCAGTGGGAGTGGGCCTCCTATGCGCTATAGCGGAACGCACACGCTCATCGGTGAACTCGTTGGTAGAGTGGTTGAGGCTGCAGTCACTGAAGGGCTTGTCCGCTACGCACGGCGGCAAGTTCCTCCCTTGAGTCATGCGAGGAAGCGCTGACGACTTCTGGTATGCCAGTCAAAGCCCTTGCCATTCTTGGAACCGGCTCCGATGTAGGGAAGACCCTCATTGTCGCCGGAATCTGCCGGCTCTTGTCTCGAAGAGGTGTGTGGGTTGCCCCGTTTAAAGCGCAAAATATGGCGTTAAATTCCTTTGTGACAATCGATGGGGGAGAGATCGGCCGAGCGCAGGCGCTGCAAGCTCAGGCCTGCGGGATCGAACCGACGGTGGAGATGAATCCGATTCTGCTCAAGCCCGAGTCGGATTCACGATCTCAGGTGGTCGTAAAAGGGAAGGTCTACGAGGCGTTGGATGCGCTCGCATACTTTGAGCGGAAAGAGACACTCTTCAACATTGTTCAAGCATGTTATACAAGATTGGCTGCCGAGTATGAGTGTGTCGTGATCGAAGGGGCGGGGAGTGCTGCGGAGATCAATCTTCGTGATCGAGACATGGTGAACTGGCCTGTCGTCGAGTTAGCCGATGCCTCCGTGGTCCTGGTGGCAGACATTGACCGGGGAGGAGTCTTCGCGCAGATCATCGGGACGCTCGACTTGTTAGCGCCTCATGAGCGCCAGCGAGTATGCGGTGTGATCGTCAATAAGTTTCGTGGAGATCGTCGGCTGTTTGACGACGGGGTTCGTGTACTTGAGACCCGCGCAGGGATTCCGGTCCTGGGAGTCATTCCTTACTTGCGGGACCTTCGATTGGATCAAGAGGATAGCCTCGATCTCACTCGTTCCCGGTCGGTTCAGTTCAAACCTGACGCAACAAACGTAGCCGTGGTTCTGCTTCCTCGCATGAGCAACTTTACCGATTTTAATGCGTTGACGGCTGAGAAGGATGTGGTGCTTCGGTTTGCCGCTTCGCCTGACGATCTCCGAGGAGCTGATGTGGTGATCCTTCCTGGGAGTAAGAATACACTTGGAGACCTTGACTATCTTGTGACATCGGGATTTCCGGATGTTTTGGAATCGCATGTGCACAGAGGGGGCGAGCTGGTTGGAGTGTGCGGCGGGTACCAGATGCTTGGGCATGCGATCGCTGACCCCAAGGGATTGGAGCGGGGAGGAACGTCAACAGGCCTAGGTTTTCTGGATGTGACGACGGAGCTTGATGCGCCAAAGATCTGCCGGCAAGTTTGCGCCACATCGCTCCTCCACGGCGTAGCACCTCACGCGCCAGTCCGTGGCTATGAAATCCATATGGGGCGCACCAGCCGTGGGAGCCTCAATCCGTGCTTTCACATCGAAGGGCCTGAAATCAAGGAGGCCAACTCGAGGGGAAACGAAGGCGCTGTGAATGAGAGTGGTCTTGTCTGGGGCAGCAGCATCCATGGGCTGTTCGATCAGCCTGAGTTCCGCAGGGGTTGGTTGAATCGTGTGCGTGGCCGGAAAGGCCTCTCACCTATTTCGGCGTATGAATCTGAACTCGTCGCGGCGCATCTGCGCGGGGAACTGGATCGGTGGGCTGACCACTTAGAACGATATGTGAGTATGGATGCGATCTATCGGGTATGTGAACGTCGATGAAGAAGGGAGCGACGATGCGGATCACTAAGGTTTACACGCGAACTGGTGACAAGGGGAAGACCCGATTGGCCGGTGGCCAGCAGGTCTGGAAGGATAGCGTGCGGGTGGAGGCGTATGGGGACGTGGATGAACTGAACTCGACAATCGGGGTCGTCAGGGCATTTAATGCGGAGTCGCTCGGGAATCATCCGTCTGCCGATCGGTTAGAAGAGGAACTGCGCTGGATGCAGAATAAGCTGTTCGATCTCGGTGGACTGTTGGCCACGGCGCCCGGACAGACGTTCACGAATATGCCGACGGTCACAGCACGAGACGTGACTCGGCTGGAAAAACTTATGGATTGGTGTCAGAAAGACTTGCCGCCTCTGAAAGAGTTTATTCTTCCAGGGGGCGGTAAAATTTCCAGTTTTTTGCACCAGGCCAGAACGATCTGTCGGCGGGCGGAGCGTATCTGTGTGCGGTTGGGGAAAGAAGAGCCGTTGGATTCGGCTCTCGTGCGGTTTCTCAATCGCCTGAGCGACGCGCTGTTTGTCTTGGCCCGTTGGATGGCCAAGGAGCAACGTGAGCCGGAGTTCTTGTGGAAACGGGGCTCGACTGGCATGTGAACCATGACAATCGAGCCCCGTCCTTTCGTAGGATGCTGAATCTGACGCTTCGCGCCAGCCCGCCGAACGAGCAGTTCGTCCCTAAGCGGCAGCCTTCATTTTACCGCCGCCTTGCAGCGTATTCTGTAGTCGGCCGATCGCTCCCGCCAGCTGACCGATTTCATCACGCCGATTCATGTCGGGTGAAGTGTTCAAATCTCCTTTATTGATACGATCCGTCACCTCTCTGAGTTCTGCTATCGGCCCGCTGATGCTGCGTCCAATTGAGAAAACGAGCAGCTCGGTCCCGCGTCCAAGACCTGGCGTCGAATCATATCGTCGCAGGCCTTCACCGCCTCGATGTGTGTACGGAGAAGAAGGGCAAGCTTGCCACGCAGAGAAGGATTCTCTGAAATGGATGTCTGACACCAAAATTCGACTGCTGATGCACAACAGTGCACAAACAGGGTGAAGAGGGCCAAGTTTATGGCCATCGATAGCATTTACATCAGTTGCTGTTGATTTTACAGCACTTGTGCACACGGATCGACTAAGTCGAAATTTGATCATTCTTTCACTTTCTTGTTTCGGCACGTATGTTGCTAAAGTTTCGCGAACACGTGTGCGTCGCGGAGGATTACTTATCTTGCCACAACGCGTATGACCAATGATGAATCCGGTAGTTAGGCAATGCCGAAATTGTTGATTTGCTTGCCAATGACGAATGACCAGCTACACTCAAGTCTACGTAGCGATATTTCAATCAAACTAGACACACCTTGCAGCAACAATGCTGACCTGAGGCAAGACAAATGGCGATGCGCAGACACGTTCTCATGCTGGTAGCGGTGGGACTAGCGACGATCCCGTTAGTGGGGAATACCGCGGCAAGAGCCGCGAACGAAGCTGAAGAAGTGGCAGAGCACTTAATCGATTTGGTGAAAATCGGTCGCGGGGTGGTATCGGAGTATCAAGACACCATTAATGATGTTGAGAAAGCGGAGAAGGGCTTTACTGGAGAATTCGTGGCCGACCAAGTTGTAGAGCGATTCAAAAAAAAGACCAAGATCGATCTCCGAATTCCCAATGTGGTTCCTCACGCCAATTTCTATCTTGCCTTGATTGAAACAGAAAGAGAAGTGATCGCCGAAGCGCAGCCGGTCATCAATAAACAAGGAGTAGGGTTCAAGGGATTCTCGCATGCTGTGTTTGCCCGCCGCGTCGGCGAACGCTTCTATCTGAAGACGGGGGTTCGTATGAAGCTGACAGGGTTCAGTGGTCGGGCACTGAATAGCAAACCGGACGATTTCGAACAGGAAGTGCTCCGGATGTTCAGCGATTCACGCCATCCGAAGGGTCAGCGGTATGCTCGCAACACACTGGTCGATGGAAGACCCGTGCTGCGTGTGATGGATCCAGAATATGCTACTGATTCCTGTCTAAGCTGCCACGGTTCGCTCAAGGGAGAACGGGATATCGTGGGGATAAGGAAGGAAGGATGGAAGGAAGGAGCTTTTGCCGGGGCGATCAGTGTAGTCCTTCCGTTGAAGTAATAGGTAGGAGCGGTATCAATGGGCACCTGCGCGTTAGCGCATATCAAACCAGAAGGAGATTCTCAATGAGCAAGATCGTTGTTGTGGATGATTCCTATGCCGAGCTTCAGCTGATCGAGGGCTGTTTGAAAGGGGCGAACCATACAGTCGTATCCTTTTCGAGCAGCGACAAGCTCGAAGAAAAGGTGGTCGTTGAAAAACCAGATTTGATCGTGTTGGACGTTGTCATGCCTGGCCGTAACGGCTTTCAGGCCTGTCGAGACCTCAAGGGCGATGACCGTTGCAAACACATTCCGATTATTCTCTGCACATCCAAGGGCAATGAAAGCGATAAGTTTTGGGGACAACAGCAAGGGGCGAACGGCTACATCACCAAGCCATTTAAGGCTGAAGATTTGTTGGCTGCGGTTAAGAAGGCGATAGGCGAACGCTAATGGATTCGGCACATGTAACGATTGCAGATCATGCCTTGACTCTTCAGGGGACTTCTTCACTAGGATCCGATCAGACTCAACCGGCCAGTTCCTCCATGATACGTGCCGCGATCGTTTCGTTGGGTGGAACGCAATTAATGATCGATCTGAAAAATGTGCGAGAGGTTTTTATTGTTGAATCCATGACTCCGGTTCCTGGAATGCCTTCTGGTCTAGTTGGGGTCACGAATCTTCGCGGTACAGTCATACCATTACTCGACCTGAGGCCAATATTCGGTCTTCCCGCCGAAGCGGCCTTGCGGTATGCCGTCGTGACGCAACATGGAAATTGGCAGATCGGTATCTTGATTGACTCAGTTCCTGAAATTCGTGCCATCGCCAAAGACGAATTGCTACCAGCTCCAGCCGGCACTGGAGAAGGGGCGCTTCCCTTTGTCTCGACAGTAGTCAAGTCGAAGGATCGGCTCCAAGGCGTATTGGAAACATCGATGATGCTGTCACATTTTGAGAAACTGAGCTGACAAGGGAGCAAGCAATCGTTTCACTCAATTCAAAGCTTGATCTGAAAGAGGGAGGACGCGATGGCAAAGGTGGCTAAGATCGTAAGTACAGGAGTGCGGGGAGGGTTTGACGATCTCAAGACTCGAACAAAGCTGATTTCGAGCTATGGCATCGTTAGCGTCATCATCATTGTTGTGGCGATCTCCGGCGTGTTGACGCTTCGCCAGTTAAGCGCCATGTCACAAGCGGTCTATGTCGACTATACAGTTCCGCTCGCCGGCTTCGCGGAAATGAGTACGGCGTTGACACATCATCATCAAATCTTGACCGGTGCTGCCAACGTCACAAATCATAACGATTTAGCGTCCGAAGTCGCGCGGCTGTCATCGTTTCGCGCGAAGGTGAACAAGGTGATCGCAGATTACGAAACTACAGTACTGCGCGTCTCTCGATCGGGCCGTGATGAGGCAAAGGACTTAGCGTTGTTGAAGCCGGCCATCGCGCAATATTTCAAGGAAGCCGATGGTGCTATAAGCGCGCTAGGTGATAGTTTCGGAAAGAATTTGACGCCGGCACAGGCTGAGCACATGCGAGAGCTCGGGGTCTTGGCCTTAACGCTGAGTTCACAGCCGACATTCTTGAAGGTCATTGAACAGACCCGTAACCAGGTATTGGATCTACACGATGTGGCAAAAGATCTCAACGAGGATGCGCAGACCGCTGGTTTCATTGGAACCCTTGTCCTCGTTCTCGGCGGACTCATCGCGGTGGTCCTCGGAGTCGCCATTGCGTATTGGGTTGTCCATTTCTTCTCGAAGAATCTCAACCATATCGCAGAAGTCGCTCAGTTGGCCGCCAGTGGCGACTATAAAGTCCGTGCCAAAATCGATTCTAAGGACGAAATCGGAAAGGTGGCCACATCGTTCAATACCATGTTGGACTACATTACGACCGCTCTTGGGAAGGCCGAAAGTGAACGCGACGATCTGCAAAAGCGGTTGACGGACTTCCTTGTATTGGTCTCGGAGGTGGGCAAAGGAGATCTGACGAAGCGCGGAGAGGTCACAGCCGACATGTTCGGAAACATGGCCGACGCGTTCAACCTGATGATTCAGCGATTTGCGCTATTGATGAAACAAGTCCGTGAGGCAGCCGAACAAGTGAATAACTCAGCGGGGACCCTCCGAGAAAGCGCAGGACAGATGGCCGGCACCGCAAAGCTTCAGGCAGACGAATCTAAGAAGACGTTGAGCGCGGTCGATCAGTTAGCCTCTTCCATGCGTCAAGTCTCGACAACTGCCGGCGCGTCGTCGGAATCAGCCACGCAAGTGTTGCAAGCGACAGAGCGAGGCCGCGTGGCCGTGCAAGAGACCGTGCAAGACATGCAGAGCATTCGCACGTCCGTGCAGCGTATGTCGAAACAGGTCAAGGGGCTCGGTGATCGATCATTAGAAATTTCGCAAATCGTGTCGACCATTCGCGATATCGCTAATCAGACAAACTTGCTTGCGCTGAACGCCGCCATCGAGGCGGCAGGCGCGGGTGAAGCTGGGTCTCGATTTGCCGTCGTCGCCGATCAGGTCAGAAAATTGGCCGAAAGCTCGACTCAGGCGACGCAGGAGATCGCCGACCTCGTGAAGGTAATTCAGACGGAGACTCAGGACGCAGTTGCAGCCATGGAGCAGGAAACTCACGCGGTGGAAGCCGGATCAGCCTCTGCCTTGCGTACGGGCGAAGTGTTCAAAGAAATTTCAGGGATCGCTCAACGTTCGTCTGAGCTGGCACAGACCATCGCCAGTGCCGCGGTGACTCAATCCGCCTCGACAGATCAGGTGGGACGTTCTATTAAAGAATTTGCGGGTGGTGCTCTGGCAACGCAGAAAGCGACGGACTCAGCGCGCGTGACCGTCGAAGACATGGCAAAACTTGCCGAAGGGCTGACGGTCTCCGTCGCAAAGTTCAAATTGGCTTAGCCGGTAGCCGGCATTAAAGCAGTTGAGATCGATAGAAGCATGCGTGCAGTTCGTTGAGGAGGCTCAAGAAGTAAAGCCCCGTGAAGGAAGATTGATCATATCGCAGGTATTCATGAATAGTCCGAGTAAAAAATTTAACTAATGTAGTGACAACCTCTCCCTGAGGCAGGATGAAAGGAAGCAATTATGCGATCTGCTATGACCACTCGAAAGGCGTTTCTGCCGACGCTGCTCTGTCTTGCCATATTCGCAGGGGGAGTGGCTCTGTTCGCGCAAGATGCAATTGCGCAGGCTCCAGCGCCACTGACGGCCGCTCCCGAGCCGCCGAAAATCGATACCGGCGATACGGCCTGGGTCCTGATGTCGACGGCACTAGTGTTGCTCATGACTGCGCCGGGACTTGCGCTGTTCTATGGAGGGATGTCGCGTTCCAAGAATGCATTGGGCACGGTCATGCAGAGCTTCATTGTCGTCGCTCTGATTAGCATCCAGTGGCTGCTCTGGGGATACTCCCTTGCCTTTGGTCCTGACATGGGGGGGATTATCGGCAGTTTAGAATGGTTCGGTCTCATGGGCGTGGGACTGGAGCCTAATCCCAATTATGCGGCGACCATACCACATCAGACCTTCATGCTCTTCCAAATGATGTTCGCGGTGATCACGCCGGCGCTGATCACAGGCGCATATGCCGAACGCGTCAAGTTCAGTAGCTTTATCCTGTTCACGCTGCTGTGGGCGACTTTTATTTACGACCCCCTCGCACACTGGGTGTGGGGAGTAGGGGGATGGCTGAGAAATCTCGGTGCGTTGGATTTCGCCGGTGGGACAGTTGTCCATATCAGTGCCGGCATGGCCGGCTTGGCCTGTGCCATCATGTTTAGGAAGCGACTAGGCCATGGCAAGGAACTAATGTCCCCACACAATTTGCCCATGACGTTGACTGGAGCGTCCTTACTCTGGTTTGGATGGTTTGGGTTCAACGCCGGCAGCGCATTGGGTGCTGGGGCTCTGGCTACAAGCACCTTTACTGCCACCAATACGTCGACGGCTGCGGCAACATTGGCCTGGATGGTCGCGGAATGGTTCTATCGAGGAAAACCGTCTGCCCTTGGTGCCGCTACTGGAGCGGTGGCGGGTATGGTAGCCATCACGCCTGCGTCAGGGTATGTCGATCCGATCTCGGCGATTTGGATCGGACTGGGAGCAGGTGTGTTTTGTTATATGGCCGTCATGTTAAAGCCCCTGTTCGGCTATGATGACGCTCTCGATGCGGTGGGAGTTCACGCAGTCGGAGGCATTTGGGGTGTATTGGCGACGGGTCTGTTTGCATCAAAGGCAGTCAATGCGGCAGGGGCCAACGGGCTGTTTTTTGGCAACCCGGCACAGTTGGGCATTCAAGCGATGGCCCTACTAGTTACCATTGTCTTCGTGTTTGTCGGAACCTTAATAATTTTGGCGATAGTCTCTGCAATCACGGGTCTGCGTGTGACTGAAGAAGAAGAGGAAACAGGCTTAGATCTCAGTCAACATGATGAAAAGGCCTATTCGTGAAACAAAGATGACTGAGTGAATGGGTGACCCGAAACAAGACTGCACTCGGTATCAAGGGGCTAGGTCTAACACCGCGGTCATGAATCCAGCTCGCCATAACAAGAGATGTGTCACTGATTGTGAATAGATGGGGACTAGATTAGCTTCAGAAGTATCCTCGGGTACTCATGTAAGAAAAGGATAGCATGAACCCAGAACTCGACCGACAGAGCCTCATCGCAATTTTCGTGATCGAAGCCTCAGAGGCGCTGGACGTACTGACGAAGACGTTCCATCCGCCCGATGGAACGCAGCCCACTTCATCGCAATTGCAAGAACAGTACATATGGGCTCATAAGATTCGAGGAGCGTCGGCGCTCTACGGCTACGAAGGATTGGCCTTGATGGGGTCGTTGCTCGAATCGACCTTGGAAGAGGCGCCATCCATAGAAGCGTCTCTCTGGCCGAAGGCGTTGGAAATCTTACGTGGCATAGTGACTTCGCTCGAGTCTCAGTTGAAAGTTGTTGCGAGTGGTGGCGCTGAAGACCCTGCGATCAGTGCGCGATGGAAGTGTGACGTAGCCGGATTGTTCTCGTCTCTGCCAACCGCCGCTCCATTGGATAAACCGGCATTGCTCGCACCGGACTATCTCGTGCCGGCTCTCGATGCCGAGGTCCTGTTATATTTCGTTCCTGAAGCAGATGAATATTTGGAAACTATGGAATCGCTGCTTCAGCGTCTGCGGCAGGACCCCGATGACGGAGAGACCATCCATGCGCTCTGCCGCACAGCCCACACGCTCAAGGGGTCTGCGTGCACGATCGGTTTCACTGTGATCGGCGACGTCGCTCTTCCAGTTGAAGACTGTATAAACGCGGTTCGTGAGGGACAAATCTCCCTCTCGTCGGATGTGCTGGGGGCTATTGGTCGCGCGATCGAGGTCATTCGGCTGCTGATGCGCCGCGATGACGGCAAGGTGGCTCAACTGCAGCATGAAGTGCCGGATGTAACCCAAACCCTTGCGCAGATCTGCAACGGAGAACAGCTGGCGGTTCCCACTCTTGTGGCGGCTCCAATCGCTCCGGTCGTTCAGGTTGCGACGGCTGTTCTGGATCATCCCGAAGAATCTGCCGGTTCCGATGTGGAATCAGACCCTGCGTCGAGCGCATTGACGGATGAGTATCTATTGCCCCCTCTTGATGCCGAAGTGCTGTCCTATTTTGCTCCTGAAGCACAGGAATACCTTGAGTCTCTCGAAGCCCAGCTGCTTCGCCTCGATAAGGAGCAACACAATTCTGAACTGATCAATCAACTCTTCCGAACCGCTCATACGCTCAAGGGGTCCGCCTATACTGTCGGATTTCAGTCGATCGGCGATCTGACTCACTATGTTGAAGATTTCATGGGAGCGGTGCGTGAGGGTCGCGTCAAAATTCTTCCTGGGCACACGGACGTGCTGTTGCGATCGGTCGATGTTGTGCGCCTGCTGATGCGGCGGGACCCCACGTCCCTCGACATATTACGCCAGCGATTTGCCGTTGCGATGCAACGACTCAAACAGCTGGATCAGCCGGTGGCCCCTCTGGTGGTGGAATCGGATTCAGCCGCCCATCTTGTCGAAACACCGGAGGATCAAGAACTACACGGTCAAGAAGACGTCGAGCCGGTCTCTGTGGCGAAAGGTAAAACGGCGGATGGTAAAACCGCAGAAGATCGTGAAGTCATACGCGTCAGCCGCGATCGCTTGGAGCGGTTGTTGAATCTTGTCGGTGAGCTCGTTATCGGTCGAGGGCGACTCGAACAGCGCTTACACATGCTGGAACAACTCTCGCAACAGGTACTCGCGTGCAAGGGCCGTCTGGTTGAGTCAGTCCATTCATTCGAGGAGAAACATACCTTTACACTTCCGACCGCGAGCTCTGGTCCAGCAACCGGCCCGGCTCAGGGATTTACCGGCGTGAGTGACTTCGGGAGCCTTGAGTTCGATAAATACGACGACTTCAATATTTTAGCTCGCCGTATTGGCGAGGTGACTGCGGATATTTCAGAGTCGATGACGCAATTGAGTGGGTCGATTCGGCGTTCCCATGAAGACATGAGTCAATTGGCACAGCTGACCCTCGGTATGCGGGATGAAATCGCTCGAGCCCGGATGGTGCCGGTGGGTACGCCGTTTACACGATTCCGCCGAGCCACGCGTGAGATGGCGCGCGCGACGGGGAAAGAAGTCACGTTGGTCACGTCCGGTGAACATACCGAAGTCGATACAGGGGTCGTCGAACGGCTGGTCGATCCCTTGGTTCACCTCGTGCGCAACGCCGTCTATCACGGGATCGAGCTTGCGGCTGATCGCGTCTCGAAGGGAAAGCCGGTGGCCGGCACGATTTACCTCCACGCGGCCCATCGTGGGAATGCGGTGCTGATTGAAGTTGAAGATGACGGGGCAGGGCTCGACATTGAAAAGATCCGGTCAAAAGCGGTCGAGCGAGGACTACTCCGTCCGGAAGTGGCCCGTTCGATGCCCGAATCAGAAGTTATCAAGTTTATTTTCATACCGGGATTCTCGACAGCCGACCAGATAGGTGATCAGGCGGGGCGAGGAGTCGGCATGGATGTGGTGAAACGTGTCATTGAAAGCATGAACGGGCACATCGACGTCGAATCCATTCGAGGGGTGGGGACGAAGTTTACCTTAAGCCTCCCACTCACACTATTAATTGCAACAGCGCTTATGGTGCGAGTAGGGAGTGAGCGTTACGGGATTCCTCTTCCGGCGGTGCGCGAAGTGACAATGCTGACGCCAGGCGTGCACCAACAGATGGGCGAACGATCAATCTTGCATATCGGAGATGAGGCGATCGAAGTGCAGCCGCTCCAGCAGGTCCTCAATCGAAGCAGTGTGCGGGTGGAAATTGGAAAACCGGTTGTGATCGTGCGGACAGCTGCCGGAATGATCGGCTTGTTGGTCGATGAATTGCTTGGTCGACAGGAAATCGTCATTAAACCGTTGGGGTCGTTTAGGTCGTTGGATCGTTCCAGCTTCGGTGGGGCGACCATCGATCCGGAAGGGCGTGTGGTTCTTGTATTGGACCCGGCCCGATTGCTGGCGAGAGAGGCGCAAGCCGATTCGGTAGCGGAGTTGTCGTCGCTCCCGACGGTGTCGACGGACTCGCTGGTTCCATATGCCGTGGCCCCAGAGCCGAAGGCATCGGAGCAGTTGCTGCTCTTGATCGACGACTCCTTGAGCATCAGAAAATTCGTGGGCCGGATGTTGGAGTCGGCCGGATATGAAGTCGATACGGCCGTAGATGGAGAAGAGGGTCTCCGTAAGGCGTCCGCGCAAAATTATCGGCTGATCATTACCGATCTTGAGATGCCGAAGCTTAATGGATTTGAAGTGATTCAGGGATTGCGGAGTCGAGCGCAAACGCAGCAGACACCGATCATCGTCATGACGACGCGGGCCGGTGACAAACACCGGCAAATGGCGCTCAATATTGGAGCGAGTTCCTATATTGCCAAGCCGGTAGAAGAGCGGGCCTTGATCCAGGAAATTGAACGCTGGATCGGCAAACAAGCCGCTGTGCGTAAGTAGGAATCAATCGTTCGATTCTTGGAATGGTCGTCAGTATCGAATAGACCCACGCGATATTTCAATGAGTTTACGCGGCCATCACAATTCGATAAATCTGGCTGTGGAAACGGCCAGCTTTTTGGTCATCCGTCTGGGGGACAGCTATGTGGCCCTGCCCGCAGAGGGGGTGCGTGGCGTTCTCACGCAAGAAGAGGCTGGAAAGGAACAGGCCGTGACTTCGGCAGGGACCATCTTTCAACCGGTGGATCTTGCCCAACGACTTTCATTGGTCGCGCACTTGTCCGGTCTCGAGTTCAGGACGGTGTTGTACTCGACCGGCCGCTCCCATAGTGCGATTGGGGCTGAGCAGGTGATAGGCCTGACGGAGGTAGAACGGAAGGACTGTTTTCCGTTACCGCCACAGTTTCAACGCGACGAACGAAACTGGTTTCAGGGGATGATGCTGTATCAGGAGCAGTTGGTGTTGATCCTGAATCCATTATGGGTGCTGGGAGAGTCGGCTGACGTAGTGCCTGCGCTGGTCGAGCAAGGGGGAGAGATGGTTGCGGCAACCCCAGCAAGGATCGATGAGTCATGCTGAGGGGCGTACGTGGAAAGCAGCATGTTCAGGTCACAAAACGGTCGTGGAATGTAATGGTATTTTCCATTGGTGGAATAAAACTCGCTGCGCGAACCGAAGATGTGGGAGAGGTGTCGCCCTGGACTGAGAGCATTCCGGTGCCGAGTCGGACGCCATTTGTGCAGGCCATGCTCAAGCGAGAAAACCATGTGATGCCGGTCTATGATTTGGCTGCCAGACTGAGCCGCACACTGATTGGAAGTCCGCTGCTGTGCCTGGTGGCGCGGCAGCACGACGGGCCGATGGCTATCTGCATCGATGCCGATATGCCGTCTCTCGAAACTGTGGACGCGACGGCGATTCGATCAAACGGCAGTGAGGATATTGAGACGCATGGCACAGTCACGATTGCGGGACATGATGTGCCGATCGTGGCTTTGCAGCGACTCGGCCGGTCGACACAGAATATCGTGACACGGTAAGAGCTCTGTAAGGAAGGCAACTATTATGTCCAAAGTGTTGATCGCCGACGACAGTATCGCGGTTCGGAAAGTTGCCGAACGATTGCTGGTTGAGGCTGGATTTGGGGTTACTCTTGCTGCGAACGGCGCGGAAGCATTGGCTTATTTGGCCAAAGAGACGCCTGACTTAGTCGTGTCAGATGTGATTATGCCGGATAAAAGCGGCTACGAGGTGTGTGCCTTCGTGCGCGGGCAGAAAGCGCTAGCGAATACGCCGGTGCTCTTGATCTCCGGCATCGTAAACGATGAGGTGACGAAGCAGGCTGAGTCTTGTCGCGCAGACGGTGTGTTGAAAAAGCCGTTTCAGGGCACATCACTCAAGGATCGCGTGATCGAGCTGTTGGCCAAGCGGCAAGGCGCTGCGGCGTCTGTGGCGAAGAGTACCGAGAAAGTGACTGAGTCCATTCAGCCGATTCAGAATGCGCGAGTGAGTGATGAACAATTAGCAACCTATCAGCGGGCAGCTGCGCGATTGAAGGCTCTCGAAGAAGAACTCTTGGTCGAACGAGATCGCGCGACACGTAGCGCTCAACGAGTGGTACAACTCGAAGGGGAATTGGGTCATGCCCAGGAACTCGAGCCGATGTTGGCAAAGGAACGAGAGCAGATCGCCCAGCTGAAGATGAAACTGGCAGAGACCGAGCGTATCGTTGCGCAGGTACATGAACTTGAATCTGCCCTTCAGAAAGAACGGGATGACCGTGCGCAACAGGCAACGGGTTTTGCCGAGCTGCAGAAGCAGGCGAGTCGCGCTCAAGATCTGGAGGCGACCCTCCAGGCAGAGCGCCAGGCCGCCGCACAGCTGGTTGAACAAATGACAGAATTGGAACAGGCGGCGACTCGGTCTCAGATATTGACGCAACAAGTGAGCACGTTAGAGCAATCGCTCGCTGCTGAGCAGCAACGCAGTAAAGATCTTGCCGTGCGTCTTTCTGAAGCAGAGCGCGCAACGAAGACAACATCAGAGAGTGACGGACTGCTTCAGACGGAACGAGAACGAAATGGCCTCCTAGTAAAGCGCGTATCTGAAGCTGAGCAAGCAGCCGAGCAAGCCACGAAGCGGTTTGAGGAGATGGCGATCAAGCTTGGCGAGATCGCGGGGTTGGCCTCTCAGCTGGGGAACGGGAAGCGACGGTCCTGATCTGTACGAGTGTTTCTCTTGAACCGTCACTGACGTGAAGGACTGATGTCATGGCTGCCGGCACCCCCGACGATTTTCAGAAAGAGCTGGTTGATCTCTTTGTCCAGGAAGCACATGAATGGCTCCAAAACATTCACGTTGCCTTAGATGAGCTGCAACAGGGGCCGGCGCCGGAGCGGCATGCCAAGCTGATTGGAACGATTTCGTCCGGAGTGACCAATCTCGGTGGATCTGCTGCCATGCTCAATCTTTCAGGCGTCGAGCAAGCCAGCTTCGGGACGATTCCCTTTGTTGAAGCCCTTCGGGACCCGCAGAAAGCGTTCTCCGTTCAGGATTTTCTCTCGCTTTGCAAACAGCTGGGACAGATTCATACCGCATTGACCCAGGCAACGGGGATCTCTTTTGAAGAGGATGGGAGCGGTGCGGGGACTGTCTCGGTCGACGCGAGTCTATCTCCCAGGGAGTTTCTGCAAGCGCTTCAAGAACTCCAAAGCAATCAGTCTCCCAGTGCCGCGTCAGGACGTAATCTTGTCCGCAGCCTGATCGAGCAAATGGAAGGTCAAATTCAGGCCGGTGTCGAACGTATCGATGCCAGGGTTATTCACGAATATCTTGCCCGAGTGTCCGAAGCGGAAGAGTCGTTTCTCAAGACGATTGACGCGCGTGTGCCGGAGATTTTCAAGAAAATGAGTGCCCTCAAGATGGATGGGGGGGAGGCCTCCTCACGCATGCTGGCTCTCGAATCTTCTCTTCAAGACGTCGCACAGTTACGAATAGAGGCGCAGCAAGTGAACTCGAGCTCGGCCATGATGTTTTTCACAGGTCTGCACAGTCTGCTGACCATGGTGACACAACGGCGAGTGCGTCTGGCCGCCACACGGGTGGAATCGGTAAAGGCGCGGCTGCATGTGATGGGCGGTGCCATTCGCCAGTGGGTGGAGCACGGGCGAGCTCAACGTGCTGCAATCGATGAGTTGCTCCCTGCCGGCCACTCGTAGTCAATGCGCGGAACCCCGCTCACAGGTTTGTCGAGGCATGTGATGATACCCGCCCTTTCGAGCGATGATGCCCGCGCGATCGAGCGTCTCTCGCAGGTCGATCATCGGCTTGTTCAGAGGGTCGAGCAAGTCATATGATGTCTGGTCGAATGTTTCGCAAGGACGGCCTCAGGCCATGAACGAATACAGCATGACAGATTGGTATCGCATTGCGCAGGAGCAATTGACAGGTGTGGCGCTCGCCGTGCAGCGGCAAGACGAACTCGACGTAGAGGCCTTGTCCACCCTGGCGACGGGGATTGCGGAGGCGCTCAAGAGAAGTGATCAATTGCTCGTTCAGGCTATGAGCGGTCCCGCAGGCCCGCCGCTGATTACGAATCTTGTGAATGTGGCAATTTTGGCAACGAAAGTGGGCTCCGGACTGGGATATCACGGGAAAGAGCTGGAACGGCTCACCTTCGCAGGGCTCCTGCACGACATCGGTCTCTTTGCCGTGCCACAGTCGCTGATTACCAAGTCGGGTCGGTTGACCCGTGATGAACGTACGCTGATCGAGCAGCATCCCGAGCTCGGTTATCAAGCGATTCGAAAGGCTGGTCCGAAATACGACTGGCTGGCACAAGTGGTGCGTCAAGCGCATGAGCGGTGGAATGGGCAAGGATATCCGAACAAGTTGAAAGAGCGGCAGATCAGCGAGTTTGCCCAAATCATCGGTGTTGTGGATGTCTTCGATGCCCTCGTAAGCCCGCGTGGATATCGTCGCCGATTCTTTCCGCACGAAGCGGTGCGAGAATTGATAGTCGCGGAACGGGCGGCGTTCCCAAGGGAAGTCGTCAAAGCGTTGGTCGAACAACTGTCGGCCTATCCGCTGGGTACCTCAGTCCGATTGACCACCGGAGAGGTCGGGTTTGTCATGCGCGTCAATACGCGCTATCCGCTCCGCCCAGTCGTATGGATTGAGGGTGATGCGGCCCGTGGCCAAGAGGGGATGGAGCTCGATCTGAGCCACACCCCGCTTGTATCGATCATCGAAACACTGGAACCTCCTGACGTCGCACGCATATCGTTTCCAGCAGATGCGACGCGCGCCAAGACATCCGAGTTGGTTCCCTCGGCATCCGATCAATTTACGTCGCTTTTAGAAGGCTTGGATGCTCTCGCAAGCGCGATTCAAGGCGCCGTCGAGTCCCGGACGCCTGTGCCAGTAGATAGAACTACGTCGCAGTCGGGCGAGCATCAATGGATAGGTCGCCCTCCTACGCAAGATCTTGTGGATGCCAGTTTTGAAAAAGAAGTGATCGGGTTATTCGCCCTCGAAGCGCATCAATGGCTGGCTCAAATTCAGATGGCGATGAAACAGCTTGCTGAGGGTACTAACGGAACAGTGCGTCCAAAGCTCTATGGGATTCTCTTGCATGGTATTACGAATCTCTCGAGATCTGCGTCGACGGTGAGGCTCCAGACTATTGAGCAGATGGCTGCCAATCTGCTTCCGATTCTCCAGGATATGGGGCGACAAGAGCCAGGTACGATGACGGCAGCGCTCCAGTCGCTTCAGGAGGGGTTGGATCGGATCAGTTTGGCTGTGCGCCGCTTAGCAGGAGACCAAGAGGGTGACCGTACTGAAATTGATGACGTTCATGGGGAAACGGGAGGCAAATCTAAGCAGGCCCTCCCTGCCGCCGCGACTGAATTACCCGATGTTCCCCAGCGGCACGTTCCACTCACCGTGAGTTCCAGCGTCCCGCTTATCCATGCCCTTCGGGACCTGCAGCAAGCTCGTGCCCGGTCGATGCAGCCGACCCGCGATGTGTTGGAGGCGGTGATCCTGCGAGCCGAACAGGAAACCGATCAACTTAATGTCGCCGGCATCGGGCGTATCTTAACTGAACTTGATAGACTCGACGAAGAGTTCCTTCAAGAAGTCCGTCGGCGAGTTCCGATCATCAGTTCCATTCTTATGACTATACGAGCGCAAGGGGCGACGGATTTCGTCACGGCGTCCCAGCTCGACCCGATTCTCGAACAGGTCGAAGCTCTCTACAATCTGGCCAGCCAGGTGCAGGCGACGATGATCACGATGTTTTTACAGGGACTGCGATCCTTTCTCATGGTCGCGGCCTACCGAAAAACATCGACCTTGGCAGAAAGGCTTGGAACCGTCGAGACGAGAATTCATGCCTTGATTCCGATGGCAGAGCAGTGGGGCAATCTCGGACGCGTCGAACGATCAGCCATCGGTGATATCTTGCCGGTTTAACTTCACCCGTCAGTCTGCACACTTCTGTACGCGCGACACTGGAAACCTTCTGAGTCGTGCGGAATCGGCGCTCGGCTTCCATACGACTTCTTGCTAAAAATCTACATCATGGTGAAATTGCACAGATTGTGTTGCCTATCGATTGGGCAATGTGTGAGGTGCTGTGGTACGGCATGGCATTGATCGCTCATCCACATGATTATCCACACGTCATGCACATCTTTTGTGGACACCGAGAGTGGGCGGGCGGAAGTCCTGCCCCACTGTCGCCTTTCCCATTGCGGGGCTTTACGCTAATGGAGGAGAAACACCTGGTTGGAAGCAGCGTTTGGGCGTCGATGCCCACCTTCGTACCATGGAGTGAGCAGATGAGTGCCTATGCTATGAAAACTAGGCATGTTGGCTATCGTTGATCATGTGTCATCCACAATTTCTCATTTAATCAGGGGATTGAGAGACCAGTTTGATCAGCCTCGACGCAGAGGCCCACTCTTCCTTCCCCGCTCGTGTAACAAGCGACGAAAGGATGCTATGATGCCGCCCATCCACTGCCTTTTCTTGTCGAGGACCAACAAAGCAGTGGATGTCGGAGGAGAACGCATCAATGCCGAAACTTGTGACGGTTTTAAAACCGGAGAAGATTGATGAGCAAGCGCGCTACTATGTCCGCTCCCATATCCTCCTCCCTGCCGGAACTATCGGATTGATCTGCATGGTCGGGGGTATCGGATCACTTGCCTATCAACTGGTGGTGAATCATTCGTACAGCTGGTTGACGTTTGTTACCAGCTCAGTCTTAATCTTAATCGGTGGGTTGTGTGGATGGGGACAGGCACGCTATCATCGCTATCTCTTTGCGACCTTTCCCGAGGTGTATGCGGCACGGTTGCGGACGGCTGTAGCTCAACGCAACAGGAAGACTAAGACCAAGACCGAACCGGAGACTCCGTCGATCGAGCACCCTGGGCGGGGTTTTGTTACAGCAATCTCCATTGCCGGAGCCGTCCTAATCTTCGGCGCGTCGGCTGTGGGCATTATACGCGGCGAGCTGGACCCCTTCCCGGCTGTGCTGGTACCCTGGGCGGGATTCTACTGGGCCAAGTTGTTTAGCTGGCGTGGAGTTGTGGACTAATCTGGTTTGTTTGGTTGATTTAGTTTGTTTGGTAAATCTGGCTCATCTGGCCTTCAAGTCTCAGCACTCACCGTACCCCTCACGCCTTACGACTCCTTTTCG
This sequence comes from Nitrospiraceae bacterium, assembly GCA_035275205.1. Lineage (GTDB taxonomy): Bacteria > Nitrospirota > Nitrospiria > Nitrospirales > Nitrospiraceae > Palsa-1315. The sequence continues at coordinate 21,470 of DATENE010000022.1, forward strand.
TGGTCTTCGTCTTGGAGGTTTGAGGGGCCGAGAGCGATGCTTCAAGCTGCTTCATGCGTTCTTCCAATGTGCGGATTGTCTGTCGGAGTTCAGGAAGGCGTGGAATCACCGCGTGGGCCTTTACCCAGACTTCGTGCGGCATCACGGGAGCGCCTGAAACAATCTGATTGGATTCGAGGCTGCGGTTGACACCCGCACGAGCGGCAATCATTACCTGATCTCCGATGACAAGGTGATCCGCCAGCCCTGCCTGGCCGCCGATCATGACGTGATGCCCCACGCGCGTGCTGCCTGCGATCCCAACTTGAGCTACCAAAATTGAGTGAGCACCGATCGTCACGTTATGGGCAATCTGGACTAGATTGTCGATCTTGGTGCCTTGTTTGATGATGGTTTGGCCGAGTGTAGCTCGGTCGACTGCGACATTCGCTCCGATCTCAACGTCATCTTCGATCGTGACTCCGCCGAGCTGGGGAATCTTGTAGTGCCGTCCCTGGTCCTGCTCATAGCCGAATCCATCGCTTCCAATCACCGTCCCGCTGTGAATAATGACCCGTGAGCCGATCGTGCAGCCTTCCCTGACAACGACATTCGGATACAGGAGTGTGTCGTCTCCAATCGTCGAATCATCGCCGATAAAGACGCCGGGATAGAGTGTCACTCGCGCGCCAATCGTGACCCGGGCTCCCAGGGTGACCCCTGCCCAGATGGAGACATCGGGACCGACCTGAGTGTCAATGCCACGGACAACGGTCGCGTCAATTCCGCGGGGAGGGGTGACCGGGCGAAAAAAGGCTTGGGCAACTTGCGCAAAGGCCAGCTTGGGATTAACGACTATGATGTGGGGATTGGGGATCTCAGCAAGACGCCGGTGGGCGAGGAGTATTCCGGCTCGGGTGGGTCCGCTAGTCTTGAGCATCCGATCCCCGGTGACAAAGGTTAGATCGTTGGGGCCTGCCTCCTGAAAACTGGCCAGGCTCGTGACGGTAGCGTGTGGTGGTCCGACAAGTTCTCCGCCCACAACCTTGTGGATCTGAGCCAATGAGAGAGGAATGCGTGCGCGCATCGCCATATGGATTAGGATTTCCTTTTGTTCTTTGGCTTCGTCGGTTTCTTGGTCGGGGCGTGGGAGGCCGTTTCCCCCAACCTCTTCTCGACATAAATCACGACATGCCCGACTGTCGTCATTCCCGCGAGGTCTTGGTCGGGGATCTGGAGATCGAAGGTCTCCTCGATGCGATACAGCAGTTCGATGACCGCCATCGAGTCGAGACCCAAATCGTCACGCAGATGTTGTGCGATCAATATCGTGGCAGGATCGCGTTTCAGGTACTCGCCCAAGGCAGTGCGGATTTTCAGTGCTATGGTGGGATCGGTTGCCATCGGTTAATGCTTTCCCTCGTATTCTAAGAGAGTTCTGAACAGTCTTATCAGCGCACGCAAGCACGTCTGTCTCGCGCAGAACCTTGCTATTTCGGCGCCTGTTTGAATACCACAGCAGCGTTGTTGCTGCCAAATCCAAACGCATTCAGCAAGGAGACTTTCACATGACGCTCTTGCGCTGAGCGGGAGAGGCCTGCTAGTGCACAAGCCGGGTCGGGGTCATCGTAGTTGGCCGTCGGATGAATCTGACCCGTGTGCAGGGCTAGTACCGAGGCGATGCCTCCTATGGCACCGGCAGCACCCAGCGTGTGGCCGATCAACGACTTGGTGGCGTTGACGGTGATCTTGTCCGCGCGCGACTGAAAGAGTCGCCGAATCGCTTTCACTTCCACAGCATCGCCGATGGTTGTCGACGTGGCATGAGCATTGATGTAATTCACCTGGGCCGGAGTCACGCCGGCATCCGCAAGGGCCAGCCGCATTGTGTGGGCCACTTCCAGGCCATCTTCACGAGGGATGACCATGTGATAGGCCTCGCTGGTGGCGGCGTAACCGGCGATTTCGGCATAGACTCTCGCCTTGCGTTTCTTGGCATGGGCGGCCGATTCCAGGATGAGCGTTCCGGCGCCTTCTCCCATGATAAATCCGTCTCGTAACCGATCGAAAGGCCGAGAGGCCTTCTCCGGATGATCGTTGAATTTTGACGAAAGAGCCCGAAGAGAACAAAATCCGGCGAAGACGAGCGGGGTAATGCTGGCATCGGCTCCCACGACGATCACGACATCGGCCCGACCCTCGCGGATACAGTGGAGCGCTTGTCCGAGTGCATGGGCGCTGGAGGAACAGGCGGTAGAGATGGTCAAATTGGGGCCCTTGGCGCCGTAAGCCATCGCGATAATGCCCGATGCCGAATTGAGAGTGATGACTGGAATAAAGTTTGGATGAACACGATGGGGTTTCTGCTGCTGATAGAGCTGTGTGATTTCACGCTCGCCCATCACCATGCCGCCCATGCCGGCTCCGACGATGACTCCAACGCGGTGGGGATTCTCCTTCGTCATCTGGAGGCCCGAGTCCGCCAGCGCTTCCTTCGCAGCTACGAGAGCAAACTGTGCATAACGGTCAACGCGATCGCCATGGGTCGAGTCGATAAACCGTTCGACCGTGAAGTCACGCACCTGGCCTGCGACCTTAGAGCGATAGCCGTCCATGGGAAACGGATCGAACGACGTAATTGCCGAGATGCCGGATTGGCCGGCAAGGGCGGCTTTCCAAAACTCACTCACTCCGATACCGATCGGAGAGACAATCCCCATCCCTGTGACGACGACACGCGACCGCATCTTCTTAAAATCCTTTCGGTAACGCTCCGGCTTTTACTTACCGGAAGCGCCGGAATCAGTCAACCAGGAGCCACGCCAGTGGCCCTGCGAGACAGGCGGGACGAGCGAGAAAAGTGAGACAGATGAGGGTTCGAGGTTCGAGGGTTTCTGAATTTCGAACTTCGTGTCGCGCCTTTCTCGCATGTCTCGCTCGTCGCGCAGCCTTCAATACCGCACTTTGAACATCAGATAGAGGCCAAAGCTCAAAAAGAGCACATTTGCCATCCATGAGGCGATCAGAGGTGTTAAGACTCCGCCACGGCCAAGCGCGATGGCAATTGAGTGTGTCGTCCAATAGCAGAAGCCAATCGCAAGCGCTTGTCCAATGCCCATTGCCATGCTGCCCCCTCTGGTCCCGCTCCTGCGAAGACTCATCGCAATGCCGACCAAGACCATGACCACGGTGACAAAGGGGAAGGCGATCCGGCTGTAATAGTCTGTCGTGAGCCGTGTTGTCTGGGAGCCGTGCTGGTGCCGACGTCTAGAGTAAGCTCGAATATCATGGAACGTCATCATTTCGGAGTCGCCGGCGAGCCAAGTGGTGAAGTCATCAGGAATGAGGGTCAGCACGATGGCTTGGCGGTCGAACAGGTTGGTTGAAATCGTTCCATCGGCTGAAAATTGTCGGTGCCGTCCCTGATAGAGCGTCCACGTGGAATCGCTATAGCGGGCTTCGTTGGCTTCAGTCACTTCGGCCAGTTGAAAATTGCTATCGAATTGAAAGAGGCGTATGCCGCCTAAGAGTTCTCCTCCGACGGAAACGCTCGTGACATGCATGAGGCTGTCGGCACCCACTCTCGTCCAGGGTTGCTTGAGTTTCACGGCCTTGGCAGGAGGCTTCTTCTCAATGCGCGTAGTTCGAATCTCCTCGGACTTGCTCGCAGCCAGCGGGATGACGGTGGAACTCAAGAGCAAGAGCACGAGAGAAATCATTGCGGCAAAGGTAATAAAAGGAGTGCTAATCCAGAGCAAACTGATCCCGCAACTGCGCATGGCCGTGATTTCGTTGCCCCGGGAGAGCAATCCGAATGTCAACAGGGTGGCCATCAGGATGGCCAGCGGCGCAATTTGGAAGGAAATCGCAGGAGCCTTCAGAAGGAAGTACGTCAGGATGTCTATCCAGTTGGCATCGTAGCGCAAGAAGTGTCGTACTTTTTCGAAGAAGTCGATGACAAGATAAATCGTCATCAGCGCACTGAAGCACATCGTAAATATTTTTCCGTACTCGCGAAGAAGATAGCGAAAGAGAATGGACATGGGATTACCGGCGACTCATGACATAAAACCACACGACGGTGGTGAGAGCGAATATACCATTAGGTAACCAGGCTCCGGCAAAGGGCGGCACGATTGTCGTCGTGACCAAGAATTCGCAGGCGACGTTCAACATGTAGTAGATGATGATCACCAATACGCCGACCGCAAATCCGCCGATCCGACCGGATCGTTTCGAGGCGATGCCGACCGGAACGCCTAACAGGCAAAATACCAACGAGGCAGTCGGAAAGGCCAAATCTTTATAATACTCCGACAATCGTCGGAGCGCAGTCGGATCGCGCCATTTGGATTGTTCGAGCTGGGCGACGATGGCGTCGTAAGAGGGACGTTCTTCCGTGGTTGTGTAGCCGCTTTGATTGAGCGAGAACTTCAGATCGTAGCTGGCGAAGGACACGTGTTCATATTGATCTCCTTGGTTCGGTTTGTTGTGGATGACCCCGTGTTGCAGGCGTAAGGCGACTTGATCCGTAGAGGCATCCATGATGACCTCGTACTGTTGTGCCACGATGATGCGAGGACCATCTGCATTCCGCTCGTCGGAGACAAAGATACCGGGCGTAGCCTCTTCGGGATTCCCGTCCGGTACATAGATCATCATCTTGGGTATGGGCTCGTTGAATGTTCCCCGGTCCAGCGCCAGTACGAGTTGGTCGCGAAGGAGATTTAACGCGACTTTCTTCAGATTCATGGAACTCCAGGGTTGCCCCCACTGGGCCAACAACAAGGTCAACCCGAAGACGAACACGGCGAAGAGCAGCACAGGGCGGGCCAATCGTATAAGACTTTGGCCTGCAGTCTGCATCGCGATCAATTCTTTGTCGAAGGATAGTCGTCCGAAGGCGGTGATCGAGGCGATAATTCCGGCAATCGGGAGGGTCAACACGAGGAATGAAGGCATCAGATGGGCAAAGACTTCCAGGACCGCTACGATCCCAACGCCTTTTGTAACCAAAAGTTCCACCAGGCGCAGGAGTTCCCTCGTGAGCATCACAAAACACAACGCTCCGAGGCTGATACTAAAGGGAGAAAGAAGCTCGGTGAAGATGTAGCGATCCAGCAGCGTTCGTAGAAACATTCGAAGAATCACGCTCCTAGGAGCCTGTCCGGCAGTGACCGTTCTACTGCGGCGAACGATCCGCGGCCATTTGCGTCGTGCTCGGCCCGAAAAAATCCTCGATGTATTACAGCGAATACACCTCCGGTTCTTCCAGGCCTGCGGCCTCGCATCTGACCGCGCCTCCTTCGCTTGGTTACGAAGGCCATGTCAGACGTGCTCCTAGCCCCGTGTGACACTATAGGCGAGCAGGCGAGGCTTGTCCACCTTACGGCGGGAAGCATGAGGGCAAAGAATGGCTTGACAAGATTTGAAACGCCATGGTAGATGCTGCGCGAATTGTAACTGAGATGGGTTTCGTGATCGATGTTATCTCTCCAATGAACCCGTCATTCCAACCGACGTTTCTTTCTGTCTTTTTTTCTTCATCATCATGGTGTCGCCAGCTGGGTTCCGGGATCGGCCACATAACTAGGTGTGGCCGTTGAGGAAAGGAGTGTTTCTGTGAAGACAAAAGGCACGGTCAAATGGTTCAACGATCGCAAGGGATTTGGGTTCATTCGCCTGGAGAGCGGGGATGATGTCTTTGTACATTATTCCGCGCTGCAAGGAGAAGGATTCAAAACTTTGAAAGAAGGAGAAAACGTCGAGTTCGAGGTCGTGCAAGGCGCAAAGGGGCCTCAGGCTTCAAATGTCTTGAAGACGGCCGTTGCTGAGTCTTAAGTTTGCGTGCTGCGAGGATGTCACAGGAAGGCCTGCCTTTTGTGTTGGGGCAGGCCTTCGTATTTCTGCTGCGCTCCCGATTCACTGACATGCGCATGAATCGGGGGCGCGCCGTGCGCGACTCTAAGGCTGAGGTGTTCGGAACTTCGAACCCAGACTCTCGGCCTTTCTCACTTCAACCGTAGTCCACAAATCGTCTTCCTCGTCCCGCTTCTCTCTCAAAGTCCCCAGAGTCTCGCGTGAATCATGCAGGCTAAATGCCCCATTTCGTTGACAATGTTCATTGACACTGTTAGCGTTTGAGCGTTGTGGAGGTTTGACTTGGCGATAGACCGCGGTAGCGTGTTGCAAAGTGCACAGCTCTTTGCCTCACGGGGTCAGTTCGACGCTGCTATCAATGAATGGAAGAAGCTCTCCACCGAGTCGCCGGGTGATGGGAGTATCTTCAATTCAATCGGGGAGTTACACCTCAAGCGTCAATCCACTAACGATGCTGTCGTCGCCTTTCTTCAGGCAGCCAATGCCTTCAGAGCCGAAGGGGCCACTCTCAAGGCAATCGCCACGTTCAAGAAGGTCTTGAAGCTCGATCCTTCGCGGTACGATGTCTTCCGGCATCTCGGAGACCTCAATGCCGAACGTGGTCTGCTGAGTAGCGCGGTTCAAGATTATCTCACACTCGGGAAACACTACCTCAAAGCGGGAAAAAGCAAAGACGCGCTGGACATCTACAAGAAGATTGTCAGCCAAGATCCTTCAAATTTGGATGCTCAGCAGCGTGTGGCGGAGTTGTGCCTGCAAGAGAACATGCAGGACGAAGCCACGAAGGTCTATTTGCAGTTAGGGAGGGAGCGTTCAGCGCAGCAGCGCTATGACGAGGCGAAGGAGGCTTATCAAGGCGTCTTGCGGATCGATCCTTCCAATAGTGAGGCAGCCCAATTCATCGAACACTTCAAAAAAATCGAGAAGAAACCCGGTCCTGCTGCCAAGGCAGGAGCGGGCTCGACTGGGAGCCCGTCGAAGCGGGTCGAGCCGCTCAATCTGCTCTCGGAAGCCACCCGCCGCATCGAAGGAAAGCAGTTTGACGGAGCTGAGGCCATTCTCAATCAATTACTGACCAAAGAGCCTGGTAATCCTGAAGTCTGTCAATTGCTCGCGAAGTTGCATCTCCAACGCGGAGATCTTCAGGTCGCGCTCGGTGAGTATCGTTACCTTGCAGGCGCGGCCTTGCGGGCACAACACCATGAGCAAGCTGAATCGCTGATCACAGAATTTTTAGCGGTTGAACCGCAGTCGGTGGCGATGCTCGAACTCTACGGAGAACTCTACGGAGAGAAAGGTGATGCCGCCAACGCTGTGATCCAGTATGGAAAAGCGATTGAGCTGTTACTCAAACATCCCGAGCCCGGGATGCCGACTTTGCATGAGGAACTGTTCGAGAAGGTCACTGCGCTGGCGCCGGATAGCCCGACGGCAAAAAAACTGACTGCGCTCATCCATGGCCATGGTACTGCGGCGGAGGAACTTCCTGTTCCAGACCAATCCAAAACCTCTGCGCCTCTGACAGCGGCGATCCCACCGACCCCGACCCAGCCGGACACATGTTCGAAGGCCCCTGCAGCTCCGGCCGATCCGTCGAATGGGACATCAAAGATCGCTCCGTTACAGGACCAGCATGTCCCGCGTGCTGAGCCTAACGCCACGCCGGCTGAGTCGAAGCCGTCACAGTCGCCAAAACCGGAGCCGGCTAAGGCGGAGAGTGGGTTTTCGTGGACGAATACCGAACCAGACCAGCTATGGGTGCCAGCGGCGTCAAAATCGCCAAGTTCGGTTACACCTGCCGCGCCTGTCCTCTCGACAACCGAGCAGTTCCAGGCGTATGTGAAAGCAGGCCAGCAGGCTCAGGGGGAAGAATGGCTCAGTCGCGTGGTCACGGCGCAGCCGGACCATGCAGAGGCTCGAGAACTGTTCGGCTCCTTGCGTGAGGCCAAGGGCGATACCGCCGGCGCAGCCTTGCAGTACTCACGTGCCCTTGAATTGCTCCTGATGCATCCGAACGATCAGAATCCGACTCATCTGGCAAGCCTCTATCAGAAGGTCAGAGAGTTAGCCCCGGCCAGCCCGTTGGTGGCTAAATGGGCCTCGATGTTTTCGGCGAAGCCGCAAGCGTCGACCCCTGCCGCCGAGACGCCGGTCGCTGTTCCGCCTGAAAGCGAGATTGAACCGGAGACACATTACACGCTGGGAGTGGCTTACAAGAACATGGGGTTGCTGGACGAAGCGAAGGAAGAGTTTGCTCTCTCGATGAAGAGCCACGACTTTTTCTCGGATTCCTGTCTCATGCTCGCAGTCTGTTTAAAAGAACAGGGAGCCTGTCAGTCGGCATGTGCACAGCTCGAACTGCTGCTGAAGGACCCGAAGTGCCAGGGGGCCAAGGCACAGGCTATTCGCTATGAACTTGGCTTACTCTACGAAGCCCAAGAGCTGTGGAGCCAAGCTGCTGCAATTTACGAATCAATCCCGACCTTCCACGACGTACCGCAACGACTCGAATCAGCTCGCGCACACAGAGCCCCAGCGGAGCCGACACCTGCCTTCCGCTACGGAAACTAACAGGACGCTGAAAAAGTCCGCCAGCGGCGTTCTCACCTCGAAAGCATCCTCAACGTAGCCGAGAGGCTACGCCTCCGGTGCTTTTTTCGGCTGCGGCCTTGCTGGACGAACTTTTTGAGCGTCCTGCAGGTGCACTTCCACTCTGACACAATCGTTTTTAACAGCCTGCTAGTGAATCTCGTTTGGCGCCGGACGTCCCTCTAGTACCGCTTGAATATTATCCAAACAGACCAGTCCCATCTGAACCCTCGCGTGTAGTGTGGCAGAGCCCAGATGGGGGAGCAGAACCACTTGCTTCAGCTTAGCCAGCGCTGAATGGATAGTCGGTTCCTGTTCATAGACGTCGAGTCCTGCGCCGGCAATGATTCCTGCGTTGAGAGCGTCGGCCAAGGCGGTTTCATCGACGATCGGACCACGAGCGGTGTTGATGACGAAGGCGGTCGGGCGCATCCAGGCCAATTCACGTGCGCCGATCAGATGCTGGGTGGCAGAGGTGAGAGGCACATGGATCGTCACGACATCGGCTTCCCCTAGGAGATCCTGCAATGATCGGTGTTCCCACTCGCGGGACAGGGATGAGGTGGCCAAGGGTTGGCGTGTGTGATAGCGCACCGGCATGCGAAAGCCTACGGAGCGGTGGGCCACCGCCTGTCCAATCCGTCCCATCCCGATAATCCCCAGTGTCTTGCCCGTGACTTCCGCACCCAAGAGTTGAGTGGGACTCCACCCGGTCCAAGCGCCAGACCGAGCGAGGGCGTCGCCTTCGACAACGCGGCGTGCTGTCGCCAGGATCAAGGCCCAAGTCAGATCCGCAGTGGCGTCCGTCAGGACATCCGGAGTATTGGTGACGATCAAACCACGCTGTCGCGCTGCGGCAAGATCGATGTTGTTGTACCCGACGGCATAGTTTGCCAGAATTTTCAGTCGCGTGGCTGCAAGAATGGTCTCGGAATCGATACGATCTCCCAACGTCACGATCGCAGCATCGGCTTGGCAGAGACCTTCACGAAGGACAGGCGGCGCCGGCAATACATCATGAGGATTCTGCACCAACTGGAACCGCTCCCGCACGATAGCCATCACGAGATCAGGGAGAAGCCGTGAGACATAGAGGGTGGGACGTGTGTCGGTCATAGGCCTGTGCTCCTACCGCGCGGATCTTAGCAGGATGCTGAAAAAAACTGCCAGCTCCACTGACCGTGGCGCATGAAGCGCGAGACAAAGTTCGAAGTACAGAAAACCTCGAACCCGCATTTGTCTCGCTCATCCCGCTCGTCCCGCCTGCCTCGCGCGAGTACAGACTTGTGCTGGTCTCACGAGTCCGTCTAGAATGAACGACCCGCTCAACTATGACAGCACCAACTCTCATCCTGCCTGAACGTTCCCACGCCGTAGCCTCAGATCTTCGCGCCGCGATAGGCGCTGAAAAAGTCAAAGACGACTACTCGACACTCACTGCCTATGCGGTGGATGCCAGCATCTATCGGGTGGCGCCAAAAGCTGTTGTCCTCGTTGAGTCCGAGGAGGACATTGCCGCGTCGGTACGTTATGCGGTCGCGCGAGGCATCCCTCTGACACCGCGGGCTGCCGGAACAAATCTGACGGGCTCGGCGATTGGGTCCGGGATCATTCTAGACGTTTCGCGCCTGAATCGGATACTGGAGTTAAATGATGAAGAGCGCTGGGCTCGGGTGCAGCCGGGTATTGTTCTGGCCGAACTCAATAAACAGCTGGCGCGCGACGGTCTGCTATTCGGGCCCGACCCCTCCAGCGGCGACATGTGCAAGCTGGGCGGGATGTTGGCGAACAACTCTTCTGGCCCTCATACGCTGCGGTATGGTTCTGTCAAAGACAATGTGGAGGCGCTCCGTGTCTGCTTGCAATCCGGTGAATGGCTGGACGCCAGGGCCTACGGGCTCGCTGATCCAAACTTCAACAATTTGTTGAAGTCACATCGGCCGCTTCAAGATTTGCAATCTCTGGTACAAGACAATGCCGCCCTGATTGCGCAGAAACGTCCGACGGTCAGCAAGAACAGTTGCGGTTACAATCTTTTCGGTCTTGCCGATGGGCTTGCGCGAGGCTGCCTCGATCTTCCGAAACTTTTCGTCGGCAGCGAGGGCACGTTGGGTCTCTTCAGCGAAGCGACGATCAAACTGGTCGAAAAACCACAGGCGACCATCACGGCGCTCATCCATTTCCATCGCCTGGAAGACGTGGGCGATGCAGTGCCGAAACTGCTGGAATTGCGTCCGAGCGCCTTGGAAGTAATGGATGCCAACACACTCAATTTGATCGGGCGGGCGAAGCACGGTATCCCGGCTGACGCAGCCGCTACCCTTTTGATTGAATTGGATGCAGAAGCTTTGCAGACTGATCTTCGTGCGCAAGCCGAGCGTATGACCGAAATCTCCCGCCGGTATCGTCTAACCTCCGATCCCGTGATCGCCTTCGATCCTGAGCAGCGGGACCAATTATGGAAGGCCCGCAAGGCGCTCTACCCCACGCTCTATCGATTCGATTCTAGGAAGAAGCCCATCAACTTTGTCGATGACGTAGTGGTGCCGGCTGATCGAATCAGCGAACTCATACGGTATTTGGGAGAGTTCTTTGCCGGGCAGCGAGTGCCGGTTGCGATTTTCGGGCATATCGGAAATGGAAACGCCCACATCATTCCCTTGCTCGATGTGAACGACCAAGATGATTTTCACAAGATGGTGCAGGCCTATCACGAGATTCACCAAACGGTCTTGGGCCGCTTCGGTGGTTCGATCTGCGGGGAACATGGCGATGGTCGGGTACGAGCCGAATACGTGAAGGCGATGTTCGGCCAGGATCTCTACAACCTGTTTGTGCGCGTGAAGCAGAGTTTCGATCCATCCGGGGTGCTGAACCCCGGCATTAAGATCAGCGACCGGCCCTTCACGGACCATATCGACTATGAACGATTGTCGAAGCCCTGCGCGACCTGCGCAAAGTGTAACGCCGTGTGTCCGGTGTACGATGTGTTTCAGTCGGAAGACATGAGTTCGCGTGGCTGGTTCGAAATCGTTACCGATAAGAACTACAGCTATCTCAACTCGAAGCGGGTGGTGGAGGCCTGTCTCAATTGCAAGTCCTGTCGCACTGCCTGTCCGGCCGGTGTCGACGTCTCCCAGCTCATTTTAGATCGGCGCGCTGAGCATCCAAATGCTACAGCGGGCGCAATTTTTTATTATCATGCACAAACAGCGCGATTTGGACGATTCTTAAAGTTTCTTGCGAGGTATCAACCGCTATGGGATCGACCGCTCATGCGGCGGCTTATCGATCATCTGACGAAACCATTCATGCGTGGGCTTGCCGAGACAGCGCGACTGTCGCCTCAATTGGTGCTACCTCGACTCGCACAACGCCATCTCCGAGACCGCTATCCTGAGTTGATTCCTCAAGCGAAGCGCGGGCCTCGTTCTCCCGTGGCCTACTTCCACGGTTGTGCGGCCAATTACTTCGACGATGGGGTGGGGGATGCAGTAATTGCTGTGCTGCGCAAACATGGAGTCGAGCCAGACCTGCCTTCACAACGCTGTTCCGGGACTCCCATCGAAACCTACGGGCATCGTGCGTTAGCCAAAGAAGGAGCGCGGGTCAATCTTGCGTCGATGGCAGGGTATGACAAGGTGGTGACCGGTTGCGCCTCCTGCACCCTCATGTTGAAGGACTACCCTACATTATTTGCCGATGAGCCGGAGCAAGCGGCAGCCCAGGCATTGGCGAAACGGGTCACGCATATTTCTGAGTTCGTGGCGCAGTCGTCCATAAAGCCGGCCATGGCCAGGCAGCAGTCCACGAAGTGCAAAGTGGCCTATCATTCTTCTTGCCACCTGCGAGCGGCGGGAGTGACGAAAGAGCCACGCGCGATTTTAGCAGGTTTGCCGGGTGCCGAGTATGTAGAAATGCCGGACGCCGATCGCTGCGCAGGGGGAGCCGGAACCTATCTCGTGAAGGATTTTGACACGTCGCAACGCATCGTCGAGCGCAAGCGGCGGGCCGTCGAACAGAGCGGCGCTGAAGTTGTGGCCACGAGTTGTCCAGCCTGCATGATTCAACTGCGTACCGGATTGCAGGGCGCAGCAGAAGTCAAGCACGTCGCTCAACTGCTTCAAGAGGCCTACGAAGCTGCAGACAAGTCGTAGGTCAGTCTGGTCTATTTGGTTTATCTGGGTGGTCTTGCTTAACCAAATAACGAGGTTTTAGAGGTTTTAATGGTTACCGTGCTGGTCTTTGGGTTGACCCTTCGCGATGCGGTGGGA
>DATENE010000023.1:0-9575 GCA_035275205.1 Nitrospiraceae bacterium
TGGATCAGGTATTCATGAATAGTCCGGACTAGTGAAGGCGAGTTCTTTATGGTGACCGAGTTTGTCGTGACGGCCGGCGAGCTGCCAAAACGGCTGGATATATTTCTGGTCAATCGTGAGCCCAAGTTATCTCGGTCGGCCTTGCAACGATTGATAGGGCAAGGGCGTGTGAGAATCAACGGTCAGGTCGTCAAACCCAGCCACAAGATCAAGCCTGGAGACAGGATCGCCTTTGACATTCCGAAAGCGGAGCCGCTCGAGCTCAAAGGCGAGTCCATCCCTCTCGAGATTCTGTATGAGGACGATGAGTTGCTGCTTTTAAACAAGCCAGCCGGCCTGGTAGTCCATCCTGCGCCGGGGCATTGGGCCGGCACGCTGGTCAATGCTCTCCTCTATCATTTTCAGACATCCGGCGGCACGGTGTCGACGATTGGCGGGAAAGAACGGCCGGGGCTGGTGCATCGGCTGGACAAGGATACATCCGGCGTGATGGTGATTGCCAAGACAGACGAAGCCCATCGTGCTCTTTCGGCTCAATTCAAGCAGCATACGATCACGCGGGTCTACGAAGCACTGATCTCAGGCGTGCCGAAAAAAGGGCATGGGTTGATCGAGCTGGCGATCGGTCGTGACTCGAAAGAACGAAAGAAATTTTCTGCCCATACCGCGCGACCCAAGGAATCCGTGACGGAATACAAGGTCGACCATCGCTTCGGCAAACTGTCCGCCCACGTCCTTCTGTACCCGCGCACAGGCCGGACGCACCAACTTCGCGTCCATCTGACATCCCTGGGTCACCCGATTCTGGGAGATCAGACCTATGGCGGCAAGAAGGTCTGCGTGGTAGAGGATGTCGAGATCCCCCGTGTCATGTTGCATGCGAGGACATTAGGTTTTCGTCACCCCTCTACCGGTGAGTTTCATGAGTACACAACACCTGTTCCATCTGATATGGAGCAGGCAATTCAGGCCCTCAATGGTCTCACCCCTCCTCACAGTATCCGCAAATCTTGACAGGCTCCTCAGCTTGGCGTAAGCAATAACGCCTTGAAGGATGCGTTCATGCAGACTGCCGATGTGCTGGATGCGATGGGTGGATTGGTGGCTCAGCTAAAGGTCTATGCGGCCAAACTGCCACCGATCGTTCATTTGTCGGCGGTGCCGACCGCTGTGAAGCCAAAATTTGAGGCAATCGAAGAGTATGAGGAGATCGTCTCTCGGTTCCGAAGCCAAAGCGTCGGGACTTCCTATAAAAGTCTGAATGAATTATTTGTGGAATCGCTGGAAGCTTTCGAGGTCGGTCGATTGTTCGGCTCCATCCAGCCGCTTCTCTCGGCACTCGATCAACTGGAACTTATGCAGCGGGATAAAGAAATCGAAGTTGGACGGCTCGATGAGAAACGCACAGGCGAGTATCGATCCGCTCTGAATAAAATTCTACCCGGAAATAAGCCGGAGCTGGACGGCGCTGGACGGGGAATGTAACCGGAACATGTTGAATGGTACATGTTAAACTTTGAATGAAGCGGAAAGCGTCAATTCATCATTCAACATTTCCAATTTAATGTCCCATCTTTGGGCCGGCTGCGTTTTCGCCTTGTGATACAAGCTTGAAGCGAACCGTCGATCCACATTGAGGACATTTCCCACGAATGGTTTCTTCATCCAGCTGTTCGTACTGGTCTTCTTTCAGCCACATCAACTGCGCGCACTTGGGACAGGTTCGTACTTGCGTTGCCATGATGTTCCTCGTACACTCCGCATGATCTTGGTTACTGTCAATGGGAGATAATCTAGTATAAGATGCCCCCAAGCCTCAAGCCCGCTATCACCTTCGTTGAGAAGAAGGACCTCGACCCAGCCAAGCTCGCCCGCCTCTACCAGCAGGCGCCTTGGACCAAAGGACGGACCCTTGAGGACACCCGTGAGATGTTGCGTCACACCGACGTAGCCATGACGGCGTGGGACGGGGATCTACTGATCGGATTTGGACGGGTATTAACGGACTATGTCTACCGAGCAACCATCTGGGATGTCATCGTCGATAAGGCCTATCAGGGCCAGGGCATCGGCACGGATATCGTCCAGCGCATCCTGAACCACTCTCGCCTCAAGAAAGTCGAACTCTTCTGGCTCTGCACCCGCATGCCGGGCTTCTACGAAAAACTTGGCTTCAGTTCAAAGGAACAGACCGGGATGGTGTGGAGCCGATCGAAACAAGGCCGACGAGAATAGCGTATTTCTTTCGAGTCGGAGATCCTTTACTTCTGCCCTTCTTATTGTATCTGACGTGGAACCCCCTGTAGGACTGGGGCTCCACGACACCACATCTGCTTCGAATATTCAGAAACTAAAAGAAGAGTTTGGCGCCGAAGAGGAAGCCGAATGACGAGGCGTTCCAGTCGTCGTTGAGATTTCCGTTCACCGTCGCATGTCCGTCATTGCGCTTATAGGCCATTTCTGTGTTCAACGCGAACTGTTTAGTGAGCATGTAGTCGGCGCCCCAGCCGAGTCGCCAGGCGAAGGTATTACTGGGGGAGATGCGAGTCGGGCTGTTTTCACCGAAACTATTCACGTTCACCCCGAAGCTCATGTTGACATAGGGGATGATCGGGCCAAATCGCACCGGACGAATTTCGACTGTCGGTAGCACCGACACGATATCTTGATGGCCCAGGTCCCGGAAAGGCCGTTCTCGGTCTACGGCATGGCGTTCCCACTCCAGCATCATTCCGGCCAAGAACCACTTGTTGAAACTATACATCGCTTGGAAGTTGACCAATGAGCCCACGTCGGTTGAGGTATTTGCCGTCAACGATTGGGTCAGGGGGGCAAACCCTGCCCGCATACCGAGCACGACTTTGCCTGGCTCTATACCGCCCTGTTCCATCTTCCATTCTTCCGCTTGAGCTTGGCTGCCTAGGGCAAGCGCATTTATCACCATGAAACCCACTAACCCCCAACGAGCCATGACGACACCCATATAAACAAACCTCCGTGATGTGATGATGTAAATACGCTACAGACACGCGGTCGCTTTGCACCAGGAGCGCATGCTTAGTACCCGGATTCTCTTCGAGAGTCAAGTAATGCCTGATGAGACCGATCACAGCCTGGTCAATTTTGCTCAGTTTTGAAGAATTACGACGGGAGACAGTGTGACTCTGGTTTGTCGAGAAACCGTGACATCGCGAGACAGATACCGACTCGTGAATGACAGAGTCGCTGTCCACATGGCCCTACAGTCTCGTTGGAGTGACCGTCTAGTGCGCGTGAAAGGGCGGGGCGCGCCTCATTCTTTTTGGAGAGAGAAGCACTGAGATGAAGAAGACGGTTGTGGCGAGGAGCACAATCGCGGGTCCGGAAGGCACATCCCAGGTGGCGGAAATCACGACTCCAGCTACGGCCGTGGTCACACCGATGACGATGGAATAGAGGGTGAGTGTCCTGAGGCTGGACGTGAGTTGATAGGCCGTTGAGGCAGGAATCAAAACCATGGCAAACACGAGAATCGCGCCGACCGTTTTCAACGAGACCACGACCGTGAGCGCAACCAGTGTCAGCAGGAGAAAGAATATGCGTCGGGCTGGGACACCGGAGGCTTCGGCCATCTCTTGATCGAAGGCGATAAAGTACAGTTCCTTTGAAAAGAGGACAATAAGCCCGAGCACCAGGATACTCAACCCGCCGATGATACTCAGCTCTCCATTCGTGACCGACAACACGCTGCCAAACAAATAGCCATATACCTCCGCGTTGTAGGTTTTCATCAAGCCGATAAAAAGAATCGCCAACGCCATCGTTGTGGTGTAGAGAATGCCGATCGAGACGTCCAGCTTCATTCGGCCTTTTTCTTCGACCCAGCCCGTAATCCACACCGTGGCTAGACCAAAGAGGATCGCCAACCCCAGCGGCGGCCAGCCAATGAGGTACCCCAGCGCCACGCCTGCGAAGGCCGCATGGGCCGTTCCTGCGCCAACAAAGGCAAGCCCTCGTAGTACGACGAAGACACCGATCACAGAACACAGCCCTCCCACCAACGCCGCAGCGAGGAGGGAGCGTTGCATAAAGTCATAGGTGAATAGTTCGAGCATCGTACGGTATGGCTAATGATGGTGGTGGTAGTCTTCGACGATAATGAGATCTTTCTCAGTAATAACCAAATCTTTTCCGTAGACTTCGCCAAGGATTTCCGGTTTCAGGACATCCGCGGGAGGCCCTGCGGCGTAGAGGCGGGTCTTGAGAAGCACGAGCCGGTCCACCCGCGAACGGACCATATTGATGTCATGGGTGATCAAGAGCACGGTGAGTCCAAGTTCGTCGTGCAGGTGTTCGACCAGCTCGATTACATTATGCTGAGCGGTAATATCTAGTCCTGTGGTCGGTTCGTCGAGCAGGAGGACTTTCGGCTGTTGGGCTAACGCCCTTGCGATGAACACGCGCTGCTGCTGGCCGCCGGAGAGATGGCCCAGAGCCGTGTCCTTGCGTGTCTCCATCCCGACATGGGCGAGAGACTCGATCGCGATCTCCTGATCTTTCTGTCCTGGGCGCTTGAACAAACCCAATGCCCCGTAACGGCCCATCATCACCGTTTCAAGCACCGTGACCGGAAAGTTGCGGTCCACGACGCCCTTTTGAGGGAGGTAGCCAATTTTTGCCCGGTGGTGACACAGCAATTCATCGCAAGCACAGTCGAAAATATGGAGATGGCCTTCGACGGGAGCCATAAGGCCCAGTACGGCTCGACAGAGCGTGGTTTTCCCAGACCCGTTTGGACCGATGACACCGACAAACTCACCTGCGTTGATGGAAAGGGAGATGTCCTTGAGCGCGATGACGCCGGGAAATCCAAACGACGCGTGGTCAAATCGAATGATAGGCTCGTGGGAATCTGGCACGAAACCCGGCGCTCCTTCCGGCGCTGAGGAGATAGCCCCTAAAGCCGCTACGAGGACTCTAGCGCATTAGCCAATTGGAGCACATTATAGCGGAGCATGTCGAGGTAGGTCTCGGTCCCTGGCAGGCCTCCGGGTAACGTGGTCAAGACGACGACTCGTGTGTTGGTTTCCTTGGCAAGCAGATTGGGAAGCTTTTGACTGAGCTGGATCTCCGATACGATGACCTTGATCCGGTCTTTCTTGATCTTGCTGATCAGGGATTGCAGCTGAAGGGCTGATGGCTCTGTGCCGGATTGCATCTGAATGGTCGCGACCACGTCGAAGTCAAAGCGCCTTGCCAGATAGGGCCATGCTGGGTGGTGAGCAATGAAGCGACGATCTGGCAGCTGTTTGACCCGATCCGAGAGTTCCTCCCGCAGCCGGTCTAATTGCTGAAGATAGGCGGCTTGATGGTTTCGGAAGTCTGTGGCATGGGCAGGATCGGCTGCGATCAAGGCCTCGGTGATATGGCGCAGCATGATGGCGACGTTTTCCGGATCCAGCCAGATATGGGGGTTGCCGCCTGACCCTGTTGTTTCTCCCCCCTGGTGTGTCCCATCTCGGTGACCTCCGTGGTCACGGATCAGACCGATTCCTTGAGATGTCGTGACAACACGAAGCGACGGGCTTCCGGCACTCTTCACCAACGAGGAGACCCATACCTCAAGACCAATCCCTACCTCGAACAACAGCCGGGCCTTTCGCACTGCGACCAAGTCGCTCGGTTTCGGCGAATACGAATGCTCATCTTCATAGCCGTTCAGCAAAGAGGTCACCCGTACGTGGGCGCCGCCGACTTGTTGTGCCAGATCTTTCAGAACAGGAATTGTGACTACAATATTGAGGGGCTCAGTCGGCGAGGCGGCAAGGGTAAGAGGTGTTTCGAGCAGTCCGTCGCTGACGAGGAGGGCCCAGAAAAATAGGAGTAGGAATCGGAAACGTAACATGGGCGAGGACGGTAACATCGGGTCCTATCGTTGTCAACGCAACGATCTGCATGTATTGATGGAATGTGGTGACGATGTTTCCCTGCTTGACCCCGCCGGATAGTTCCATTAGCGTAGCGGTCCTGCAGCTCTTGCGAGGCGATCACTGGAGGGATCAAAGGATGTACATCGTGGGGCTCATGTCTGGAACATCCGGTGATGGCGTCGATGCGGCACTCGTGGACATTACTGGACGCGATCGCTCACTGAAGGCGCGTACGATCGCAGCACACACACTGACTTATCCACGTTCGTTACGGCAGCGCATTCTCTCCGCGTCAGTTTCAGGAACGGTCGCGGATGTGTGTCACCTCAATGCACTACTCGGTGAATGGTTTGCGAACGCGGCGCTGCACGTCATTCGACAGGCGAAACTTCAACCAGGTCATGTGGCATTGATCGGCTCTCACGGCCAAACCGTGCACCATCTTCCCCATGGCATCCATGCGCCGGGGGTCGGCGCCATTCGTTCCACCCTCCAAATTGCCGAGCCAGCCGTGATTGCCGAACGAACGGGGATTACCACTGTCGCCAATTTCCGTTCGCGTGACATCGCCGCAGGCGGCCAAGGGGCCCCCTTGACACCAGCAGCACATGCGCTGCTCTTGAAGCATGCGCGTCGTGCACGGTTGGTGGTGAATCTCGGTGGCATCAGCAACGTGACGTATGTGCCGAAAGGGGGGCAGCTCAGCGGGGTACAGGCATTCGATACGGGGCCGGCCAATATGGTGCTGGATAGTCTCATGATGCGTGTGACCGACGGGCGGCTGTTGATGGATCGTGATGGAAAGCTGGCCATGAAAGGGCAAGTCGATTCACGACTGTTGGGCAAGCTGCTCGCGCATCCCTTTCTATCCAAGCGGCCACCCAAATCGACCGGGCGAGAAGCATTCGGTCCTGATCTCATCGAAGAGCTTATTGTGATCCAGCAGCAACGCAGCCTTTCGATCGAGGATCTGTTGGCGACCTGCAGTATGTGGACGGCCAAAGCGGTGGGAACCTCGCGACGGTGGATCAGCGGTGAGATCAATGAAGTGGTGGTGGGCGGCGGTGGCGTCCGTAACCGTGCGATCATGAACCATCTTGCGACGGTCTTCGCTCCGGTCCCAGTCACCACATTTGAAGCCCTGGGATGGGATAGTAAGGTGTTTGAGGCGGTGGCTTTTGCTCTCTTGGCCTATCAAACCGTGACTGGAAAGTGGGGTAACATCCCGTCTGTGACGGGCGCGAACCATCACGTGATCCTTGGCACGATTGTCCCGAACGGGCCTCACTGGCGTGAATCCTTTCCCGGGCGATAGCTGCGCGATGGAAAACATATTCATCGGCCTTGCCATCGCGCTCCTGGCTTTCCTGGTTTGGCGGTTGAGGGTCTCATCAACCAATATGTCAGTCAAAAAGGAGACCTTTGTCCTTCCTCCTAACGTCACGCTGCGTCCCCAGCCTCTGCTGACCGACGCTGAACTCTTGCTCTACAATCTCGTACGTTTGGCCGTAGAAGATCATTATCTTGTCTTTGCGAGGGTTCCACTCTGGTCTGTTATCAGCGTCGAAGCGGAAGGAAAGACTCGGACACAGGTGTTGAGACAGATCGCGCTGAAGCAACTCGACTTTGTGTTGGTTCACCCAGGAACGAAGGCAGCGGAGCAAGTTGTGTTACTTGAAGAAGGTTTCCCCCCTCAGCCACACGAACTTACTCGGAGACAAGAGGTCCAGTCTATACTACAAGCCGCTGGTATCACGTTGACCACTTTGAATACCCGCACGTCATATACGGTGCCTCAACTGGCTCAGCTACTTGGCGTTGAGGATGGCGAGTGACTGCTACTGCGTATTACTGACACATCCTCTGCCGGTCTTGCGGTGGAATTAGTCAGAGGAGCTGCTGCCGGTGAGTTGAGGGGTCGATTCCTCCTCGCGCACCGGCGCCACATCGAGGGCTTTCCGTGCCGACTCTGCTTCGACGCTTTCAGGGTACTGATCAATCACGCGCTCGTACATCATGCGAGCTTTCTCGTGGTCCTTCAGTCTTGTGTAGGTTTGCCCGATCTTCAAAGTCGAGGCAGCAAGCTTCGGACTGAGCGGGTAATAGGACACAACGTGGTAGAAAGATTTCAAGGCCTCTTTGTAGCGCCCTAGTCGGTACTGACATTCTCCGACCCAGTATTGCGCGTTGGCTGCTAGCGAGGATTGTCCGTGGAGTTCGAGAAAGAATCGAAAACCAGCCAGCGCAGCCTCGTAATCCCTGTGCTTAAACTCCTCCATCACTCGATCATAGAGGTGTCGAGATGAATCCTGCATGTTGGAGGGGGCGGCGACGGCTAGATTAAGAGAAAACAGCACCGCAATCATTCCTTGGAGCACGATCATCAGTATCTTCATCTATATGCCTCCGTACTGCGCGGCAAGATCTCGGCACTCTTCCATTCATGATGTCGCAATCGCCGTGCCACCACGCCACTATCTGAGATGGCCAAAATCGACGAGAATCCGAGAGCTTGGCGCCATTCAATGCCAAGAGTCGCCAAGGAACTGCCTCCGCTTGAGCGACAGATTTGTACGACCTGTGCGTGAGTCACCTCGCTTGACAGAATGGGGCCCATCACCAGCGGAATGGCTTCAGTACACGGTTTGCGGGGAACTTGACTCGCCTCATCGTGGTCGAAATAATGCTGGTCGGTCGCTGAGACCCGAGTCTCTGGCGTAGAGCGACAACGGTGAGAAGGAAATAGCGTCGGTGAAGGGAGCTGGACATGATAACTGATCCTCCGCTGAATCCACTCGGCGGAAAGACCTTGATCGTCGACGCGAATGACAGCAATTCATATCTGCGGCCCAGCGCGGCACTACTCGATGCGGGACCGTATGACCAGGTCTTCGTTCATCCCGGGATCTACGAGGACAAAGTCTTTATCACGGGGCGACCGATTCATTTAGTGGGTGCCGGTCGGGACGAGGTACAGATTTTTTCCCGTCGCGGGGGGCCCCTCTATCTCCAGCAGGTCCCAAGCGGTCGCATTACCGGCATTACGTTTCGATACGTCGGAAGTGATCAGAATTCAGCAATGAACCTTCTCGATTCTTCATGTGCTGTGACACAGTGCCGCGCTATGGAAGGTATTCTGTCCGGTGTCGTGATATATGGCCCACAATCGCGTCTAACATTTATCGAGAATGAAGTGTGTGGCAACCGTGAATCGGGGATTTTTGTATTTGCCGGGGCACAGCCGAGGATCGCAGACAATTTTTGCCGGGGAAATCACCATTTCGGTATTGCGGTCCGAGATCCTGGGAGCCACCCTGAGCTTGTGAGGAATCGGTGTCAAGAGAATATGCTGAGCGGAATTCTTCTCTTTCATCATGCAGAAGCGCTTCTTGTGGACAATAGGTGCAGCGAGAATCAGCACTGGGGGATGGTAATGACTCCAGACTGTTACCCTACTCCTGATAGGGAGTCGCTTGATAGCTCAAACATTCTTACTCCCAATCCACGCGGGACTTTGATCGTCACGGATCAACCGTTAAGCGACATCGGACGATGAACGAACGGGATTTCGAGGACACAGGCGATCCAGAAATCGGCTCGCAATCTACCGTAGGCGAGGTCGAAGAGGAGTCAGAAGACGTCTCCGGTTTTGATTCCGTCAACATC
>DATENE010000024.1:0-6585 GCA_035275205.1 Nitrospiraceae bacterium
GATGTCGCGCAAGCGGAGCAACAATTGGTTGCAGCCACCGCCAGGATCGGGATGGCGAAAGCCGAACGGTTTCCCAAATTGTCGCTCACGGGATTCCTCGGTGTGGCGAGTCCAACTCTAACGAATTTTGTGTCGCCGGAAACCAATTTCGGTGTCCTTGCACCGATGCTGACCGGCCCCTTGTTGAACGCCCAAACGTTAGGATTTCAACAGCGGGCCGTCGAAGCCCAGGCCAAACAGGCTGTGGCCCAGTACGAACAGACGGTTCTCGTCGCGTTCAGGGAGGTTGAAGACGCATTGGTGGGGGTCAGCACGGCTCGCGAGCAGGCGGCCGCCCAGGAAAGGCAGGTCAATTCTCTGCGGTCGGCCTTACACCTCGCCAATCTAAGATACAAAGGCGGCTTGGCAAACTATTTGGACGTCCTCATTGCGCAGCGAAGTCTGTTTGTGACGGAATTGGCACTTGCCGATACCCATAGACTCCATCTGGTGTCGGTAGTTCAACTCTACAAAGCGTTGGGTGGAGGATGGTTGCCGGGCGAAGCAGGTCACGAGCGCCCTGGTTCGTCCACGCCGCCAGGAGGAGGGGGATGAGGTGAGGTAGGCCAAGCAGTTCCCACCGATGGTCGATTCACGACCTTCATGAAGGAGGTAGCCATGCCGAAACGTACGACGCAAAAAGAGGACACGCCGAAAATGAAGCGTATCATCTTCGGAAAAGGATCGTCCGCTTCTCACGGGCCATCGCAAGGTGAGATTGAGCGGCGCGCCTATCAGATTTTCCTCGAACGCGGTGGTATCGACGGCCATGCCGAAGAGGATTGGCTGCAGGCAGAAGATGAGCTTCGCCGAGAGAAAGGGCAGGCATGAGGGACGATGATGGAAAAACCGGCTGACACGCAGCATCCGATTCATGACCTGATCAAGCGACGATGGAGCCCGCGCGCCTTTTCCGACCAACCTGTCGAAGCGGAGACACTCCGCATGCTCTTCGAGGCCGCCCGGTGGGCGCCATCCTCCAACAACGAGCAACCCTGGCGATTCATCGTCGCAACGAAGGACCATGAGACGGAGTGGAACCGGCTCCTGGATTGTCTGGTGGAAGGCAATCGCAAATGGGCCTACCGCGCGCCGGCTCTGATCCTGTCTGTGGCGAGCCTGAACTTTCAGGAAGATTCCACACCGAATCGGCATGCCTTTCACGACACCGGCATGGCGGTCGAGAATCTTGTGCTCCAAGCCACCGCGCTTGGACTTTCGACGCACCAGATGGCGGGCTTCGACGTGGAGAAAGCGCGCGCAGACCTCAAGATTCCATCAGGCTACGAGCCGGTTGCGATGATTGCGGTGGGCTATCCGGGCGATCTCGCTTCCCTTTCCGACCGGCTGCGCGAGCGAGAACTTCGACCACGAAGCCGCCAGCTCATTTCAGAGTGGACGTTTTCCGGGCAGTGGGGAGACCCTCTGCGGTAGCAGTGTCATGAAGGAGGTAGGCAGATGGGATCCTTGAACGGAAGAGTGGCGATTGTGACGGGGGCATCCAATGGAATCGGTCGAGCGATCGCGGAGCGATTGGGTGAAGATGGCGCTATTGTCGTGGTGAACTACAATCAAAGCGATGACAAGGCCAAGCAGGTCATCAAGGGTATTCAAGCCAAAGGTGGCAAAGCAGTTTCCGTCCAGGCTGACATGAGCCAGGTGGCCGATGCATGCCGACTTGTCATCGAAACGGTGAAGCAGTTCGGTCGGCTCGACATTCTCGTCAACAATGCCGGGCGATTTATGCCCAAGGCGCTTCTCGACACAACAGAAGCTGACTTCGACCAGATCATCGCCTTGAACGCCAAGGGTCCCTACTTCGCGATGCAGGAGGCGGCCAACGTCCTCAAAGAGGGCGGCCGCATCGTCAACATTTCCACCGATGGAACCCATTTGAGTTTTCCCGGTGCGACGGCTTATCTTGGCAGCAAAGGCGCGCTGGAACAGTACACGAAGGGATTGGCGCAGGAACTCGCGCCACGAGGCATTACCGTCAACACGGTCTCGCCGGGCTTTACCGAAACTGGCATGATGACGGATCAATTTCGCCAGATCGGCATTCAAATGTCGCCGTTGAAGCGGCTTGGTCTCCCCAAGGACATTGCCGACGTGGTGGCATTCGTCGTCAGTGAAGAGGCGCGGTGGTTGACGGGGCAGAATATACACGCCGGCGGCGGCATTGTGATGTAGCAGGATGCTGAAAAAGCCCGCCAGCGGCGTTCTCGCATCGCTCAGAGGCTCAACGTTGAGTAGGAGCGTCTCGGAGGTCGGAAGCACTGTAGGGGCTTTTCCGTTCGCCAAGGTGTATTGCGAGGGCGAACGGCCCACACGAAGTGCGGTACGTACCTCCTCGCCTCTTCGCTCGCTGCGGCCTTGCCAGCGGAACGGCGCGTCTTGGCGCGCCGGGGTTGGGCGGGTGAGAAGTCTGGCCTTTTTGAGCATCCTGCAGGGCATATGTTCTCATCCCGAACGTGCGACAAATCAGACGTCCACAGTGCTTCTAGGCAGTAGCGTAGTTCCAGAAGTCAGGGATAGACGCGAAGGTTATCAGATGGATCGACAGGCACCGGAGATTAGGCATCTGTCCAAGGCTGATCCGGTCATGCGACGGTTGATCCGTGAAGTGGGTCCCTTCACCTTGACTCCACGAGCGAAGCGATCACCGTTTGAATCGTTGGCACGAGCTATTGCGTATCAACAGCTGCACGAGAAAGCGGCTGAGAGTATTTTGTGCCGGTTCGTCGCCTTGTTTTCCACGGGGCGGTTTCCTCGGCCAGCCGATTTGCTTGCGATGAACGAGCAGGCGATTCGCGGCGCAGGTTTTTCACAAGCCAAGGTTGCGGCGCTTCGCGATCTGGCTGCCAGAACGCTCGACGGTACCGTGCCGACAGGCGCTATCGTTCGGAAACTCGACGACGAGGCGATCATCGAGCGGCTCATCGCGGTCCGTGGCGTTGGTCGTTGGACGGTTGAAATGCTGTTGATCTTTCAATTGGGGCGCCCGGACGTCCTGCCGGTCGACGACTTCGGCGTGCGCAACGGATTCCGCATCGCCTATGGCAAGCGTTCGATGCCGAAGCCGAAAGAGGTGCTGCGATACGGAGAACGCTGGAAGCCCTACCGCACTGCCGCAGCATGGTATCTCTGGCGGGCGGCGGATCGCTCCAAGAAACCGTGAAACGTAAGACGTAAAAGGTGAAATGTGAGACTGCTGAGCACTCCTCCTCCTAAGCCTTTCACCTTTCACGAACGACAGGGTTAGCCATGGCTGACGAGAACAAACGACTCGATTCCAATGTCGCAGGCAATTTTTTTGTCGACGCGACCTGCATCAACTGCGATACCTGTCGCCAGCTGGCGCCGATGAGTTTCGAAGAAGTCGGTAATTTTTCCGCCGTGACCAATCAGCCGATCGATGAGGGGCCAATTCACCAGGCCTATCAAGCGCTCCTCGCCTGTCCGGTCGGCTCGATCGGCGCCGAACACAGCGACAAGTCGCGTATGAAAGAAGCCATGGCGAGTTTTCCGCTCCAAATTGAAGGCGAGGTGTCTTATTGCGGCTTCAATTCGGAGAAGTCGTTCGGTGCGAATAGCTTTTTCATCGAACATCCTGACGGCAACTGGCTCATCGACTCACCGCGTTATCTCAAACATCTCGTTGAGGCTTTCGAACGCAAGGGCGGCATCGCGTACATCTTCCTCACGCATAAAGACGATGTGGCTGATGCAGAAAAATATGCTGCGCACTTCGGCGCAAGGCGGATGATCCATCGGGCGGACATTGAGGCGGCTCCGGATGCGGAATGGATCATTGAAGGGATTGAGAGTCTGCAAGTCATGCCGCAGTTTCAGGTCATCCCGGTGCCGGGACATACGGCAGGCAGCATAGCGCTGCTCTACAAGAACCGGTTTCTCTTTACGGGGGATCATCTCTGGTGGGACTCCGCGCGGAAGAGGCTCGGTGCTCCGACTCAGCTGGTGTGGAGGAGGCATGTACTGATGGACTCCATCAAGAAACTCCTCGACTACCCTTTTGAATGGGTGCTGGCCGGGCATGGGGATCGGACGCGTTTGCCGGCTGACGAGATGCGCGCACAGCTGCGGGCGCTGGTCGAGCGCCGCCAGACCACCAGGGTTCTGTCGTAGCGATGTTCATGCGTTTCGCCCGGTGGATCGACCGCAATATTCTTTCCCTCGGCCGTGAGATGCGGCTCTCCTATTTGCCGCCCCTCATGGTCTACATGGCCTACGGCATCTCCGGTCTCACTGGTATCGTCGGAACCTTCTTCGTCAAGGACTACCTCGGCCTCTCCGCGTCCTTCCTTGCAGCTCTAGGATTTTGGGCCGGTATTCCCTGGGCGCTCAAGATGCCGATCGGACATCTCGTCGATCTCTTATGGCGCTGGAAAGGCTGGCTTGTGGTCCTTGGAGCCGGACTGTTGGCCACCAGTCTTGGAATCATGGCGGCATTGATCGGGAGTCGGGAAGCCATGACTGCCATCCTGCCGGCGGAAGTCTGGTATGTCGTCAGCACGTTGCTCGGGCCGATCGGCTATGTGGTGCAAGACGCAGTGGCGGATGCGATGACGGTTGAAGCTGTGCCACGAGTAGATGAACGGGGGCAGCCGTTCGACCAACCGACACTCAAGCTCATGCATACCACCATGCAGACGCTCGGGCGGGTGGCGATCATCGGTGGCGGGATTCTGGTGGCGATGGTCAATGTGTATGTCTTCTCGGGAGTCGACGGACTTGCACAAACCGAGATCGTTCGTCTCTATAAGCAAGTCTATCTGATGGCGCTCGTCATCCCGTTTATATCAGTCTTCGGGCTGGCGATGGCTTGGTGGCTGCGGCGACAGCACAGGCAACAGCTCACTCAACAGGGCTTCTCGCGTGAACAGGCCGGGCAGATGGTGGACGCACGGGAATCGTTGGGTGAACCGACGAAGCCCAACTGGTGGATTCTGGGCGGGAGCCTCGTCTTCGTTCTGTTCACACTCACGGTCGGATTCGGCGGTTTCTCCTATAGCGAAGAGATTGTCTTTGCCGGCTCGATAGCCATCGTCTTGTTCTTGATGGCGAGACTGATTCGAGAGCTGGAGCCGGATAAACAATTCACTCTAGTCGGGACGGCAGTCGTGGTCTTCATCTTCCGCGCTATTCCGGGAACCGGGCCAGGGACGACCTGGTGGATGATCGACCAACTGAAGTTCGATCAGCAGTTTCTCTCCATCCTCTCGCTGATCGGCAGCACATTGACCTTGGTGGGCATGTTCGTCTTCCGCCGCTTCATGGCGGAGCGCTCGATTGCCTATGTCGTGGGATTTCTCACGGTGATCGGCACCGTTCTGACTCTCCCGATCGTGAGCATGTTTTACGGTTTGCACGAATGGACAGCCAGAATTACAGGCGGGATCGTCGATGCGCGATTCATCGCCTTGATCGATACGGCGCTGGAGTCGCCACTTGGACAGATTTCAATGATCCCCATGCTGGCCTGGATTGCCAACAGCGCTCCGGCCAATCTGAAAGCCACCTTCTTTGCCGTGATGGCATCGTTCACGAATCTGGCTCTATCGTTAAGCCAGCTCGGAACTAAATACTTGAATGAGATCTATGTAGTCAGCCGGGAGGTCCGTGACCAGGCCTCCGGCGCCATTCAAACACCTGCTGATTATAGTCAGCTTGGTTCGCTCCTCATTGCGCAATTGGTTCTTGGCCTGGCTCTCCCCTTCGCGGCGATAGTGTTTGCCAGGGTCACCCGCTTCAAAAGCGCATGACGGTTTTGCTGTAATCGCAGATCCGCTGCTGCGACAAGCCTGACCACTGCCGAGCGTGGCCAGACCGACGAATGCTGGCGGTGTTTATCCGTTCGCCAAGACTTATCAAAGGGGCGAACGGCTCACACGAAGTGCGGTATGTACCTCCCCGGTCCTGCGCGCCTCCGCGCGTCGGTCTCGCGACGCGGCTTTGCGATTTCGCCACGAACCGTCGGGGAAAAAGACCCATCCCCTCCAGTCTCTACTTTCAGAACTCACGTCTCCTCCATCAACGAACCCTCTTCACTGTGGACTCAGCCTACGCATCGTGGGTGAAATTATGAAATAGGTTGGGAATCGGATCTCCACGCTGGATTTGTCCTCACAATTTTCGGTACTCTGGTCATGGGTGCTCGTGGTCCTGGTCAATTACGGAAGCGGATAAAGTCGATGATTCAGGCTCGAAACGTGATGTACGCGATGATGTTCAGTCTGTGGTCCATAGTATGGATCACGAGCGGTCCCTCACTAGCGAATGAGACTCTTCCTGTCAAACCTGAACCGGCTCCGACACTACCTAAACCACATGTGGCAGAGAGTGAGGCGAAACCCCCGGGGAAAGCACACCCTCCTACAAACGGAAGCCCGGCCTCGAAGGCCCGCGCGGTCCCGCACCTGCCGCCCACGCTGACGGGCAAGGATGGCGCCCCGATGGTGCTGGTGCCGGCGGGGGAATTTCTCATGGGCAGTGAGCAGGGGGATGACGATGAGCAGCCGATCCACC
>DATENE010000025.1:0-6965 GCA_035275205.1 Nitrospiraceae bacterium
ACTTGGCGTAGGGAAGGAAAGGCGTCCCGCAGACATTCCCCGATGGCATAGAGTGACACCACTTCCGTAGTCTTGAGGACGAGAAGATGCCCGTTGCTCTGTTCCGCGACAAGCGTCTGATGTGCGCGTTTCCCGGTTTGACGCACACGGACCTTCCCTGTCCGATCGAGGAGCATAAGCGATTGCGCAACTTCTCGATAAGGAACGTGCTGTTCGTCAAAGGTGTCAAAGGTCAAGTCGAGTACCCGCGCGCGTCGTGAACGATCTTCCGCCGGCTCTGCCGCAAACAATCCCATCCAGGTGGTGTGCCGCTTGCTCCCCAGCGAACGGCCGTTTCCATACAGTAGCCCGAGATACGCATAATTCTCCCGGAAAAGCCCGGCATTGAATACCAGATCGTGGCCGGTGTGCTCTTGCCATTGGCGAATGTCGAGCGGGTCTGAGAAACCGTCCTGCTGGTAGTAATGAACTGTAAAGCGATAGCGATCGGGGTCGATCTCCACGGCAACTAACGGCGCGACGCCTGGGCACTGCGTGTGCGGATCCCAGACTGAAATGGAGAGACCGTCTCCGAGTTGATCCTCTATGAGGGTCTGAGCCGTGGTCGTCGAGGGTCTGCTGAACATGACGAGGACGATACCCAGGAGAAACAAGGCAACAGGACGGAAAAAAAAAGACCGATAGAAGCTGTTGTCCCGTGCCATAGTCATTCAGGATCAAGTATAGAAAGAGCCGACACGGAGCGTCAAATCGTTCGAGGAAGACGGGCCGCGGCTTCGATGCGAGTCTCGCATGGTCAGCGCGCGATTTTTGGAAGTGTCGATGAAGAGACGGCAGCCTTGTCTGATGGCGCGTCAGCATCAAGCAGATTGCGGACTGCCCGGGCGAGCACCTCAGGAGTGAAGGGCTTTTGCAAGAAACTGCTCGTGCCCTCTTCTTGTCCAGCCATGATGCCGACGTCATCCATATACCCCGACATGAACAGGGTTCGTAAGTCCGGCTTGATGACGGAGAGATGCTGTGCCAATTCCCGTCCGGCCATGCCGGGCATGACGACGTCGGTCAAGAGAAGTTGAAACGACCCTGCTTGTTGTGTCGCCAGTAAGCAGGCCTCGATCCCGTTCTTGGCTTCGAGAACCCGGTAGCCTAGTTTCCGCAGTTCGTCTCGCACGAGCATCCGTACGCTTGGCTCATCTTCAACCAACAGAATCGTTTCCGTGCCTCTCTGAGACTGTCCCGATAGCTGAGTCGGCGCCGTGGTTATGATGTCGGATTCGGCGCTCGGGAAATACAGGTCAAAGCGTGTACCGTGGCTTACTCGGCTGGTGACGTCGATGGCGCCGCCGCATTGGGTGACAATCCCATACACTGTGGAGAGGCCCAAGCCGCTGCCCTTCCCCTCCCCCTTCGTGGTGAAGAATGGCTCAAAAATATGGGATTGTGTCTTGCGGTCCATGCCGCAGCCGGTATCACTGACGGTCAACCGCACATAGGGACCCGGCAGTATCGGTGTGAGGTGGTAGACCGGACTGCTGGTCAGCTCAACCTGGGCTGTTTCGATCGTGAGCGTGCCGCCCTTCGGCATGGCATCACGCGCGTTGACGACCAGATTGACCAGGACCTGTTCAAGCTGGGCTTGGTCGGCGCGCAGCCGCCCATTCGCCGGATCGAGTGTGCAGACGAGATGGATGTCTTCGCCAATGAGGCGGCGCAGCAGACTTTCCAGACTCGTCACCGCGGTATTGAGCGATAGAACTTTCGGGTCCAGCGATTGTTTGCTGCTGAATGTGAGCAGTTGTCGGATCAGCGTCGCGGCCTTTTCGCCGGCCTTCAGTGTCTCTTCGATCTTTCCGCAAAGAGGGTGTTGCGGGCCGAGCTCCGTCAAGAGGACTTGGCTGTAGCCCATGATGACGGTCAGGAGATTATTGAAGTCATGCGCGATCCCTCCTGCCAACCGACCGACCGCTTCCATCTTCTGGGACTGCCGGAACTGTTTCTCGCTCTGCCGAAGGGCTTCCTCAGCCCGCTTCCGTTCGGCGCGGTCATCGAGTTCACGTAATGCGCGCTGGACCGAGGGCACCAGCCGCCCAAGCCGTTGTTTGAGCACATAGTCCGTTGCGCCTTGATGCATGGCGTCGATGGCCAGTTCCTCTCCGATGGTGGCCGAGACGAACAGGAAGGGTACATCAGGACAATGCTGACGTGCCAAGGTAAGCGCCGTCATCCCGTCAAAACCCGGTATCGAATAGTCAGCCAGGATGAGATCCATCCGGCCTTCTTTGAGAGCCGCCACAAATGCCTGTCGCGTATAGACGAGTTGCGACTGACAGGGAATGTTGCCCTGCGTCAGGGTAGTCGTAATGAGTTCCGCGTCGAGCGGATCGTCCTCGAGATGGAGTAGGCGGAGCGGAGTTTTCACAAGTCCTTTGTAAAGAGACTATTTGATCAGGCTTGAGCTTTCGGGTGGCGGTTCATTGATGACACCCCAAAAGACCCCAAGTTCTTTCACGGCCGTGATGAATTGATGAAACTCAACCGGCTTCACCACGTAGGCATTGGCGCCCAACGCATAGCTCTGGGCTAAATCGCGCTCCTCGCGCGATGACGTGAGCATGACGACGGGAATCGGTCTCAGATTCACGTCGTTCTTAATCGTTTTTAGGACCTCGAGCCCGTCGACTTTGGGCATTTTGAGATCCAGGAACACGACCACGGGATTTCCATGCTCCCTGGAGGCAAAAGCTCCGCGACAATAGAGGTAGTCGAGAACTTCAGCTCCGTCGTGGCAGACCACCACTTTGTCGGCGATGTGATGCTCTTCCATGGCAGCCAACGCAAGCTCGGCGTCACGCGGGTTATCTTCAGCGAGCAGGATGGGCTTGAGAGTGGTCACCGGAGAGACCTCGCGAGCGGGAGCGAAAAGTAGAACGTCGCTCCTTGATTGGGGGCTCCTTCGGCCCAGGTCCGTCCACCATGCCGATGAATGATTCGACGTACGTTGGCAAGACCGATACCGGTGCCTTCAAACTCGTCGTTCCGATGGAGGCGTTGAAAGACACCGAATAGCTTGTTGACATACTGCATGTCGAATCCTACTCCATTGTCACGCACGAACACCTCCGCTTCACCTGAGTTCAGCCTCACCGCGCCGATCTCAATCTTGGTCTCCGGCCTCGTGGCCGTGAATTTCAAGGCATTGGAGATCAGATTCACGAACACTTGACGCAACATCGCCGGATCACCCGACACGTTAGGTAGTGGGTGCATTGTCCAAGAGATTGTCCGCCCTTGCAAGTCAAGACGCAAATCATGAAGGACGGTCTTGACGAGTTGATCCAAGTTGACCGTCGTGCGGAGCATGTCCTGGCGTCCCATGCGGGAAAAGACCAGCAGGTCGTCGATCAGTTGCCCCATCTGCTTCGCGGAGTCTGAAATCGTCTGTAAATAGCGGCGTGCTTTGTCGTTGAGCGCCTCACCAGACACTTTGGACAAGAGGGCCGCATACCCGTCGATATGACGGAGCGGGGCGCGCAGGTCATGCGACACGGAATAGCTGAATGCCTCCAATTCTTTATTGGCGGCCTGGAGCAGCTCACCCCGGCTCTGTAATTCCGTAGCCACACGGCGGCGCTCGGTGACATCGTGATGGATCAGAAAGTACACAGAGGCCAAGAGGACCAGCTGTAATAAAGCGCCGAGTCCGAGCAAAGCGATCGTATTTCTTGTGCTTCCAGCCGATTGGGCCACGCGAGCCTGGATCGCTCGTTGTTCGGCCGTGTCGAGTTCCGTCATGAGGCGGTGGATCCCCTCGATTTCGTTCTTTGCCGCTCCGGAAAGTGCGAGGTGGCGGACCCCTTCGTAGCCATACTTCTCGCGTTGGGTGATGGCTCCCGCCTCTGCTCCCAATTGCTTGGCGATGAGTCGTTCGAGTGTCTCTACGCGGGCCTGTTGTTCAGCTCCCTCGTTCGTGAGTCCTCGGAGATACCGAAGATATTCGGGCATTCGTTCGACAACGGTCCGGTACGATGTGAGGTACGACTCGTCGCCGGTAACGAGATAGCGTCGATGGCCGCTTTCAGCGGCGTCAAGAGCTTCTCCGACTGAGCTGAGCAGTTGTACTAATTCGTGGCTCTTGGTATCGAGCCGGCTATTCTCGATCAAGACGGCGGTGTTGCGGTAGGAGATGGCGCTGATGACCACAATACCGGTAAAGACGAGCCCAAACCCCGCAAGGACGCGTCGCTCGATCGACCAATGGGTGAACCATTCCATGAGCCGGCCGGTCTTGGGAATCGGCATCGGATTGCTGTCGGGCGCCGGTTCCGATCGAACAGAGGCAGGCGTAACTGGCGGTTCTTGTGTAACGGATTCCATGGCTCAAACGTACAGGGGCGTGGGGGTACAAGCCGATGTCGTGGAAACTGTATCCTCCTCCGGAACACCCTGCAAGAAATATTTTAACTGAATGCTCGCGAAACGCTCGGGAATCGTCCCCGCGGTGACCTAGCCACCGAAGGGAAGGGCCATAGGGGGAACGGGAAGTGAGGCGGTTGGATCAGCCACGTTTGAAAATATTAAGAGGGCTGAGACAACCCAATCGATGACGGGTTGCGGATAGACGCCGATCGCGAGGGTGCCGACGAGACAGACGTAGACCACTGCTTTGATCGGGCCCGATACTTTAAGCGGTGACCGCTCTCGTGGTTCACTCACGTACATCTTCTTCACGACGATGAGGTAGTAGTACATGGAAATGACGATGTTGATCAGCCCGACCGTGATGAGCACGTAGAGCCCTTCCTTTATAGCCGCGACAAAGATGTACAGTTTGCCGATGAAGCCGGCCAGCGGAGGCACTCCGGCCAACGACAAGAGAAAAATCAGCATCGAAAAGGCAAGAAAGGGCGACCGGCGCCCCAATCCGCTGTAGTCGTCGATTTCCTCGCTGCCGATGGCTTCGCTGACAGCGATGACAATGGCGAAGGCCCCGAGATTGGCGAACAGATAGGTCAGGAGGTAGAACAACATGGCGTCGCTCCCCATCTTCGTACCGGTCGCGAGACCAATCAGCACGTTGCCGACCTGGGCGATACCGGAATAGGCCAAGAGCCGCTTGATGTTCTTTTGGGCGATCGCCACGATGTTGCCGTAGGTCATGGACAGGACGGAGACCGCGACAAACAACAGCGTCCAGACCGGCTTAAAGGTCACCAAGGTGACGAGGAACATTCTTAAGAGGATGGCAAAGGCCGCTCCCTTGGGTGCAATCGAAAGGAAGGCCGTCACTGGTGTCGGCGATCCATGATAGGTGTCTGGAATCCACGAATGGAAGGGCACGGCGCCGATTTTGAATCCTAACGCGGCGAAAATCAGCAGGAAGCCAATGACTAATCCTGGGGTGGCCTGTGCCCCCGTCATATCGGAAAACACCAGTTTGCCTGTTTCTCCGTAGACCACGCTGATGCCATAAGCGAGGAGGGCGGCGGCGAAGATGCCCAGGATGAAAAATTTGATGCCCGCTTCATTCGAGGCCATGTCCTCGCGGAGATAGGCCACGAGGACATAGAAGCCGAGGGTGGAGAATTCCAGAGCGACGAAGACCGACAGCAGGTCGTTCGCGGACGCCATAAACATCATTCCGAGGGCCGACATCACGACCAGGAAATAATATTCTCCTCGGAAGAATTTGAATCGATGGATGTAATCGACTGAGGCCAGAATGACAAGGATCGTCGATCCGACGATGAACATTTTGAAGAACAGCGCCATCCGGTCGAGGGCGAACATGTTCGCGAAGAGAGTCCCGGTGATGCCGGCGATATCGAACCAGACTAGGCAGCCGAGGGTGGCGACAAGCCCGGCAATGCTGAAATAGGCCAATTGTTCGTTGTGCAGCCGAGGGAACGAGAAATCAACGATCAGGATGAGACAGAGCCAGGACGTCAGCAGGATCTCCGGTAACAGCAACAGGAGATCGGAGGTAGACATCGGGAGCACAAAAGTCATCGATCGCTCCGTGAGGCATACGGCGTGAGGGATAACACGTCACCGGGGAGCGCGGCCAAGTTCTGCGGAGAAGAATCGGCCTTCGCTTCAGGTTTCACGCCTAACGTTTCACGTTCTTGCGAGGCCACCGGCACGACGCGGGTGATCTTCGCAATTAAGGGATCGACGCCCGACCGCACGACATAATAGAGGTGCATGGGGAAGAAAAAGAATCCGATGCTGACGGCGATCATGATCAAGAGCGGAAGACGATCGGCCAAAGAGACGGCGTCGTGCGCGTGACTATACTTTTGGTCCATGGGTCCATAGAAAAGTCCACGCATCATTTTGAACAAGTAGGCCAAGGTCAAGACAATGCCGACGACGGCCACGATGACTTGGAACGGATACTTATTCCAACTGCCGACGATGATCATGACTTCAGCGATGAAGTTCACGGTGCCAGGCACGCCGACCGAGGCCATGCAGGCCACCACGAAACAGCCGGCGATGAACGGCATGCGATTCGAGAGTCCGCCGAGCGAGGGAATGTCGCGGGTGTGCGTCTGATCGTACACCCACCCGGCCATGGCGAAGAGCATGCCTGTGGCCATGGCATGGGCGAACATATACATCACCGCGCCGGTCAGGCTAATGTAGTCCAAAGCGGCCATGCCCAAGAAAACATAGCCCATGTGGCTCGAACTGGAATACCCAATCACATATTTTGTGTCTTTAGCGTAGAACGCCACAAACCCGCCATACACGATACTGAATATGCAGAGCACGGCCGCGATGGGCATGAGTTCTCTGGTGGTCTCCGGCAGAATCTCAAAGGCCACCCGGATGATGGAAAAATGGCCGAGCTTCATCAGCACTCCCGCATGCAACATGCTCGTGGCAGCCGGGGCGGCGGCGTGGCCTACGGGAGACCAGGAGTGCAGCGGCCATAGCGGCGCGATCGAGGCAAAGCCGATGAA
>DATENE010000026.1:0-7304 GCA_035275205.1 Nitrospiraceae bacterium
GGATTGACCGTACCCAATGCTTCAAGTGCATAGCCGAACGCTTCGCGCGTCGCGACAGCGTCGCCCACTTTGTAGGGCGACGGTGGGAGAGGACTGATAGACGAAGCCCCCTGAACCGGCGTCGCGGGTTTCTTCACTGAAATGGC
The DNA here is from genome assembly GCA_035275205.1 of Nitrospiraceae bacterium. Classification (GTDB taxonomy): domain Bacteria; phylum Nitrospirota; class Nitrospiria; order Nitrospirales; family Nitrospiraceae; genus Palsa-1315. The sequence continues at coordinate 147 of DATENE010000026.1, forward strand.
GGTGCTGCCCGGCTTCAACTGCTTGGTCAACTCATCGATCGCCTTCTGGGTTTCCTCGCCTTTCGCAGTCGCCTTCCCATGCCAGCCTGGATGATTCTCCATGAAGGAGATCCCCTTGCCCTTGAACGTCTTGGCGAGGAGAACCGTCGGTTTGCCTTTGGTGGCGGCAGCGGTATCGAATGCCGCGAGCACAGCTGCAAGATCATGCCCGTCAACAACCAACGCCTGCCAGCCAAAACCGGCCCACCGGGAGCGATACGCCTCCATGTCGTGTTGCAGCATGGTGGGATCGCTTTGACCCAGTCGATTGACATCGACAATGGCACAGAGGTTATCCAAACCATGATGGCGCGCGACTTCAGCCGCTTCCCATACCGATCCCTCGACGGATTCTCCATCGCCCATCAAGACATAGGTTCGGTGATCCAGTTTATCGACGAATTTTGCATTCAGGGCGATGCCGATGCCGACCGGAAGGCCTTGCCCCAACGAACCGGTTGCCATATCGACAAACGACAAGCGAGGGGTCGGGTGCCCTTCCAGATCTGAGGTCAACGTACGCAATTTCAAGAGATCGCTTTTCGGAAAGAGACCTGCTTCCGCCCAGGCAGCATACAGCAGTGGGGCGGCATGGCCTTTTGACAGCACAAACCGATCGCTATTGGGAGCTTTCGGATTCTTGGGGTCATAGCGCATGACGGAAAAGAAAAGGGCGGCGACGATGTCCGCGGCGGAGCAGCAGCTGGAGGGATGCCCACTCCCGGCTTCACTCGTTGCACGAACGCTCTCGATGCGGAGCTGCGTGGCCTTGTTCTGTAGTTCAGCAAGCAATTCGGGCTGGGTGGTTGAGCTAGCCATCGTAACTCCCTTCGGGATTTAGATACAAACGATGCTGCTGGAATCTTCTCGCCTTCTCTATCGGCAGCATCGGGGTGGGGCTTGAGGCTAACAAAATGATATGAGGGAGTCAATGAACCAATACAAGTAGTCCGCCTGCCACACGGCGCCAACGTATGGGGTCACGAAAGCCGGTGGATCAACCAGGTGCATTCGCGTTCAGTCTGTTACGCACATGAAATTTCGCTGAACCGACATGGTTTTCCCACAGCCTGCTAAAGTCCAGCCACCAAGGCTTGGATTGTCAGCGGCGAACAACCCTCGGCTCGATTATTCACGAGCACGTACGCGCTTTTTCCCTGAGCCACGGCCTGCTGAACCAACGCCGTCGTGTCCTGTCTCATGCGCGGTTGTACGGCAATGATCCTATTGTAGGGTGCGTATCGTTCGACCGCTTTCTCATGGGCGAGTCCCAGCGGCGTGAGGAGCCGGATCACGACATGGGGGGCAGTAAATGCTTGCTCGAGTAGGCGATGCTGCTCGGAGAGCGGCGGCATGGCGGTCCAATGGTTGTACACGTGGGAGACGTGGTGTGTGCGAAGGATGTTCAGGTAACGCGATCCAAGAATCGCAGGATTGCGGACTTCCGTTGCGTACTGTGGTCCTGGCGGCAATGTGCCGAGAAATCGATCCAATGCTTCAAGAAAGGCGGCAGGCTCCATGCCCCAGCGCTGAAATTCAAAAATGAACGGACCAAGTTTTGATCCCAAACTCTCTTGTGCCGGCGCCCAGACCAAGTCCCGAAACGCGCCGGTATCTAGAAATCGTGGGTTAGTCTTCCCTGCTTTAGCTCCGTAACGGGGAAGATTTGCATAGGTTGGGATGGTGATGTCTTCCCAGACCTTGGAACAGAAGCGGAAATCTTCCGGGACTTGACTCGCATAGTGCGCGAGTTGTGCGGCACTGGCCGGACGGTAGAAGGAATGGTCAATGCCGACAGTGCGGAAAAGCGGAACACTGGCCTTCTCAAAGGCGGCGTATTCGGCCAGCGTATCTTGGCTGAATCGGCTCTTCGAATAGTTCCGCTGGTAGATCAACCCCCGCCAGCCTTCATAGGCCCAGGAGCTCGTGCCAAGTCGAACGTCGCGAAGGTCGGTGGACATGAGTAAGGGAATTATACAGAATTCATCTTTAAGAACAATAGGATAGCTTGACATGCCAGCGGCCTTCACGCAGACTGCCGTTCATGCACGATCAGACAGAACACACTCTTCTTGCCGAACTCGCTGAACGCGCCGGTATCGCGGCTGACTATTACGATATTGCAGGTAATCTTCACCGCACCTCCGATGACACCCGGCGCGCCATTTTGACTGCCATGGGGTTTGCGGTCGATTCGACTGCATCGCTGACAGAGGCATTGCAAGAATGGGAGGAGGCGCCGTGGCAACGCCCTTGCGATCCGGTGCGTATTCTGCGTGACGGTGAGACAGGAGCGCCTCTGTCCTGTTACTTGACGCTCGATGAGGGACAAGAAGAGTCCGTCGAAATGGAGTGGCAGATCCACGACGAAGCGAACGCCGTGGCACAAGAGGGGCAGGCAGGGCCTGGGCTCTCGGCTGCGGAGGTTCGATTTCTCAAGTGTCAACGGCATGTGCGTATCGAAATTCCGGCTCCGCAGGGTCTCTCGCTCGGGTACTACAATTTGACCGTACAGGCCAAGGGCTTGGTTGGGGGGAGTGCGGGATCGATGCGTGTCATCGTGGCGCCGCGCCAGTGCTATGCTCCGCCGTCGATCGAGGCACACCAACGGCTGTGGGGATTGGCCTTGCAGCTCTATTCGTTGTCCTCCAATCGTAATTGGGGATGCGGCGACTTTACCGATCTCGGCCGGATTGTGGAGTGGGCCGGGAAGGAACTCGGTGCCGGAATCATCGGGCTCAATCCGCTGCACGCGCTGCGGAATACCTCGCCGTATCACATCAGCCCCTATGCGCCGTACAACCGCCTGTATCTCAATGAGCTCTATATCGATCTCGAGCGGCTGCCGGAGTTTTATTCGTCGGAGAAGGCGCAGCAACTGTTTCATGCCCCCGAATTTCAAGCCAAGCTCCAGGCGCTGCGAGTAAGCCGGAAGGTGGACTACGACGCCATTGCAACCGCTAAGCGCGCCATGCTCGATTTGACCTACCGCGCATTCCTCGCAGAGGCCTACGGCGGAGAGGAACCGAAACTCCAGCCGAAGACGGCGCGCGCCTGGCTCTTCGAACGGTTTATCCAGGCTGAAGGCTCCCCGCTCGAGGTGTATGCCACATTCCAGACATTGGAGGAAGAACGCTGGCTGATCCAATCCAAGTCCGCCACCTGGCACAATTGGCCCAAACAATTTCAGACGCCCGGCCAACCGGTTCGTGAATATGCGAAACGACACTCGAAGCGCGTTCGCTTCTTTCAATACGTTCAGTGGGTGGCGAGCGGACAACTGAACGAGATCCGACGGGCGGCCGAACGCCTGGCCATGCCAATCGGGCTGTATCACGACGTGGCGCTTGGCGCCGATCGGAATGGGGCCGAGGCCTGGATCTATCAATCGGTACTGGCGCTTGGCGCCGACTGCGGCGCCCCGCCCGACGCGTTTGCGCCGGAGGGACAGAATTGGGGCTTGCCTCCGATCAACCCTCACGCGTTGCGCGCCAGCGGCTATGAGTTGATGATCCAGCTCTTGCGCAATAACTTCCGATCCGGCGGAGCCATCCGACTGGATCATGTCATGGCGTTCTTCCGTCTCTTTTGGATTCCGCGTGGAAGACCCGCGTCAGAGGGCACGTATGTGCGATACCCTTTTGAAGACTTGTTGGCGATTGTGGCACTGGAGAGTACCCGGTCTAAAACCTTGGTGATCGGAGAAGACCTCGGCACGGTCCCCGATTGGATCAGGGAGCAGTTGGCGCAGGCGAGAGTGCTATCCTATCGTGTGTTCTACTTCGAGCGTGGCGCCGACGGCGCCATGAAACCGCCTGGCGACTACCCTACGCGATCCTTGGCTGTGGCCACGACGCACGACTTACCGACCCTCGCTGGATTTTGGTCCGGCGAGGACTTGCATGTACGGTCTGGATTGGGCGCCTTTCCCGATGACGCAGCGCGCCATCGGGCCTGGGAGGAGCGACATCGCGACAAGGTAAACATCCTGAGTGCTCTTAAGAGGGAAAATCTCTTGCCGCCCGGCGTCACTGAAGACCTGGCCACCGTCCCCGCCATGACGACGGAACTCTGCCAAGCGATTCATCTCTACCTGGCTCGCACGCCGTCCTGTATTGTACTGGCAAATTTTGAAGACGGCTTGGGAGAACTTTCGCAAACCAATCTTCCGGGGACAATCGACAGTCATCCGAACTGGACCCGTAAGTATGCCGTTCGTGTGGATGAGATGTTCTGTGATGAACGGCTCCGGCAACTTGGGGCTGTTTTGCGTTTGACCCGTCCGCTAGGGTAAGACCCTCTATCACCTAAAAGGTCAGAAGCCACTTTATCCAAGATACGTTCTTAAAATGCCTCCGGCTTGTGAGTAGGATGGGTCGTTGCCCCCACACCCGTCCATGGCGTTGCCACGCCGTGTCACCCACAAGCCTGAGGTGTTTTATGGTAGCCGTTGACAGTTACTTTGCGCAAATCCTCGCCCTGATCGATCGCACAGACTTCACGCGCACCGTCCGGCAGCATGCCGCCGAGCAAGCGGCCTCCGACCCGTCATTCTCGGAATCGTCCTCTTTGGAGAGTCCGTGAGCGTTGATTGGTAAGTCAGCGTTGCGTTCATCATCGCTGGTATCAGTGGTCTCAAGTTAGCCACGCGCGCCAGCCTCTTGCAATCAAACACTTATTGACGCATAGTGCGAATCGGTGCTGAGCCGAGCAATTGGACTGCCAGCTGAGCGAAGCGTATGATGATTCATAGGATTCAGTGAGCACGCTACATCATGCTTATAGGGAGCACCGGGCCATGTCTTCGGTACTTTCTCCCCATGCGGCTTCCTCCCACTGCTCCAGCGATCGTAACGACCAGCTGACTCAGTCGCCTCGTGCTGGTCACGATTCATACTCCCCTTATCACATTCCCGACTCCAGAGTGACGGTCGAACTGATCCGCCTGCTCCTAGCTACGATTGTGCGACTTCGTGTCTGCAATGCATCTCACCCCCTCGTGGAACCGTGGCGAATGACGCCGACCTGTCGACGAAGAAACCAAGGAGGTTTCTATGGCATCCTCTAGCAAGTTGCTACGGGGGATTCTCATGCTTGTGTGCTGGGTTGGTATCGTCGGTATAGTCGAGCCAAGCAGCGCAGAGACGGAAAGGACAGCGTTTAATGTACCCGTACAAAGGGTGGCGGACTATCTGTACGCCATGATTGAAACGGACCGTGAGGTGTACACCAAGCACGTCGTTGACCGGCTGCAGGACAAAGGGGTGATTGTTGCCTCGGAGAACTGGAAGGAGAAACATACCCTGCCACTCCCGGCTCAATTCCTGAAGGAGTCGGGCCACGTCATGACAAAAAAAGGACTCGGCATAGAGTATCGATTGATCAGCCTCTGGCCGATCAACAAACGGAATTACGGCTCAAACGAATTTGAGAAGAGAGGCCTGGGGTTTGTCCTCAATCATCCGACAAAACCCCATACCGCCTTTGTGACGGAAGGAGGAAAGAGTTATTTCCGGGCCGTTTATCCGGATCGTGCTGTGGCTCAACCTTGCATCGACTGCCATAATTCCCATCCGGACAGCCCCAAACAGGACTTCAAGGTCAATGATGTCATGGGGGGGATTGTGATCAGTATTCTACTGAAATAGATCTACCCACTATGGGGGTGACCTCAACCCCCTTCGGACTCAGAGCCAAGAACCAAGGACCCAAGCGCCAAGGGCGAGGGATTCTTCGCACACCGGAACCCGGGGAAGTATAAGCTCCGGAACGACGGCGGATCCCAGTACCGATCCGCGGAGCGCAGCCTCAGCCACCCCCTAAAGAGAGTTGGAGGGGAATTGAACGGGCCTCGCTGGACGACCTTTTTGAGCATCATTCGGCGGTATACTTCTCTTATTTTCCCTGAGGAGCAGGCCCTTGAATGCCTACGACGCGAAATAATTTCCTCTCAGCCTGCTTGAGATCTGACCATGGTTCATCAAAAGTCTAGGCATCTCCTATTCTCATGTTGAAGCAACACCGCATTGTGCTGGCGATCGCAGGGGCGGTGTTTCTGGCGATCGTCGCGCTTGAAATGGCCGCCCCGGCGAACGTGGTCGCCGCGTATGGGTTTGTGTTGCCGATTCTATTGGTCGCAACCGTGCGCAGCCGCAGCCTGATGATTGCGACGGTCTTGGCTTGCATCGTGGCAACCTATATGGGACTGATGCAACCGACCAAGCCGGGGCGGTTTCAATCGGCGGTGATCAATCGCAGTGTGGTGGCAGGAATACTTCTGATTGTGGCCTATATCGGCATGACGTGGGAAGAGCGCAAAACGAGAGAGGCGGCGGCGCGTGCCGCTCTCGCCCGGGAGACGGAAAATCTCCTGAAGGCCAATACGCAACTGGTCGATGCCAAAGACCAGCTGAATCGTTCGGAACGCTTGGCCGCGGTGGGGCAACTGGTGGCGTCCGTCGCGCATGAGATCGGCACGCCGCTGCACTCGATTGCCTGGCATGTGCAGGCGCTGGCTGAAGAACCTGGCGTCACACCCGAAATGAAAAAGCGGGTGACCGTGATTGATGAACAGCTCACACGGGTGGTTCGGATCATTCAAGATTTGCTGTCCTCAACCAGACAGCGCCAGCCGGAACCGACATGGTTGCCCGTGGAAAAGGTGATCAGCCCAGCGACCGTACTCATGGAACCGGCCTTCCATGCGAAAGAGATTGCCCTGACGGTTGAGATTCCTGACAATCTCCCGCTCGTCTGGGCTGATGCGGAAAAGATGCATCAAGTATTGGTGAACGTATTTGCCAATGCCTTAGCCGCCACTCCGCCGCAGGGAACGGTGAGCGTATCAGTAGGAGCCCATGCGGCATCGTCCGAAGAACTCGACCGTGGCCGCCTGACGGCTGACGCGATGTCACCTCTGGTAGTTACGGTCGCGGTGCGGGACACAGGATGCGGCATGCCGGAGGCCGATGTGCAGAAAGCCTTTGAACCGTTTTTTACAACGAAGGCGGTTGGCAAGGGCACCGGGTTAGGGCTATTCTTGAGCCGCGAAACGGTCCTAGCCCACGGAGGCAGTCTTGTGCTCGAGAGCGAAACCGGACAGGGCACAACCGTGACTGT
>DATENE010000027.1:0-3254 GCA_035275205.1 Nitrospiraceae bacterium
GCGCGGATGCAGCACGCCGGCCACATTACCCTGGCGGTCAATAGCGCCAGAGCCATCAGCCATGAAATCTATCGCGAAGACATGCTGCTGGCAGAACAGCGCGACCTGCTGGTGGCCGCCATGGCGCGCAAGCGGGCGGAATTCGGCGTGGCAGGAATTGAGGTATTTTCAGCCAAAATGGAAACCTTGACCAAGGCGCTGGATCTCGACGTGCCCCCATCGGCTCTCGATCTTCCGATCGGCCAGCTGGTACTCCAAGTGATTAACGGGAAGCAGGAAGTCAACGCGGTACAGGAGGCCGAAACCGGGCGCTTGGTCCGGGCTGCCGCCCCTATCGCAGCAAGCGGGCGAGGCGGCGAGATCGGGGGCGTAGTGGTGGTGGAGGCCTATGTGCCTGAATCGTTGCTGGCGAAAATGGAAGGGATCGGCCATCAGTACGACGAATATAAGCAGACCAAGGCGATGAAAAATCCGATCAAGGCCGGGGTCTATCTCTTCGTAGCTATCATTACGGTGCTCATCCTGTTCGGGGCGACCTGGTTTGGGTTTTATGTCGCGGGAAGCATCACCGTGCCGATTCAACGGTTGGCCGAAGCCACGGAGGCTATTGCCCAAGGAGACCTCTCGGTCCGAATCGAGGCCAAGGCCACCGATGAAATCGGCACACTCATCGATTCGTTCAACCGTATGACATCGGATCTGCAAGGGAGTAAGTCCGAGATCGAAGAAGCCAATATCTCGTTGCGCCACAGCAATCTTGAACTCGATCGCCGCCGTGCCTATATCGAGACGGTGGTTGAGACGATCGCCGCAGGCTTGCTCTCCATCGATAAGAATGGACTGATCACGAACTTCAATCCGTCCGGTGAGCGGATCCTCGGACTTGCGGCGGATCGATTTCGTGGCAGACCGGCCAATGAGGTGTTCAAAGAGTTCAAACTCGATCTGTTCCAAACCGTCTACGATCGGATGTTGGCCGATCAGCGCGATACACTGACGCTGGAGGGCCCGATGGAGATCGACGGGAGATTCTTGACGATCGGACTTCATGGGTCTCGCATGAAGGACGAAGCAAATAAGGACCTTGGGATCGTGCTGGTGTTCGAAGATCTTTCGGAATTGATCAAGGCGCAAAAAGTCGCGGCGTGGCAAGAAGTCGCACGGCGGGTCGCGCACGAGATAAAGAACCCGCTGACCCCCATCCAATTGTCCGCGCAACGTTTGCGGAAGAAGTTTTTCGATAAGTCGCCGGATTTCGACACGATCTTCGACGAAGCCACCAACGTGATCGTCAACGAAGTGACCAGTCTCAAACATATGGTCGACGAATTTTCGAAGTTTGCGCGGCTGCCGACTCCGCAAATGGCGCATCAGTCGCTCCACGATGTGATCAACGAGGTCACGGCGCTCTATCGAGGAGCACACAAGGATGTGGAACTGATCGTCGAACTGGACGAAGACCTCCCGTCGCTCAATTTCGACCGAGAGCAGCTCAAACGAGTCATGGTCAACCTGCTGGACAACGCGATTCAGGCGATGCACCAGAAAGGGCGAGTGTGGCTTTCGACGAAGTATGATACGAAGCGTCGGCGGGCCGTGGTGAGTGTGGCTGATGAAGGGATGGGCATCGCGCCGGAAGACCAGGAAAAACTGTTTGTGCCATACTTTACGCGGAAGAAGACGGGAACGGGACTGGGACTGGCGATCGTGCGTCGCATCATTACCGATCACGAAGGCCAGATTCAGGCCAGCCAAAATCAGCCGAAAGGGGCCATATTCACGTTCGAATTGCCGGTCTAAGAAGAAGCGCTGAGAGTTGAGTGCTGCGCGGTAGGATTCGTACCGCCTCGCCGATCACAGCTCACGTTTTATGGGGGATTCATGTCTGCATCGATATTAATTGTAGATGACGAAGAATCGATTCTCACGTCTTTGAGCAGCATTCTTCAGGATGAAGGATACGATGTGGTGACGGTCAAAAACGGTGGGGAGGCGTTGCGCGTCTACACCATGGATCCGCCCGATCTCATGCTCCTCGATATTTGGATGCCGGAAATGGATGGTATGGAAACCTTGCGCCGTGTTCGCGAGCTGGTACCGACGGCACAAGTGATGATGATGTCCGGGCACGGCTCGATCGAAACAGCGGTCAAGGCCATCAAGCTGGGAGCGTATGACTACATTGAAAAACCCTTATCGCTCGAGAATGTCACGCTACGCGTCAAGCATGCCTTGGACCAATACCGGTTGGAACAAGAGAATCGGACACTCCGGACCACCGTTCAGAGGAAGTTCGAGCTGGTGGGACAGTCGCCTGTGATGCAACAGTTGCGGCAGTTGATCGAGACCGCCGGACCGACGAATAGCCGCGTGTTGATCGGAGGGGAGAACGGAACGGGAAAGGAGCTGGTGGCGCGGGCGATCCATTCACATAGCGCGCGGGCCAGCCGGCCGTTTGTGGCGGTAAACTGCGCGGCCATCCCGGAGACCTTGATCGAGAGTGAACTGTTCGGACACGAAAAGGGCTCCTTCACCGGTGCGACCTCGATGAAACGCGGGCAGTTCGAGCAGGCGGACAGCGGCACCCTGTTCCTGGACGAGATCGCCGACATGAGTTTGAGCACCCAGGCGAAGGTATTGCGGGCATTACAGGAACAGCAATTCACTCGTGTCGGTGGGACAAAACTGCTCAAAGTGGACGTTCGGGTCTTAGCCGCGTCCAACAAGGATTTGATCAAGGAAATCGAGAAAGGCACGTTTCGCGAAGACCTCTTCTATCGGCTCAACGTGGTGCCGATCATCGTGCCGCCGCTCAGGGAACGCCGGGAAGACCTCCCGCTGCTTATTCGCCACTTCATGAAGGTCCATGCGGAAGAGCAGGGATTGCGGATGAAAGACGTTTCGCCGGAGGCGATGGCGGTGTTTCAACAATACGACTGGCCGGGAAACATCCGAGAATTGAGGAACCTGATCGAACGATTGATGATCATGGTACCGGGACCCGTCATTGATCCGGCACAAGCGGGGCTCTCCTTGCAAGCGCGCCCGGTTGGGGCCGTACCCCAATCTACAGCTCCCACGGTCAGTCCACTCTTTACACAGCCGTATGACTCGCTCAGGGACGCCCGCAATGCGTTTGAAAAGGAATATATCGCGCGAAAGTTGCGCGAGCATCACTGGAACATATCTCGCACGGCTGAAGATTTGAAAATCGAACGGAGCCATCTCCATCGGAAAATCAAACTACTGGACGT